>JBIOHX010000009.1:0-28928 GCA_044449465.1 Gemmatimonadales bacterium | reverse complement strand
GGTTGCCAAGAACTCACCGACGACCGTATTGAACGCGGCCGGGCGTTCGACGTTCGAGAGATGGCCCGCCTGGCCGATGATCTCGAGGCGGCTCCCGGCGATCGCGGAGTGGATCGCGCGCGCATCGGCGGTCGGGGTCACCGCGTCCTCTTCGCCGACGATCACGAGCGTCGGCACGTCGATCGTGCGGCAGGTCGGCGTCGAGTCCGGGCGCTCGATCATCGCCTCGATGGCGCCGATGATGCCGTCGGCCGGCGCCTGGGCGATCATCCGGTGCATGGCGTCGTACGTGTCCGGCCGCTTGTCGCGCGTCGAAGGGCTGATCAATTCCGCGATCTGCGCGTTCGCGACGCCGGCGCTGCCCTGCGTTTCGGCGATCTCGATCAGCTCGCGACGCTTGGCCACGCTCTCGATGGTGTCGGCCACGGCGCGCGTGTCGGACAGCACGAAGGCGCGGACCCGATGGCGGTGCCGACGCCAGAAGGCGAACGCGATGTAGCCGCCCATCGACAATCCGACGACCACCGCGCGCTCGATTTGCAGCGTATCGAGCACGCCTGCGACGTCGTCGGCGTAACCATCCATCGAATACGGTGGGGCCGCGGCGGACTCGCCCAGCCCGCGGCAGTCGATCGGAATGCACCGGCATTCGCCGACGAAGGCGCCGATCTGCGGCTCCCACATCGTGCGATTGAGCGGAAACGCGTGTAGGAACACCACGGGCAGCCCCGATCCGATGTCATCGAACGCGATCTCAGTGTCGCCGACGATCGTGATCATTCAGGCTCAGGCCACTGCGGCAGCATGGTGCGCCACGTGTCGGGCACCGGCACCGCGCGCCCCTCCTGATCGATGGCCACGAAGACGATCGACGCCTCGGCGATGAGGGTGTCGCTCCCGACCTTTCGTACTTCCTGTTTGATGATGTAGCTCGTGCGCCGAATGGCGAGCAACCCGGAGCGGATGACGAGATCCTCGCCCGGCAGCGACTGCGCCAGATAGCCGATGTCGACGTGCCGCACCACGGAGAACACCGGCTGCCGCGCCCAGTTGCGGATGTCGATCTGCGGTTCGAGCAGGGCCCAGCGGGCCCGCTCGAGAAAGTTGAGCATCGTCGCATGGTTGAGATGCCCGAGCATGTCGCAATCGGTCGGGTAGATGTGGAACGTGACTTCGGGCAGGGTCGTCATGATGCGCGGTCGCCGAGGATGCGGGAGTCGAAGGTTAACCAGAACAAGACCGGCTCGGGCGCCGCGGCCGCGGATCGGTCGAGCGCGAGCGCGAATGCCTTGGCGCTATAGGTTGCGTCGAGCGCGATGCCCGTCGCTTCGACGAGCCGGCGCGCCGCATCGTGTCCGGCGGGAGACTCGCGCCCGTACGCGCCGCCGAAGGTCTCGTCTACGACCTCCAGCGCACCGGCGTCGACGCGCGGCACTCGTTCGCCGCTCAACTGCTCGAGCAGTCGAGCCGCCCGATTTGCCAAGCGGAGGACGCGTCCACGGCGCCCAATGACCTTCGGCACGACGCGCGCACCAACGACACGCGTCTCGAGCCGCGCGATGGCGAACGCGAGGGACAACCCGGCCGCGGTGCCGCCGGTTCCGAGCGGCACGATCACTTGGCGCGGTGTCGGCAGCTCGCCACGATGGACCTGCATCGCGAGCTCGAGGCCAGCGTTGACATGTCCGAGCACGCCGAGCGGCGTCGTGCCGCCGGCGGGGATCCATCGCGCACCGCGCACGCGTTGCATCCATCCCCAGGCGTATGCGCCGGCCGGCGTGGAGTGAATTGGCGCGCGTTCGGCGACCTGCTCGATTCGCCGCGCGACCTCGAGGGCTGTTGGATTCATCGCTTGGCGCCACCGGCCGACGAGCGGGTGCGCGCCGAGGCGCGCGGCGTAGGTCGCGACGGCGAGCGCATGCGTCGAACCGGCCGAGCCGACGGTCACGACTCGTTCGTTTGGCGCGAGGCCCGCGAGCAGCAACTCGAGGGCGCGCGTCTTGTTGCCGCCCATCGGGTCCGCCGTGAGATCGTCGCGCTTGATCCAGAGATTGGGGACGAGCTCGGCGAGCAGATGCACCGGAGTCGGGAATTGGCCGAGCGACAACCGCGGCAGCGTCGCCAGGGCGGGGTAGCGTGCGACGATCGCGAGTGGACGCGCCTCCGGCGAGCTAAGTGGCGACACCCTTCTCCGGATCCTCGTTCGGGCCGCGCCGCGGGTCGCCGACGACATCCTCCACATAGAGCATCTTCACCGCCACGCTCGTCGCCGCGAGCAATGGAACGGCGCACATGAGCCCCAGAAAGCCGAACAGCACCGCCATCAGCGCCTGCGACAGGATCGTCAGCGCCGGCGGCAGGTCGACGCCGCCCTTCATCAACAGCGGTATGAGCAGGTGCCCTTCGAGGAAATGCACGCCGACGTATGCTATGGTCACCCAGAGCGCTTTCTCCGGCGAATCGAGGAAGCCCATCGCGATGGCCGGCAGGGCGCTGATGATTGGCCCGAGTGTGGGAATGAACTCGAACATCCCCGACAGGAGGCCGAGCGCGAAGGCCGCCTTGACCCGCAGCACGAGCAAGACGACGGTGGTGATCACGCCGAGCGTCAGCATCGCGATCAACTGCGTGACGAGCCACCTGCGGAGCACGGTGGCGATCGCCGACAGCACTTCACCGGTGCGCTCGCGCCGTCGGCGAGGAAAGAGCTGAACGATGCCCCGCCGATACGAATCGGAATCGACGGCGATGTAGATGGACAAGAAGATGATGATGAGTATTCCGGTAACGACCTCCACCGTCGACGAGAGGAACGGGAAGAGGTAGCGCGTCAGCCCGCCCATCTGTTCGTTCAGGCGCAGCCGCGTCGCGGAGGCGGCGGTCGCCGAATCGGTGGCCGCCGGCGTCGTCGTCGCCGCAGGCGTCGTGGTCACCGCCGAATCGACGCGGGCCTCCGTCGTCAGGCCGCCGAACACGATACCGATCAGCCCGTCCTGCCGCGCGTTGATCCAGGCGTCGACCCGGTCCAGCGCCGCGGGAAGCTGCCGGCGAAGCTCCGTCCCTTGCCGGTGCAGCGTCGGCGCCATCCATGCGCCAAAGCCGACGAGGATCCCGAAGAAACCGACGACGATCAACGCCGCGCTCAACCCGCGGGGTATCCGCCATCGTTCTAGCGCGTCGACTCCGGACGATACGGCGAGCCCGAACAGGATGCCGAGGAACGCAATGAGAAAGAGCGGATTGGCGCGCCAGAACAGCCGGCCGACGACGTACATCGCCATCACCAGCGCCGCGGTTCGCAGCACATCCGCACTGCGCCATCCAGGGCGGCGCGGCCGGACCGGACGCTGGTGCCTGGCCTGCACGTCGAGCCGGTCGGCCTCGGTCGAGTCGGTCACAGTTCGGCTCCGAGCAAGCAGAATGCCCGTTAGATTGCCTGCGTGCACACGCCGATCTACCTCGACACCTCGAGCGCCGTCGACGGCTTTCTCGGGACCATAGCCGAGGCGCGCACGCTCGCCCTCGACACGGAGGGCGCCAGCTTCCATCGCTTCGTCGATCGAATCTACCTGCTCCAGCTCTCGACGCGCGACAAGACGGCGATCATCGACCCGCTGCCCCTTGGAACGCCGGCCCGTCTCGGCCAACTGCTCGAGAGCCAGGAGGTCGAAGTCGTTTTTCACGACGCCGACTACGACCTACGGCTTCTGCAGCAGGATTATGGCTGGCACGTCCGCCGCATCTTCGACACACGGATCGCCGCGCAACTGCTCGGCCTGCGTGCCTTCGGGCTCGCGGCGCTGCTCGAGCGCTATTTCGGCGTCAAGCTAGACAAGAAGCACCAGCGCGCCGACTGGTCGATGCGCCCGCTCAGCCAGGGGATGCTCGACTATGCCGCGCAGGACACGATCCACCTGCTCGAATTGCGCGACCGGCTGGAGGCCGATCTCGACCAGGCCGGACGTCTGGACTGGGCGCGCGAGGAGTTCCGCCTCCTCGAGGGTACTCGGTGGGCCGACGACGATCCGGCCAACGGATTTCTGCGCATCAAGGGCGCGCGCGATCTCACCCGGCGCGAGCTCGCCGTGTTGCGAGAGCTCGCTCCCTGGCGCGACGCGATCGCCCGTGAGCTCGACCGCGCGACCTTCCGAGTGATCGGCAACGAGCAACTGCTCGAGGTATCGCGCCAGCAGCCGGCGACGCGCGAGGCGCTTGGCGCGATCAAAGGGATGCCGCGGGGGCTGCTCGAGGCGCGCGGTGGCGAGCTGATCGATGCAGTTCGGCGCGGCGTGGCGGTGCCCGAGTCAGGCCTGCCGCGCTTTCCCAAATCGCCTCGCTGGGACCGGGACCCGGACTTCGACGCGCGTGTGAACGCTCTCAAAACGGTGCGCGACGCGGCCGCCGCGCGGCTCGATCTCGACCCCGGAGTGCTTTGTGCGCGCGATCGGCTCGAAGCCGTGGCGCGCAAGAATCCCACGACGCGCGACGAGCTGGCGACAATCTCCGAGCTCCGCCGCTGGCAGGCGGCCGTGCTCGGTGAGGATTTCCTGAAAGCGTTGGCGCACCATCGCGGATCCGGCGCCGCGGCCCCGACCGCCGCGCCACCGCGGGCGCGGAAGCCTGGTTCTCCGCAGCACGACGACGACTCGCCGTACAGCGACGCGCCGAATGGGCGCTGACGGGCGGAAAAGCTAGAGGCCCATGTACGCGCGGACGCGCGGCTCGATGCGGTCAGGCGACCAGAACGGCTCCCACACCAGATTGACCGTTACGCCACCGATGCCCGGCACTGCCTTGAGCGTGCGCTCCGCGTCGGCCATGATCTGCGGGCCGGCCGGACAGCCAGGCGACGTCAGTGTCATGTCGATCGTCACGTCCGGCCCCTCGACCGTGACGTCGTAGACCAGCCCGAGATCCACGATGTTCAGGTTCAACTCCGGATCTTTCACTTTGCGGAGCGCGAGCGTCACCTGATCCACGCTCGGTGGCTGCGCGGTCTGCGCGGTCTGCGCGGTCTGCGCGGTCTGCGCGGTCTGCGCGGTCTGCGCGGTCTGCTCGGCGGAGGGGCCCACCGGTTCATCGCTCATCGATCGACTCCACGTCTCATGGGTGCAAGATCGGGAGTCGCAGGGGAGCGAGCAAGGTCAGCCAGCGTGTTTGACCGGACCACCTACGTCACTTCGCCGTGCCGGCTACGTAACTCGCCGCATCGTTGGCGTCCTCTCCGAGCGGCATCATACGCGCGACCAGCTCTGGAGAGTCTACATGTCGCGCCACGTCGCTCGTCGATCCCCAATCATTCAACTCGCGGTGGCGGCGTTGCCGATCACCGCTGCGGCGTGGCTCGCGTCGCCCGCGTCGGCGCAGGCACCGCCGCCCCGGCGCGTCGAGGTCACGGGTGTGCCTGCACTCAACTTCGACGCCGACGAAGGGACCGGCTACGGTGTCGTGCTCGCCGCGTACGGATACGACGGCGCCGACAAGGCGTATCGCTGGACGTTGCAGCCGACGGTATTTCTCACCACCGAGGGCCGGCGCGACTACACGCTGTTCTACGACATGCCGGCGCGATCCGACCGGCCGTACCGGTACACCGCGTTCGTGGGACGCGAGCAGCAACTCGCTGCCCCGTACTACGGTATCGGGAACGATACGCCATACGACCCGACGCTGGAGGGAGGGGGTACGCGCTACTTCTACCGCTATGGGCGCGACCGCCTCCGTGCCGCATTCGATCTGCAACGTACCGTCGGCGTTCGTGCGCTGCGTGTCCTCGCCGGCGGCGGGGCGTCGTCCGATCGAATCGACCTGACGCCGTTCGACAGCGGGACCACTTTGATCGCGCAACAGCTCGGGGGTGAAACGCCGTCAGTCGGGCACACCAATTATCTGCGGGTCGGGATTACCTGGGATACGCGCGACCGCGAGATCGGCGCGCACTCGGGAACGTGGGCGGATTTCCTCGTCCAACGCGTCGATGCACGCCTCGGCGCGTCATCCAGCTACACGCGCTGGACCGCGACCGCGCGCCATTACCTGCCGGTTGGGGATCGACTGACACTCGCCAATCGAGTCTCGCTACAGAACACGCTCGGCGATGCACCGTTCTACGTGCTGGCCGATCTGCAAACCACGCAGACATCGCAGGACGGGATCGGCGGCGCGAGCAGCATTCGTGGCCTTCCCAAGGACCGATACGTAGGGAAAGGCATGCTGCTCTCCAACAACGAGCTGCGTTGGCGTGCGCTCGACTTCGGGATGCTCGGCCGGCCTTCATCGCTTGTGCTGAGCGGATTTGCCGACGCGGGCCGCGTGTGGAGCGATGGCGTGGAGCTATCCTCCGCGCTTGCGCAGCTGCACGTTGGCGTTGGAGCCGGCGTGCGCCTGGCGTTCGGAAGCAGCTTCGTTATCGCGACGGACGTTGGACATTCGTCGCAGTCCACAGCCCCGGTCTACGTGGGACTGGGATACCTCTTCTAGCCTTTACCGCCCGCTCTTCTTCTTCGTGGTCGAGGCCACCGAATGCGCCGACGACTTGTGCGCCGACGCCTTGGCGCGCGACGACGCGCTCGACTTGAGGTGCGTGGGCCGGCTGGATTTCTTCACGCCGTGCCGGCGCGGCTTGCGCACCGGCGTATTCCACCCGGCGGCCTTGTCGGCGCGAAACTTCGCCGGCATCATCATTGGCCCGTCGCCGAAATCAGTGACTGCGAGCACCGCAGCGTCGGCGAGATCCGCTCGCACGTCGGCAATCACCTTCGCCGGACGCCGCGCTCGCGCTTCGTGCACGCGGTTCGTCAGCAGCAACACGAACATGTCACGATCGGGATCGATCCAGAGCGAGGTGCCGGTGAAGCCAGTGTGGCCATACGCATCTTCGCCGAGGTAGGAACCGCAACTTCCCGACCCACCGCACGTGTCCCAGCCCAGCGCGCGCGTCCCTGCGGCGCGCGTCGTGAACAGCGCCACGGTCGAATCGGCGAACAGCCGCAAGCCGTTGTATTCGCCGCCGTTGAGCATCATCTGCGCGAACACCGAGAGGTCGGACGCGGTGCTGAACAACCCCGCATGCCCGGCAACGCCGCCGAGCGCGTAGGCGTTCTCGTCGTGCACTTCGCCCTGGAGCGGATAGCCTCGCGGCGGGTCGACTTCGGTGGGCGCGACGCGCGAGCGAAGCGAATCGGCGGGACGAAAGAACGTGTCGTGCATGCCGAGCGGCTCGAACACGCGCTCGCGCGTGAACTGGTCGAGCGGCTCTCCCGCCGCGGCTTCGACGACGAAGCCGAGCATGTCGGCGCCGAGGTCGGAGTACTCGTAGCACTGGTTGGGGGCGCAGACGAGCGGCGTCTCGATCACGGCTTGCCGTGCTTCGGCGGGCGAGTGAGCGATGCGCCAGAGATCACGTCCCGCGGGAAGTCCGGAGCGGTGCTCGAGGAGCATTCGGACCGTGACCTGATCTTTTTGGCCGCCGGAGAACTCGGGGATGAACTTCGATACCGGATCGTCGAGGTGAACCTTGCCTTCGTCGTACAGGATCATCAGCGCCGACGTGGTGGCGACGACTTTGGTAAGCGACGCGAGATCGTAGATCGTACGGTCCGGCGATACCGCTGGGCTGCCGCTTTCCCAGCTGAGCTTGCCGAAGCCCCGCTCAACGACGGCGGCACCGCGCCGGCCAACAACGACAGCCGCGCCCGGGTACCCGCCGGCCGAAATTCCGCGGAGGACTACGTGATCAATTTTTGCCAACCGCTCGCTGGACATGCCCACGGCACGCGGCGCCTTGATAGGAAGGCCGCCGCCGGAAGAAATAGCGAACGCAGAAATCAGCAGCGACAACACCGATGGGATCCCGGGCAAAGGCAGAACTGGCGAAAAAGCAGCCGCGCCACCCGCTGTCAGGCGGAATGAACGCAGGGGTCGTGCGAACGGAATTTTGGTCGGACCGGTGGCGGGAACATCCGAGCCGGCCTTGCTCTAGTGCTGTACGTCACAATTGCACCGGTGTTCCAGGTGCGCAAGCCCCAACACGCGGCATACTATTCGTTGGCAGAGCGACGAGCCACCCCAGGTCGTGTAACGGCGGCGGTTTCGGCGTTCGACTCGACGGTCCGTGGCATTCCACGGCCGAGCTCGCACGCAGCGCAAACCCTTCCGCCGCAACGCGTGACCAATCCTTTGAACATGGATCACGAGCTTCTCATCATCCGGCGCGCAATCGACGGCGATGAGGGTGCGCTCCGAGCCCTTTGGACTCGGCACGCCCCCCATATCGACATGGTCGTGCGCCGAATGGCGGGGGGAGACACGGACCTGGCGGCCGACATCGCGCAGGAGGTCTGGATTCAGATCTTCCGCGCTCTGCCGAGCTACCGTGGCGACTCGGCGTTCAGCACCTGGGCGCACCGGATCGCGGTGAACCGGGCCCTGAACGCGCTTCGGAAGACGCGACGGCTGGCGAGCCTGGAAACGGAAGTGAAGGAGGATAGCGCTTCGTTCGAGCCGGACACCGACCGCTCGTTCGTGGCGCAGTCGATCGAGGAAGCCGCAGCCAAGCTGTCGCCCGGCGCGCGAGCCGTGTTCATGCTGCACGACGTGGAAGGCTACACGCACGAGGAGATCGCCCAGTCACTCGGGATCACGGCGGGCGGCTCGAAATCACAACTCTTCAAGGCGCGCGCGAAGCTGCGGAAGCTCCTGGCGCATCTCATCGAAGTCAAAGACGGCCATGATGTACGCACACTCGGTAAGGAATCGGAACATGTCGCACCTGTCTCCTGAACGCCTAGCGGCGTTGGTCGACGAGTCGCCGACCACGGCGGAGCTGGGGCATCTCGCCGGGTGCGCGGAGTGCGCGCGCGAGCGGACGGTCTACCGCAACCTCGGCGAGCTGGCGGCGAACGAGTCGGCGACGATCGGCGCGCCGCTGAGCGAATGGAGCTCTGTGCGCCGCGCGCTCGTGGCCGACGGCGTGCTCGACACTGGTCAGGGCGGGCTGGCGTCGGTGTCGCGCCGGATGCGGAGTCTCTGGCTGCAGGCCGCGGCGGCGGTACTGCTCGTCGCGGGCGGAATGATGGCCGGCCGGTACACGGCCGGTGCGAGCATTTTGGCGATGAACACGCCGGGACCCGGTGCCGCGAACCCCGCGGCGGCCGACAGCGCGCCGAGCATCGATTCGACGGCGCATTTCGCGTCGATCGAGGAGGCGCGGATGGCGCAGGCGCGGGCGCAGCTGGCGTATCAATCGGCGACGGCGTACGTCGCGCAGTCGGACACGGCGGGTCGTGCGCCGGAGAGTCCGGGGGCGATGCGCACGCGGCTGGCCGCGCTCGACCAGGCGTACCGGGTGATGGGTCGCGCGCTCGACGAAGCGCCGTACGACCCGGTGATCAACGGCTACTATCTGACGACGCTCAGCCAGCGGGAGGCGACGATTCGCCAACTGAACACCGTGCTGCCGGCGAGCATGCGAATCACCAGCTATTGAATGAGCATATCATGAAGGCTTCTCGAGGAATGCGCCGCGCCGCCGCGGCGCTGTCGATCGCCGGGCTCGTCTTGGGCGCGCTGCCCGCGGTGCCGGCCCTCGCGCAGTCGGGCGGGGGGAGCGGCGCCGGCGCCGGCGGCGGCAGGATCGGGCGCGACACGGGGTTCGTCCGGATCATCATGCCGTCGGCGGCGGTGCGCGAATCCGTATTCGTGCTCGTCCGAGCCCTCGACGGACTGCAGCCGGGATCTCCGGAGTTCGTGACGCGGAGGCTGCAGATCGACTCGCTGATGCGAGCGGTGATGGTAGGCCACCCGCTGGCCGGCGGCGCGGGCGGCGGCGCGGCCCGTGCGGTCATGATGCCGCGGGGCTGGATCGGGCTCAACTTACAAGGACTCAAATCTGAGTTCCGTGGCCAGGGGCGCGACGTCGTCGAGTATCTCGATTACCCGGCAGTGGTGTCCGTCGACCCGGCGTCGCCGGCTCAACGCGCCGGCATCGTGCCGGGCGACGTCGTCGTGGCCTACGACGGCATGGATCTCCGCACCCACCGGCTCGATCTCGCGCAGATCCTCCGGCCGGAAAAGACCGTGTCGGTCACCGTGCGTCGCGACGGCGAGGTCAGGGACGTGCCGATCGTCGTCGCCCGCGTTCCCGACGAGATCATCGAGCGTCGCGACGTCGAGGCCGGCGCGGTAGCCAAGCGGATGTTCCGAGAGGTGCCGGTCACGGCGATGCCGGCCACGCCGCAGAACTTTTTGTTCATCGCCAACGGCTGGTTCGGCGTCACGCTCACCAACGTCAACGCCGATCTGGCGCGTGCCCTCAAGCTCGATCAGGGTGTGCTGGTCACCGACGCGCCGGACGGCTCGCCCGGCTACCGCGCCGGCCTCCGGGCCGGCGACATGATCGTCGACGTGGAGGGTGAGCCCGCGACCTCGGTCTCGCAGCTTCGCCGGGTCTTTGCCATGCATGGCGGCGAACACGCCGTCGATGTGCGGATCATTCGCGACAAGAAAGCGCGCAAGGTCACGCTGACCTGGTAGCCGTCGCTTTCGGCCGCCGCGGCGCGAGCTTGCGACCGGCCGGCACCAGCGACGCGTGCATCGACAGCGCGGCGCGCGCACCGTCGGCCGCCGCGCGGATGGCCAACTGCGAACCCGCGGTGATGTCGCCCGCCGCGAGCACGTTCTCGACCGACGTGTGACAATGCTCGTCGACGACGATGCGGCCTTCGTCGTCGCGGTCGCAGCCAAGCTGCACGCCGAGATCGTCAGCCGGATACTGGCCAATGGTGAAGAACAGCTTGTCGGTGTCGAGCTGCATTCCGTTCTCGAGCATGAGGCAGTGGATCGCGCGGCCTTCGTAGCACACGCGGACGATGCGCTCGGTCAAGACCGGAATGTTGAGCGCGTCGAGCTTGGCACAGTATTCCGATTCGTCGAGCTCAGGCGGCCGGCCGTTGGTGCAGATGATGATGTCGCGCGTCCAGGTGGTGAGATTGAGCGCCATACCGAGCGCGCGCCGGCCGTTGCCGACCACGACCACCTTCTTGTCGCGCGCGCTGTAGCCGTCACAGTCCGGGCAGACGTGCGCGTTCGCGCCGTACACGTGCTCGAGGCCGGGAATATCGGGCCATACGTCGCGAATGCCGATCGCGAGCAGCAAGCGGCGCGACATTACGCGTTCGCCGCCCTCGAGCGATAGGCAAAACTCCCCAGCGTCCGTTCCTTCGGCGCGCAGCACGATGGCGTCGATCAACTCGACGCCGAGCGAGCGGCAGATCGACCGGCCACGCTCACGCAGCTCTGACGGTCGGATGCCCTCGAAGCCGAGGTAGCCGTAGATGCCGCGCGTCTCCCAGTTGCGTGGATCGCCGCTGTCGACGAGGGCAACGCCGTGGAGGTAGCGCGCGGTCCAGATCGCCGCGCTCAATCCTGCCGGTCCGCCGCCCACGATGCCGACGTCGAACGTCGACTGCCGCGCTGGCTTCTTCATGTCGGCGCGAATCGCAAGAACGATTCCGGCGCCAGCCGCATCCGCACACGCGCGAACGCGTCAGCGAGAAGGCGCGCCGCCGCCTACGGCAACGCCCCGGGCGGCAGCTGGTACAGCAGCCGCAGCGTCGCGCGGTCGGTCGGGGTGATGTCGTTCACCGTCTCGATCGGGTACATCTTCGTTTTTGGGTCGCGGGAATGGCCGAGACCGAGCGCGTGTCCGGCTTCGTGACGCACGATGCCAGCGAGATCGGCCGGACGAATCGTGGCGCCGGCCGAGTCGTGGATCGCGACGCTGATTTCGGCCTGCGAGAGCCAGCCATTGCGATCGTTCCGCCGCTTGGTCGTGCCGACACGACGCCCCGCATCGGGGGGAAAGTGGTCGAGCCAGACGATGCGGATGTCCGCCGACGCCGAGTCGAGCACGAAGTCGAAGCGCAGCGGAAAGCCGTCGCCGCTCCAATCCGATACCGCGTCGCGCGCCATCTGTGCATAGCGAAGATCAAAGTCGGGGACCGAGCACATCGTCTGCACCCACACACGGAGACCGCCGTCGCGACGGTCGGGCCAACGCACGAGCTGGTGCTTGAGGTCCTCGAGCATGTCGGGCATGTACGTGCCGGGCGCCTCGGCAATGCGCGCTCGGATCACCAACGGATCGCGCAACAACTGCGAGCTGCCGTTCGTGCTGAGTGTCTCGCTCACGTCGGGCGACGAGGAGAGCACGGAGTCGATGTTGAGCGCCCGGGCCGTCCGAGCCGCCTGAGCCGCGGCGGGGGGCGGGACGTGCCCCGGGAGGTGGGCCACCTGTACGGCTACGAATGAGCCCAGGCAACCGACAACGACGAGGAGGAACGCATCGCTTCGATTCATTGATCGAGCTAGCGAAGCGGCCCAGTGGGCAGGGTGTAGAGCAGCCGCGCGGTAGCGCGGTCGGCGTCGGCGAGCGCGCGCACGCGGACGCGCGGCGCCATGATGCTGAGGCTGTCGGTGGTGTGATCGAGGCCGAGCAGATGGCCGATCTCGTGCAGCGCCATGGCGCGCATCGCGTCGACGTCGAGCTGCTCACCGTGCGAGTGATGCACCGCGAGCAGGATCGAAGCGTCCGTGATCGCCCACGAATCGTCGCGCGACCAGCGCGTACGCCCGCTAATCGGCTCGTCGAAGTGATCGATGAACGACACGTGCACGTCGGCGTGCATCGAATCGTCGACGAAGCGGAAGCGCAGGGGAAGATTTACGGCGCCCCATTCGTCGAACGCGGCGTGGACGCTCGTCACGTAGTCGAGCGTGAAATCGGGCACCATCGAGAACGGCTGAATCCACACCGTGAGCGGCTTACCGCGGCGGTCGGGCCAGCGGGAGAGCGATGAATCGCGCTCGCGCAGAATGTCGCCGATGTAGGTACCGGCGGCGCCGCGGCGAAGACGCCGGCGCGCTTCGGAGCGTTCTTCGTCGGTGGTCGTCAGCCGCGGATCGACGGCGGTGAAGGCGCGCGCGATGGCACCGGTTGCCGTTTCGGTTGTCGCCGGCGCGACGGCGGTGGAAACGCGGCCAGGTTCGACCGGGGAGCGTTTCGCGGCGACGACCGTGGCACCGATCGACAGGGCGAGAATAGAGATGACGGCGCGCTTCATGACGGAGAGCGGATCACCTGTCGCCACTAGGGGGCGCGAAGGAAGGAGTCGACGAGGGCGAAGAAGCGTTCCGGTGCTTCCCAGAACGGCATATGCCCCGAGGCGGGAACGACGACGTGACGGGCGTTCGTGAGGATTCGTGAAACCTCCCGCGACACCGCCGGAGGCAACGCATCCCGTTCACCGTGAAGGACGAGTGTTGGCGTTGAAAGGGCACGCAGCGTGTCGCGCCAGTCGTAGCCGTCGCGACGCAACCGCGCGAGCACCGCGGCGCCCGTGTCGCAGAGCGCTCGCGGGGGCGTGAAGTGGCTCGCCAGCTCGGAGTCGGCAAACCATGCCGGGTAAACGGCGCGAGCGTACTCGCTGTGCAGCGCGGCGTCAGAAGCGGTCAATGCGTCCTCTTTAATGCGCGCGACGGCGTCTCGTTCCGCGCCAGTCAGTCGCGCAAGCACGGCGTGGCGGAGCGGCGCAATCCACTCGCTCGTCGGGCCCACGGCATCGACGAGCACGAGACGGCGCACGCCGGCGCGGTCGCTCGCCGCGGCGAGCATCGCGATGCCGCCGCCCCACGAATGGCCGAGTAGGTCCCATTGGCGTACGCCGAGCGCGCGGCGCAACGCGCCAACGTCGGCCGCGTCGTCATGGATCGTCGCGTCAGCCGGCACGGGCGGGGCCGACGATGCGCCTCGTCCGCGCAAATCGAACAGAATGACTTGCCGACGCTCGGCGAGGGGCGACAGCGCGGGCCAGAGCATGGAATGGTCGTAGATCATTCCACCGTTCACGCAGCAGAGCGGCGGCGCGTCGGCGACGGGGGGGCTAGTGAAGACGGCGAATGAGATGCCGCGCGCGCGCACGGTCTGGCGCTCGAGCCGCGGCGGCCGCGGCATGGAGCGGCGAAATGCGAGAAAGTCGGCGTAGGACATCGAAGGCAAGCGAGGGAACGTCGAGCGCGTCCAACGGTCCGCTTGACGGACGGCTGGACATGCAGGTAACGGTCGCGCATCATCGCATGTCACTCAGCACGTCGCTGACGCTGCTTCCATCGAAATCCGCGAGACTTTTCTTGACCATACGCCGTTCACTCGTCGTCTCGACATTCGCCGCCTGCGCGTTCGCCGCGGTGCGTCCGCTGGCCGCGCAGGAATCGTTCGATCGTGCCATGATCGCCAAAATCCGCGACGAGGGACTGAATCGATCGCAGGCGTGGCGCATGCTCGACACGCTGGCGACGGTCTTCGGGCCGCGGCTCACGGCGTCGCCGGCATTCATGCGCGCCGCCGTTTGGGCGCGCGATCACATGACGGCGTGGGGTCTGGATTCGCCGCATCTCGAGGCGTGGCCCTTCGGCCGCGGCTGGGAGCTGGAAGGGTTCACGTTCGACATGACCGCGCCGCGGTTCATGCCGATGATCGGCTATCCCGACGCTTGGTCGCCGCCGACGAACGGCGAGATCAGCGGAACGCCGCTGGTGATCGCTGGCCTGTCCGCCGATTCACTCGAGACGATGCGCGGCGCCCTTCGGGGGGCGATCGTGATGACGCAGCCGATGATGACGACGTTCATCCGACAGGACCGCGTCAATCCGACCGATCCCAACGCGCCGGCTGCGGAGCCACCGCCCGCGCGGAACCCGGCTGCCGGGCGCGGAGGCCGCGGCGGCGGACGAGGGGGCGAGGCCCAGCGGATTGCGCACATCCTGCACGACGCCGGTGTGGGCGCGGTGCTCAAGCCGAGCCGCGGCGAGCACGGCACGCTGTTCGTGCAAACACGTGATGCGGGCGCCGACGCCGTTCCGACGGTCGTGGTGGCGGGCGAACATTACAACAATCTGATGAGACTGTTGGAAGATCACGTGCCGGTAACCGTGCGCGTCGGCATTCAGTCGCGCTATTTCACGAGTGACACGAGCGGCTACAACGTGATCGCCGAGCTGCCCGGCACCGATCCCGCGCTCCGCGACCAGGTCGTGATGATCGGCGCGCACCTCGATTCGTGGCATGCCGCCGAAGGCGCGATGGACAACGCCGACGGCGCGGCGACGGTGCTCGAGGCGATGCGCATTCTCAAAGCCGTCGGCGCTCGGCCGCGCCGCACGATCCGCGTTGCCCTCTGGGGCGGCGAAGAGGAGGGGCTGTTCGGCTCCAAGGCCTGGGTCGCGCGACACCTTGCCGGGCCCGCCAATGCCGCGGACCGCGAGAAGATGTCAGTCTACTTCAACATCGATCCCGGCTATGGCCCGGTGTACGGCTTCTACACCGAAGGCAATGACGCCGCGAAGGCGATTTTCGACGCCTGGCTCGAGCCTTTCAAGGATCTCGGCGCTCGCAAAAACGTCATTGCGGGCATCGGGAGCACCGACCACTTGAGCTTCATTGCCGAGGGCGTGCCCGGGTTCAACCCGGTGCAGGAGTACGCGAACTACGATGTGCGCATCCATCACACCAACATGGATACGATGGAGCGGATGCGGCCAGACGATCTCAAGGAAGCGGCGATCGTGTTCGCGGCGTTCGCCTACAATGCCGCGATGCGCGATGCGCCGATTCCGCGCGCACCGCGCTGACATTCGCCGGGTGATACCCGCCGCGCGTCAGCGGATGAGAACGAATCGGTATTCCTGAACTACGAGCTGCTGCACGACCTGGCCCGCGAGCCGCGCCGGTAGAAAGCGCGACTGTCGCAGCGCCAGGCGCACCGACCGCGCGAACAGCTCGTGCATCGCCGGCGGAAAGCGAATTCCGCTCTCGACGACGCGGCCGGTGGTGTCGACCACGAACTGGACGATGAACGAGCCTTCGAGGCCGTGCTGTCGCAGCGTCTCGGGATAGCGCGGCGGCGGGTTGGAACGCTGCGCCTCGACGGTGCGGTCGACCATCGCCTCATCGTACACGCCATCCACCGGGGCGCGCAGGTTCATCTCGCCGAGAAGGGCGAGCCCGAGACTGGGATGCGGTGACGACAGTGAATCCGGCCGCGACAACCAATCGGAGTCGATTGGAGCAAGCGACGGAACGGAGCTCGCCGCGAGTCGATCGATGGTTTGGTCCACCGCGAGCATGAGCGCGGACGCATCGGGAACCGCCGCCGGCGATCGCCGCCGCGGCGACCGCGCCGCTGACTTCGACGCGGAGGTGGAGCGCAGCATCGTCGCAGGCGCCGCGGCCGTTCGTACAAAGGTCACGCGCTCCGCCGCTACCCCGCGGGTATCGTGGACTACGAGGCCGGGCTCACTGGCCGTCATCGCGATGAGAAGGGCGACTCCGCCGTGCACCGCGGTACTCACCGCGGTTCCCCCGAACAACCACGACCGCGTCGGGTGTGAGGCAATCAGTTTCTGAAGCATGAACATTCCAAGCAGATGCCAATTCTCGGAATTGGCATCTGGCACGCCTCGCGTGCGCGGCGATCACGAAAACTTGCACGCGGCGCGTGAAGTTTTCATGAAAGCCGCCATTGGACGCTCGTGCCTGCCGCGTTTCGCAGCAGAATGACGCTGTGTCAGCCGACCGCGTCGCGTCCGATCACCGCCAGGTCATCGGCGCCGCGTCCCTGCGCGATCAGCGCATCCATTCTGTTGGCCACCGCCGGAAGCGCGGCGAGCGGCGTCTCGCCGGCGGTCTCGATCATCAGCCGCACGTCCTTGCGCGCCATCTCGAGCTCGAAGCTCGGCGCATAGTCGCGGCGCAGCATGTTCCGGCCTCGTCCATTGACGATCGCGCCGACATCGAACACTTCGACGACACGCAGCGCCTCCGCGGGGTCGGCAGCGGCGCCGCTCGCTACGGACAACACGTCCGACACGACCGCGTTGATGCCGATGATCAGCGCGTTACCGCAGAGCTTGAACACGGCCGCGAGATCGGGCCGCTCGCCGAAGTACTCGACCCGCGCCGCCATGCGCGAGAGCGCTGGTTTGACGGCGTCGAATAGCGCGCGCGGACCAGCCGCGAGGATCGTCCCTGAGCCGGCGCGCGCCGCGGCGGGCCCAATGAACACCGGGCAATGAAGGTATTTCACCCCTTCGCCGCTCAAGCGCTCGGCGCGGGCGGCGGTCAGCGCCGGCTGCGTCGTCGTGTGGTCGACGACTATCGTCTCCGGCTCGAGGCCGGGACGGAACGCCGCGATCACGCTCTCCACCACCGCGTCATCCTTGAGCACGAGATGAACGCGCGTCGCACCGCGGACCGCATCGGCCGGCGTCGTGGCCACGCGCACGCCGAACTTCTCGAGCGCGCGCGCCTTCTCGGTGGTTCGGTTCCACGCCACGATCGAGTCGCCCCGCTTCGCCGCTGCCTCGGCGAGCGCGCCGCCGAGTAGTCCGGTTCCCAGAAACGCGATATGTGTCATATCCCAAAAGCTAGGCAGGGCGTCGGGTGAATCACGACCGCTCGGCGCGCGTTGCCTCGCCCGCCACGCGCAACAGATGCGCGCGAACGTCAGCCGGCCACGACCGCGTCAACTCGGCGAGTTGATCATCGTCGGGGGCGAAGAGCGCGCGCGTCGCCTCTTCGAAGTGCGGCAGATCGCCAGCCATCGCCCACATGAAGCGGGACAACGCCGCGCGCATCCGCCGAGCCTTCTGCGTACCCGGCTCGCGCTTGCGCGCTTCGTCGACCAGGCGCCGAAGGGCCGCTGAGATTCCGTTCGGCTGTTCCTCGAGCCAATCCCAATGGCGCGGGAGCAGAGAAACCTCGCGCCCGACGACGCCGAGCTTCGGGCGGCCCGGACCGGTGCGACTGGCCACCGCCTCGCGCTGTAGGATTTCGTCGAGCGATCCGCTGAGGTCGAAGTCGAGTCGCTTCCCAGTGTGGTCGTCGAAGATCAGAACGGAATACTCTATTCTGTCCTCTTGCTGCTTGATTGCTGTTACGATGTCTTGCTTCGATCCTGACGCGATCAAACGCCCGGCTGCGAACGCCGTAAACGTCGCCACGGGCTCGGTGTGAGTGTTCGTCATGCCGAATATTATCCAGGTAAAAAGACAAAGGCAATATCCCCTGGACAAAAATCGAACGTGCACTGGCGACCGTCGCCGATCGTGTCGATTCTGACCGCGCTCGCTCGACGTGTGAGTAGAGCCGAGCCCGGGCCATCGCGCCGATCGGCGCATGGAAGGAGCCGGGCACACAACCGGAGAGCGACGATGCGATTCATGGTGATGGTCAAGGCCAGCACGGCGAGCGAAGCAGGTGAGCTGCCGAGCACTCAACTGCTGAGCGAGATGGGCAAGTTCAACGAAGAACTGGTGAAGGCAGGCGTGATGCTCGCCGGTGAAGGTCTGCAGCCAAGCTCCAAAGGCGCGCGCATCAAGTTCTCCGGCAGCAAGCGCACGGTGGTCGACGGCCCGTTTGCCGAATCCAAGGAGCTGATCGCTGGCTTCTGGCTCATCCAAGTGAAATCGAAACAAGAAGCGATTGAATGGATGAAGCGCTGCCCGAATCCGACGGGCGAAGAAGGCGAGCTCGAGATCCGCCAGGTGTTCGAGGCCGACGACTTCGGCGAGAATCTCACGCCCGAGTTGCGCGCGGCTGAGGAGCGAGTGATCGCTGATTCGGCGCGCAACGCGGCCGGCACGCGATAGGAAATCAGCGTGCGCTCACCGGACTTGCACGGTCCGGTGCGCACGCACTGATTTCCCGCGGTGACGCTGAATGACACGCACCGTGCCGTCGAAGCGGTTTGGAGAATCGAGTCGGCGAAGCTCATCGCTGGACTGACGCGCGTCGTCCGTGACGTAGGATTGGCGGAGGATCTCGCGCAGGACGCGCTCGTCGCGGCCCTCGAGCGCTGGCCTGAGACCGGCGTACCCGACAACCCCGGCGCGTGGCTGATGGCCACTGCCAAGCATCGGGCGATCGATTTCATGCGCCGCAACGCGCTGCATGATCGCAAGCAGGAAGAGGTCGCACGAGAGCTCGACGACGAAAGCGCACGGCCGGATCCCGACGCCGCACTCGACGATCACATCGGCGACGACCTGCTGCGGCTCGTCTTCATGACCTGCCATCCGTCGCTGTCGACCGGGGCACGAGTCGCGCTCACCCTCCGCCTCCTCGGAGGGCTCACCACCGTGGAGATCGGGCGCGCCTTTCTCGTGCCCGAGGCGACGATCGCGCAGCGCATCGTGCGCGCGAAACGCACGCTCGCGGAACACCGGGTCGAGTTCGAGGTGCCGCGCGGCGACGAGCTCGCCGAACGGCTCGCGTCGGTGCTCGAGGTGATCTACCTAGTTTTCAACGAAGGCTACTCGGCGACGACAGGTGACGATTGGCTGCGTCCCGCGCTGTGCGAGGACGCGCTCCGACTCGGCCGTGTGCTCGCCGAGCTCGCGCCAGCGGAGAGCGAGGTGCATGGACTCGTGGCGTTGATGGAAATCCAAGCGTCGCGCCTTCGCGCACGCGTCGGCCCGCGCGGCGAGCCGGTGCTGCTGCTCGATCAGGATCGATCGCGCTGGGACCAACTGCTGATCCGTCGCGGCTTCGCCGCGCTCGAGCGCGCCGAGGCGCAACGGCCGCTCGGCCCGTACGCGCTACAGGCGGCGATCGCCGGCTGTCACGCGAGGGCTCGCACCGCGGGGGAAACGGATTGGGCACGCATCGCTGAGCTGTATGACGAGCTCGCGCGGCTCACGCGATCGCCGATCGTCGAGCTCAATCGCGCCGTTGCCGTGGCCATGGCGTACGGCGCCGCCGCGGGGCTCGAACTCGTCGACACGCTCGTCAGCGACGGCGCGCTGGAGCAATACCACCTTCTCCCAAGCGTGCGCGGCGATCTGCTGGCCAGACTCGAGCGATTCGACGAGGCGGCGGCGGAATTCCAACGCGCGGCGTCGCTGACGCAGAACGCCCGTGAGCGCGAGCTACTGCTGGCGCGCGCGGCTTCGTCGCGGCCGGCGACCGCCTGAGCGACAGGCGCTAGGCGGCGGACTCGCGCTCGAGCAGTGCGCGCTTTCGCTCGATGCCCCACCGGTAGCCGGAGAGCGCGCCGTCAGCTCGCACCACGCGATGGCAGGGCACGAGCACGGCCACCGGGTTTGCGGCGCAGGCTTGCGCGACGCCGCGTGCCGCGCCCGGCTGTCCGATTCGCGCGGCGATCTCGGAGTAGGTTGCCGTGGAACCGCGCGGAATCGCGCGCAGGGCGCGCCAGACCGCGCGCTGGAATTCGGTGCCGCGCAAATCAAGCGGGATGGTCGAGGCCGCGTCAGTCGTCGCGCCGTCGATCGCCTTCACGACTCGCGCGACAACGGCGGCGGACTTATTGCCGGCATCACGCAATGTCGCCCGAGGAAACCGGCGCGCCAGATCGGCGCGGAGGTCGGCGCGCTCGTCGCCGAGCAGCACCGCCGCGACACCAGCGTCGCTGCCGGCGATCAGCACCAAGCCGAGCGTAGACTTCGCGATAGATACGTCGAAGGTGTCGCTCGCTCGCTTCGCGGTCGTCGTCATCATCGTCGTCATGGGTAATTCCTCCCGGTTCTTACCGCCGTTCGCGTCGCGGCGCGAGGTGGCCGTACGCGGCGGCCGCAGCGTTCGGAGAAGAACCTAGAAGTCTGCCAGCGCTGTGTCTCGCCATTTTCGGACAGGGAATCCAAGGGACACCGTTCCCTGTAAGTGCATACGTGAAAACGAGATGGAGCATTGAAGTTGCGTGTCCGAAAACGGCCGGCCTAGCGGCCTTGCCGCGCTAAATTCCAACCATGGCCCACGATCCCAACGCGCTCTACGCAGCGTACGCAGCGCGCGACGCTCGGTTCGACGGCGTCTTTTTCATCGGCGTGACGTCAACCGGCATCTATTGTCGGCCCGTTTGCACGGCCAAGACGCCGAAGCCGGCGAATTGTCGCTTCTTCGATAACGCGGCCGCGGCTGAGAAGTCGAACTTCAGGCCCTGCCTTCGCTGTCGTCCCGAGCTTGCGCCGGGCAACGCGCCGATCGACGATGGCCAGCGCATCGCCGCGCTGGTCGCGCGCCGGATCGAAGAGGGCATGGCCGACGCCGACGCGGGCCTGGAGCAGATCGCCGAACGGTTCGGTTGGAGCTCGCGGCAGATTCGCCGCATGCTGCAAAAGCAGCTTGGGGTGTCGCCGATCGAGCTCGTGCAAACGCGGCGGCTGCTGCTCGCCAAGCAACTACTTACCGAAACGAAGCTGCCGATCTCGAGGGTGGCGTATGCGAGCGGGTTCGCGAGTCTGCGACGGTTCAACGATGCGTTCGGCAAGCGGTACGGCATGGCGCCGACACGCTTTCGGCGCGCGGCCGACGATCTGGCGCCCGAGCGTGCTCCGTCCGGAGTGCTCGCGTTGCGGCTCGGCTATCGTCCGCCGTTCGATTGGCCGGCAATGGTCGAGTTTCTCTCGGCTCGTGCGCTTGCCGGCGTCGAGGCGGTTGTCAGCGGCGTGTATCTGCGCACGGCGACGCTCGGTTCTCATGTCGGCTGGGTTCGCGTGCACGACCAGACCACCGAGCGGGCGCTGGTCGTCGAGCTGTCGGATTCGTTGGTGCCGGTACTTCCGACGCTGCTCGGACGACTTCGACAACTCTTCGATCTCAACGCGCGACCCGATGTGATCGCCGAGCATCTCGCTCGCGACGAACGGCTCCAGGCGCTGGTCGCGAAGAGTCCTGGTCTGCGCGCACCCGGCGCGTTCGACGGATTCGAACTCGCGTTGCGCGCCGTGCTCGGCCAGCAGATCACGGTCAAGGCGGCGAGCACGCTCGGGTCGCGGGTCGTGGCCGCGTATGGCGCCGCCGTCGACACGCCGCACGATGCGTTGACCCGAGCGGCACCGACCGCGGAGCGACTGGCGGCCGCGTCGGTCGAGGAGCTCGCGTCGCTCGGTATCGTTCGGTCGCGTGCATCGACGATCGTGGCGCTCGCTCGGGAAGTCGCCGAGCGACGGCTCATCCTCGAGCCCGGCGGCGATCCCGAGGCGACGATGGCGCAACTCGTTGCGCTTCGGGGCATCGGCGCGTGGACGGCACAGTACATCGCGCTCCGCGCGCTCCGTTGGACGGACGCGTTTCCGAAGGAAGACGTCGTGCTGCGCAAACAGCTCGGCGGAATCAGCGCGAGGGACGCGGAGCTCATCTCGCAGGCCTGGCGTCCGTGGCGCAGCTACGCGACTCTGCATCTGTGGCGGGGTGCTCGACGCCGAGGCTGGACGCGATGAAACGAGAGCGGCGGTCTGTGTGAGGCGCATCTAGGCGAACGAAGCACTCGGTGTTCGATTGTAGTCGCCGCTCAACGTCGACCCTCGGCCGGGAGCACTAATCATGAGAATCGCACCGCTCGCGCGAACGCTGCGGCGCGCCGCCAGCGCGTGGCTCGTCCTGCTCGCGGGGGCCCAGTCGCTCGCGCCGGCGCTCGCTGCCCAGGACACAACCTCCTCCGCCGCCAAGCTCGTTCGATACGAGATCAAGCCGTCGGCGATCGACCCGTCAGTTCGGGACTTCGACGAGCCGCACTATGTCGTGTTCGAGCGCGGCGTAAAGGCCGACGCGCCGCTGTTGCTTTTCCTGCCGGGAACCGGCGGCAGACCTCTCAACACCAGCCTATTCGCGAACGTCGCAGCGGAGCAGGGCTACCGCGTGATCGGCCTCGAGTACGTCGACGAGCCGGCCGTGCAGCAGATCTGCCCCCGCGATCCCGACCCGTCGTGCGCCGAAAAGGTCCGTCGGAAGCGCATCTTCGGCGAGGATGCGACCTCTCTCATCAACGATCCCGCCGATCAGTCGATCGTCGCGCGACTGACGAAGGTGCTCGTCGCGCTCGACCGCGATCATTCTGAGGATGGGTGGTCGCGTTATCTAAAGAACGGTCACCCCGACTGGACGCAGATCGCGGTGTCTGGCTTGTCGCAGGGCGCCGGGATGGCAGCCTACATCGCGCAGCGCACGCCCGTGGCGCGCGTGGTGCTCTTTTCGAGCCCGTGGGACAACTACGGCCGCTTTCACACGCTGGCCCCGTGGGTGAAGCGCGGTAATGGCGCGACCCCGAGCGATCGGTGGTACGCGGCATACCATCAGAAGGAGCTCACGGCGGACATCATTCCGCACGCGTACGCGGCACTCAAGATCCCCGAGTCGCACGTGCATGTTTTCACGCTCGAACCGGCGCGGCGCACATCAGGGAATCCGTATCATCCGAGCGGCGTGGGGAATGGGGCGACTCCGCGGAAGGCAGACGGGACGCCGGCGTACGCGGACGAGTGGCGGGCGATGCTAGGGGACATGCGGTGATCGCAGTTGTCGGCTCGCGTCCCCACCCATAGGTTGGGGCGTCTTCCGGTGCGAGAGTCGTCATGGCTATGATCCGCCTCCGTTTACTCGGCGGCGTCGAGCTTTCGGGGCAGGAGAATGGACGCGACCGTCGGCTCAGCGTCGCCCCCAAGCCGCTGGCGCTGCTCGCGTATCTGGCGGTCGCCAGCGCCGAGGGGGTGCCAGTGCGGCGCGACGTGCTACTCGCGCTGTTCTGGCCTGAGCTGTCGACGGACCGCGCGCGCGCGGCGCTGCGGCAACTGATCTTCCAGTTGCGTCGTGTCGTGGGGGACGGGGTCCTCCACGCCGAGCGCGAGAGTGTCGCAGTCGTTCCCGAAGCGCTGTCGTGCGACGTCGTGGCATTCGAGCAGCGGCTCGCGCGTGGAGACCGCACGGGGGCGATGGAGATATACCGCGGGGCGCTGCTCGAGGGGTTTTTCGTCGATGGGATGTCTGCCGCGTTCGAGGAGTGGATCGGCGGGGCACGGGCGCGACTGATCGGCAGGGCCTTCGCGGCGTGCACGGCGCTCGGCGACGAGGCGGAGCGAAGCTCGAACGGCGTCGCGGCCGCGCAATGGGCTCGAGCCGCCGCCGCGCTCGCTCCCGACGACGAGATCGCGGTCCGTCGCCTCATTCAGACGCTCGACAGGTTTGGCGATCGATGTGGAGCGCTTCGCGTGGCCGACGACTTCACGCGCCGGCTATCGCTCGAGTTCGACGCCGCGCCTTCTGCCGAAACTGAGGCGTTGATCGCGGCGGTTCGGGCGCGGCGTGCGCCGGCGATTCCCGAAGCTGCCAATGCTTTGGCAGTGCCGCAGACAACGGCGATTGCGGAGGCGCCAAAGAGCATCGAACCGGCAGCGATAGGGGCTCCGTCGCTCGATCGGCGGGCCAACGTGAAACCCCGAGTAACGCGATCGCTGCGACGCGGAGGCCTGGCGGTGACGCTTTCCGTCGGCATGATCATCGTCGCGCTCGTCATCACGCGTCGCGGCAGCGCGACCCCAGGCCCTGGCTCGCCAGCGCATGCCATGACTCCGCCGATCACCATTGCATCGGCGGCGGCGCGCGGATTGTACGATCAGGGCCTCGCCCGTTACGACGCCGGCGACGCGCGCGAGGCAGCGCGGCTCCTCGCCGCGGCGCTCGCGGTCGACAGCAACTGCGCGATGTGCGCCTACTACGCCGCGATGGCCAACTCATCGATCGATGACGCGGCCTCGGAGCACATGCTCGAGCGGGCGAACCGCCTTGCCGGTCGCGTGTCCGAGGCCGAGAGACTGCTGATCCATTACAGATGGGCCGACGCGACCAACAATTTCGTGCGCCGCGCGATCGCCGATTCGCTCGTCGAGCGGTATCCGCAATGGCCGGAGGCGCAAAGCGCGGCCGCCGAGGCGGCCGACGCGGACGGGGCCTGGCGGGTGGCGGCGGACCATCTTCGGCGCGCGATCGCCGCCGAACCGCTGCCTGCCTCACCGTCGAACGGGCCGTGCCCGCCGTGTTCGACCCGGCTCTTGCTCATCTCGACGTACGAAGCGGCGGATTCGCTGGTCGCGGCTCTGCGTGTCGCGCAGGCGTTCGTCCGCGAACAGCCGCATGCGCGGCTCGCGTGGCTGCAACTATCGCACGCGCTGGCGGCGTCCGGCCGCTATGCCGACGCTCGGGTTGCGATGGACTCGAGCACACGATACGCCACCGGCACGGACGACGACGTTGCCGAACATGCCGCGATCGAGATCCGCGCTCGGAACTTCACGACGGCCGACCGCCTGCTGACAACTTTGGCACAAACCGGCAACGCCGACGGCAGACGCGACGCGCTCTGGGGTCTCATCATCAGCCTACGCGCGCAGGGCCGCCTGCACGACGCATTCGACGTGGCGCAAGGGGCGTTTCGCCGAGTGAATGCGCAGGTGGTCCAATTCGCCGGCCTGTCGCGCGTGGCTGAAGCGCAGATCGAGTTCGAGTTCGGGCATTATCGCCAGGCGGCGTCACTGTTCGAGAGCGTCGCGACGATGTCCGACAGCTTCGCGACGGCCGCCGATGGACGCAATGCGCGTCAGCACGCGTGGATGTTGACCCAGGCCGGTTCCGCGGTCGCCGCGAGCGGCGACACGGTCGCGCTGGCGGCTTTGGCCGACACGGTTCGGGCGTGGGGGTTGAAGAGTGGATTCGCGCGCGACCGTCGCCTACACGACTACCTGACGGGTCTTCTGTGGAAGGCGCGAGCGCGGCCGGACAGCGCCGCCGCGGCGTTCGCGAGGGCGACACTGTCGGAGACCGATGGGTATTCGAGGGCCAACCTCGAGCGCGCTCGGGCGCTCGTGGTAGTGGGGCGGGCGGATGAGGCAGTTCGGGTTCTGCGGAATTCGCTTGCCGGGCCGCTGGAGGCAGGCAACTTCTACACGACGCCGACCGAGATCGAGGAAGGGTTGGCGCATGCGTACGAGGCGGCGGGGCGGCTAGACAGCGCTGTGGTCTATTACCGGTATGTCGCGGGCGCGTGGCGCGGGGCCGATGCGCAGTTTCAGCCGCGTGTGGCGCAGGCGCGGCAGCGAATCGCGGCGGATGAACGTCGGATTATCGCCAGACCCGCTGCCGGGGAGACCGCGTTAGGGCCGCGATAACGATCTCATAACGTGGTACTGATGTTTGCTTCTTAACGTGGAGGTCCTCGCCTCTGACCTTAGGAGCACACAGCATGTCGCTTCGATTGCAATCGGTGGAACTGGCCAGCGCCGCGCCGCAGTTTCGCGGGACGCGCACCTTCCGCCGGGCCGCGTCGCTCATTGGGACCTTGAGGCGGACGACGTTGGTCGGTGCCGCGAGCGGATTGTGCCTCGGATTGGCGGCGGCGGACGGCTCCGCTCGGCCTTCGGCGGCAGGCCCGGTCGTGCAAGCCAATCGGAACACGGTCGCCGCCGGAACGCTCGTCGACGGTGTGCTCACGGTTGCCCTCGAGGCGAAGCCGAGCCTCTGGTACCTCGACGGACCAAAGCGTCCGGCGATGACGATCGAGGCCTTCTCGGAAGCCGGGAAGCCGCCCCAAATGCCAGCGCCGTTGCTACGGGTGCCCGCGGGCACGGAGTTGCGCCTGACGATTCGCAACTCGCTTTCCAGGCCGTTGACGTTCAACGTACCGGTGGCCGTTCATGGCGGACCTGACCGCCAAAACGCGACGGATTCGGTCGTCGTCGCGGCTGGCGCGGTGGGGACGCTGACCATCCATGCGGGGGTGCCGGGCAATTACGTCTACCGCGGCGAGACACCGCTCGAGTCCGGAAAGGTGGACGGCCTCACCGGATTGCTTGCCGGCGCCATCGTGATCGACAGGGCTAGAGCGGTTGCGCCACCGCGCGATCGCGTGTTCGTGATCATGGCCACGAAGGACGCAGCAGAGGCGGCGTGCAGAGACACGATCACGGGAGACAACGCGCTCCAAGACGCGATCCAATGCGGTGGTGAGCGCTTGCACTATACGATCAATGGCAAGTCGTGGCCAAGCACGGAGCGCCTGCACGCCACCGTGGGCGACTCACTCCATTGGCGAGTGATCAATGCCTCGCAGGGGCTTCCGCATCCGATGCACCTGCACGGCTTCTATTACCGGATCGATTCCTATCGGGGGCAAGCCGGCGCACAAGCGTCTCCTCCAATCTTCCCCGGCCAGATGGTCGTGACGCAGCTGCTTCGGCCGTACACGGCGATGTCGATCACCTGGTCGCCCGATCGGCCCGGGAACTGGCTCTTCCATTGCCACACAGCCATGCATACCACTCCTCCCGATACGCTGCCCGCGGCGGCTGACGGCGCGGACATGAGCGGCATGGTCGGCTTGGTTCTGGGGACGATCGTCGCGCCGAGAGCGGGCGTCGTGTCCGCCGGCCACCCCTTCGCATCGGTCAGGCGCCTTCGCCTCGTCGCCGAGGAAGGGCCCGGTGTGTTGCCGCAGGGCCTCTGGCGCGCCGCAGTGCGCGACAGCGTGCCTGTGATGCACTTCGTGCTCGAGGAGCAGGGTCGCCGAACCGATACGCGCACAGATTTGAGTCCTGAGCTCGACCTCGTTCGCGACGAGCCGGTGGCGATCACGATCGTGAACCATCTCTCCGAACCGACGAGCGTGCATTGGCACGGCATCGAGATCGAGGACAGCTACATGGATGGCGCGCCCGGTTTCAGCGGAGCCGGAACGCATCTATCGCCAGCGATCGCTCCAGGCGACTCGTTCGTGGCGCGTTTCACGCCGCCGCGCGCGGGCACGTTCATGTACCACGCCCACGTCGACGACGTGCGCGAACAGTTGGCCGGGCTCGAGGGCGCGCTCATCGTCCGCGATCGCGGCGCGTCCTCGAGCGACGACCATGTCTTCTTCTTCAAGGGCTGGTCGCAAGCGAAGGGTCATCCGCTCGAGATCAACGGCGAGGCGAACCCGGACACCGTTGTGGTACACGCGGGCCGCACCGCGCGGCTCCGATTCATGAACCTGTCGATGAATGTTCCGTCCCCATCGTTCTTCCTTACGGCGCGGCCGGACAGCGTCACGCAGATCGCGAATGACACTATGCTCGTCCGCTGGCGACTCGTGGCCAAGGACGGGTTCGATCTGCCCGCCGGTGCGCAGGTTCCGCGGCCCGCGCATCAAATCGTGGGCATGGGCGAGACGTGGGACGTCGAGTTCACGCCCGAGCGGCGAGGCGCACTGAATCTGGAAGTACGAGAGTCCGGAGCGGGGCATGAGCTTCGGGTTCGCGTACCGATCCGGGTGGAGTGAGAGAACTATGATTGGCCGCGTTTGCGTCGTTCTCGTAACCGCATCGTATGTCGCAGCCACCCCAGACATCACCGCTGCGCAACGCGGCGCGCCGGTGCCGCCGCGACAGGAGACTCAGCTTCTGATGCTCGGGACCTCCGGCGGTCCGCCGCTGCGCGCGGATCGGTCGGAGCCGGCGACGCTGCTGATCGTCGACGGCACGCCCTATTTGATAGACTGCGGTATCGGCACCGCGCGGCGACTGGCGGAGGCCGGGATCCCGTCCGAGACCATCCGCGCGATCTTCCTGACGCACCTCCACCCGGATCACGATCTGGGTCTCGCGGCCGTGGTGGCAGACGAGTTTCAGCACCGCGATCGGCGCGACCCGGCTCCTCCGCTTGGTATCTATGGACCGCCGCAAACAAAGGCGCTCGTGGATGCCGCGTGGCGTTACGTCAGCATCCCGTACACGGTGTTCGCGGCCGAAGAATTTGCGGACCTCGACGCGGGAGTCCCCACGCAAAGCCCGTTCGAGGGGCACGAGGTCGATACCGGAGTCGTATACCGTGACGACCTGATTCGAGTCGTCGCGGCCGAGAACTCTCATTACATATTGATGTCGGCCGCGTCACGCGCGGTGATGAAATCGTATTCGTACCGGTTCGAGACGCCGCACGGCGTCATCGTCTTCACCGGCGACACCGGTCCGAACAACGCGGTGGCGGGCCGTGAGCCAGGCGGCCACCGGGTGGGCGGCGAAGGGCACGAATCGGGACAAGCCGGGCGGAAGGG
>JBIOHX010000008.1:0-30228 GCA_044449465.1 Gemmatimonadales bacterium | reverse complement strand
CGAGCTGGCGAACGAGCCGTCCCCTGCTGGCGCCGAGCGCGGCGCGCGTCGCGAGCTCGCGACGGCGGCCCATGGTGCGCGAGAGGGCGAGGTTGGCGAGATTCGCGCAGGCGATGAGCAGCACGAGCGTGGCCGCGCCTTGCAGCAAGAGAAGCGCCGGCCTGAGATTACCGGTGACCAGCTCGCGCAAGGGACGTGCGCTCGCGCTGCGGCCGCTGTCCGCCTGTGGGTATGCCAATGCAAGCCGCGCGGCGATCGTGCGCAGATCGCTGACCGCGCGCGCCGGCGCGATGCCCGCTTTGAGGCGACCGACGGTGAACACGTAGTGTTGCTTGCGCGCACGGACGACGTCGGCGAGTGTGCCCGTCTGGTCGTACGGGAGCCACAGCTCTTCGCGTTCACCGATCGTGAAGCCGCGCGGCATCACACCGACGACCTCGTACGACGAGCCGCTGAGAACGATCGAGCGCCCGACGACGGCCGGATCCCCGCCAAAGTCGCGCCGCCACGCGCCGTAGGAAAGGACCACGCAATGGTCGTGGCCAGGGATCTCGTCCCCCGGCAGCAGCGTGCGACCGTACAGCGCGCGCGTGCCGAGCAAAGCGAAGGTGTTGGAGCCGACGTCGAGCGCATTCAAGGATTTCGGATCCCCTGGTCCCGACTGCCAGATCATCTGGGTCTCGGGAACGGCGGCGCCGAGATCAGTGAAGCTCGTCTGCGCGTTCCGGAAGTCGGCGAAGTCGGCGGGAGAAAGCTGGTTGCGGTCGTTCGGGTTGTCGGGCGAGGTGGTGTAGATCTGGTACAGACGGTCCGCATCCGCGTACGGCAGCGGCTGCAGCAGTACCGCGCGCGCAACGGCGAAGACCGCGGTGTTCGCGCCGATGGCGACGGCGAGCGTGAGCAGCGAGATGGCGGCGAACGCAGGATTGCGGCGCAACGTGCGCGCGGCGTAGATCGCGTCCTGCCGCCATTCGGCGACGCGATCCGCGCGCCGCTCGTCGCGCGCGGCGGTTTCATCCTGGCGGCGGCAGTACAACCGCGTGAATTCGAGATCTCCGAACTCCACGCCTGCCTGCCGGCGCGCGGCGGCGTCGCTCAATCCGCGCGCGCGGAGCTCGGCGATGCGCATGTCGAAGTGAAACGAGAGCTCGGCGTCGACATCGCGGGCGATGGTCGAGCGCGAGCGCCAGGGGAATTGGAAGAACCGGCGCGGGTTGGGCATCGCCGGCTCGGTTAGGCGGGGCTCAGCACTTTGTGCACCGCGTTCGCGTACGCCTTCCAGGTCGACGTCTCGACGCGGAGCTGCGCGCGGCCGGCGGCGGTGAGCGAGTAGTACTTGGCTTTGCGGTTGTTCTCGGACAGCCCCCAGGCGGCGGCGATGAGCTTCTGGCGCTCGAGGCGGTGGAGCGCTTGGTAGAGCGCCGCGCCTTCGACGGAGAGCACGCCGTCGCTTCGCGCGTCGAGCCAGCTCGAGATGGCGTAGCCGTGCATGGATTGCCAGGCGAGGGCGCGCAGAATGAGGATGTCGACGGTGCCCTGGAGCATCTCGGGGGGCGTGCGCTTCATGCGGTGCTTCCAGTCATCAGGTGAGTGGAATGGTAGGACGATGCCCAACGCGCGTCAAGACGAGCCCGCGTTCCGGCTTCGGCCCGTAGCCGGCGAAGATGTCGTAGGTCCGGCGGCCGAGCAGCGCGCCTCACCGTCCGCCCGCGCGGCGTCCTGTCGCCCGGCTCCGCCTCGTTGCATCCTATGGGCTCCCGGATCGTCAGATCCCAAGTATGCGTCCCATTTCGAAGCACGTCTCCGAGCCGGCCACCGAGCGGTCTGACACCAGCGACGCAGGGGCCCAGTCCGAGCGCCGGTACCGCGCCCTGTTCGAGGGGATGCCGATCGCGCTGTTCCGCGTCCGCGCCGACGGGGTGATGATCGACGCCAACCAGGCGCTCGCCGAACTGCTTGGGTTCGAGACGGTGGCCGAGGCGATGAACCACAAGTCGACGGAGGCGTACGTCGACCCGGTGACGCGCTCGCGCCTCATCGAACGGCTGGCGGCGGGGGAGGACTTCGTCTCGTACGAGGCTCAATTCAAGCGCGCCAACGGCGAGACCATCTGGGTCAACTGTCGCACGCGCGCCATTCGCGACGCCGACGGGCGGCTCGAGTGCCTCGAGGGAGCGGTCGCCGACGTCTCCGACCGCGTTGCCGTAGAAGCAGCGCTTCGCGAATCGGAGGAGCGGTACCGCAACCTGTTCGACGACAGCCCGCTTCCCGCATGGGTGTTCGATCAGGAGACGCTGGCCTTCCTCGCCGTGAACGACGCCGCGGTCCGCCAGTACGGGTATTCGCGCGACGAGTTCCTCGGCATGACGCTGCTCGACATCCGTCCGCGCGAGGACGCGTCGCTCCTGAAAGACGCGCTCCTTCAGGCGAGGACGACGAACCGCGACTACAAAGGCTGCTTCCGTCACCGCCGCAAAGACGGCACGCTGATGTACGTCGACCTCAGCACGCACCGCTTCACCTTCGACGGACACCCCGCCGAACTCGTGGTCGCGCGCGACACGACCGAGTCCACGCGGACGGAGATCGAGCTGCGCGAGACGCGCGATCGGCTGAAGCACATTCTTGCGTCGAGCAACACGGTGCTCTACATGCTGAGTCCAAACGGTGGCGCGGCGCGCTTGGAGTACATGAGCGACAGCATCGAGCGATTGTCCGGCTTCACGGCCGAGGAAGCGCGCGCGGACGGCTGGTGGGAGCGCAACCTGCACCCCGAAGACGTAGAGCGCGCCGTCGCCGACTACGCGCAGGTCAACGCGGACCGCGACCGAACGGCCGAGTACCGCTTTCGCGCCAAGGCCGGCCACTACGTCTGGATTCGCTCGACACAACGGATCGTGCCGACGGAATTCGGAGAGCCGCGAATCATCGGCACCTGGATCGACATCACCGAGCAGAAGAGCCTCGAGACGCAACTCTTCCAATCGCAGAAGATGGAAGCGGTCGGCAAGCTCGCCGGCGGGATCGCCCACGACTTCAACAACATCCTCACGGCGATCCTCGGCACGGCGGAGCTGGGCATGCTCAACCCGGCGATCGGCATCGAGGCCAGGCGCGACCTGGAGGCAATTCGAGACGCGGGTCAGCGCGCGGCGAAGATCACCCGGCAACTGCTCGCCTTTGGCCGCAAGCAGGTGATTCAACCGCGGACCATACTGATGAGCGAAACGGTGCAGGAGCTGTTGCCGATGCTCAATCGCTTGATGACGATGGCCGTGAGCCTCGAAACGGAGCTCCTGGCGATCAGAGCGATCGAGGCGGATCCGGTGCAGCTCGAGCAGGTGATGCTGAATCTCGTCGTGAATGCGCGGGACGCGATGCCGGAGGGTGGAACGGTGACCATCCGGACGCGCGACCTGCATCTCGACGGCGGGCGCGCGGCGGATGGGCAGACGATCGCGGCAGGTGACTACGTCGCGCTCGAAGTGCGCGACACCGGCATCGGGATGGACGCCGGAACGCAGGGGCGCGTGTTCGAGCCGTTCTTCACGACGAAAGCGCCCGGAGCGGGCACCGGTCTCGGGCTCGCGACAGTGTACGGCGTCGTCCAGCAGTCGGCCGGCCACATTCTCGTGCGCAGCTCACCCGGCGCGGGCACGACGTTCACGATCCTGTTCCCGAGCGTCACCGCCTCCGTCGAGCGGGCCGAGGCGGCGCGGCACGTCGATGTGAGAGGGGACGAAGTCATCCTCGTCGTCGAAGACGAGGCGGCGGTCCGCGCGCCGATGTGCCGCGCGCTGAAGGAGTACGGGTACCAGATCCTGGAGGCGAAGCACGGGGCGGACGCGCTGCTCGTGCTTTCGGCGTTCAAGGCACCGATCGATCTCGTGATCAGCGACGTCATGATGCCGGAGATGACGGGCACGGAGCTCGTGGCGACGCTCAAACGGTGGTACCCGAAGCTGCGCGCCATCCTCGTCTCCGGGTACAGCGAGGAACTGATCAGCGCCCAGGGGGCGATGCCGGCGGGGGTGCGCTACATGCCGAAGCCGTTCACGATGATCGATCTCGCCAGCACCGCGCGCGAGATGTTGGACGAGACGACAGGGGACGAGGTTCTCGTGGGGGCGGCGGGCTGACGGCGTAGGGCGTTGGGTGCAGGTGTTGGCGCGCGACGAGCTCGCCCTGGCGCAACGTCAAAGTTTTTCAGGTCCGCGGCCCCACCGGTACAGCGTCAGACAACCCCCGACCCCCATAGGGCATACGCCCGACGGCTACGACCCCCGGGCCGATCGTACGTTGGGTACCATGTTCACCCCTCTCACTCGTCCGGCCAAGCCGGGTCGGACTGCTTCGGCCGGCGGCGGCGCCCAGAATGATCTGCTGTCCGAGCCGCGCGACCGCGCGCTGTTCGAGAGCATGCCGGTCGCGCTCTACCGCGTGCGGGCCGATGGCTCGATCCTGGCTGCCAATCAGGCGCTCGCCACCCTGCTGGGGTGCAAGCATGTCCACGAGCTGGTCGGTCGAAACGCGAACGAGGTGTACGTCGACCCGGCGCTGCGACCTCGGGTGATCGCACGGTTCGCCGCAGGTGAGACTGCCATCAACTACGAAGCGCAGTTCCGGCGCATGGACGGGGGTACGATCTGGGTCAGCTGTCACACCAGTGCCATTCACGATGCGAACGGCGCCCTGGAGTGCATCGAGGGAGCGGTGGTCAACGTGTCCGACCGCGTGGCCGCGGAAGGCGCGCTTCGCGAGTCCGAAGAGCGCTACCGCAACCTGTTCGACAGCAGCCCGCTCCCCACCTGGGTGTATGATGAGAAGACCCGGCGGTTCCTCGCCGTGAACGACGCGGCGGTGAAGCACTATGGCTATTCGCGCGACGAGTTCTTGAGCATGACGATCTTCGAGATTCGGACCGTCGAGGACCAAGCGCGTCTGCGGGACCTGATCGACGGTGACCATGCGCCGGATCGCGAGCACAAGGGCATCGTACGGCACCGGAAAAAAGATGGCACGCTGATCCACGTCGATATCGGCGCGCACCGGTTCGAGTTCGACGGGCGGCCGGCCCAACTCATAGTAGTGCGCGACACGACGGATGCGGCCCGCACCGAGCTGGCGCTCCACGACGCGCAGAATCGACTGCGCGACATTCTTGCCTCGAGCAGCACGGTGCAGTACATGCTCCGCGTCGACAACGGTGAAGCGATCAGCGAGTACGTGAGCGACAACATCGAACGCCTCGTCGGCTTCACGCCCGCCGAGGCGACGAACCAACGGTGGTGGACGAGCAATCTCCACCCCGAGGACGCTGAGCGCGCAATCGCCGACTACGCATTGGTCACGGCGGAGCGAGAGCGAACCAGCGACTACCGTTTTCGGGCCAAGGATGGACACTACGTCTGGATCCGGTCGACCCAGCGGCTCGTGCCGAACGAAGCAGGCGACGTGCGGGTCATCGGTACCTGGATCGACATCACCGAGCAGAAGACCCTCGAGACGCAGCTGTTCCAGTCGCAAAAGATGGAGGCGATCGGGCAGCTCGCCGGCGGCATCGCGCACGACTTCAACAACATTCTCACGGCCATCCTGGGCACGGCCGAGTTGGGGTTGATGAACGCCTCGATCGGCATCGAGATCCGCCGCGATCTGGAGGCGATCCGCAACGCCGGTCAGCGCGCGGCGAAGATCACGCGGCAACTGCTCGCCTTCGGCCGCAAACAGGTCATCCAGCCGCGAACCGTGTTGATGAACGAAACGGTGCAGGAACTGCTGCCGATGCTCAAGCGACTCCTGGCGATTGGCGTCAACCTCGAGACCGAGCTCGCCGCGAGCGGCGCGATCGAGGTCGATCCGGTTCAGCTCGAGCAGGTGATGCTGAATTTGGCGGTCAACGCGCGCGATGCGATGCCGCACGGCGGAACGCTCACCATCGCGACGCGAGATCTGGCTATCGATGGCGGCCGAAGGGAGGACGGGCAGTCGATTCCGTCGGGCAGCTACATCGCGCTCGAGGTGCGCGACACCGGCACCGGCATGGACGCGGCGACGCAAGCTCGCATCTTCGAGCCATTCTTCACGACGAAGGCGGCGGGCGCGGGCACCGGTCTCGGTTTGTCCACGGTGTACGGCATCGTCAAGCAGTCGGCCGGGCACATCCTCGTCCGGAGCAACGTCGGCGCGGGCACCACGTTCACGATCGTCTTTCCGCGCGCGGCCGCGGTGCCGAGCGCCGTGGAGTGGTCGCGGCAGCCCGATGTGCTCGGCGACGAGGTGATTCTCGTCGTCGAAGACGAAAGCGCGGTCCGCGAGCCGATGTGCCGTGCGCTCAAAGGCTACGGCTACCACGTGCTCGAGGCGAAGCACGGTGCCGACGCGATGCTCGTCCTCTCGGCCTACCAAGCGCCGGTCGATCTCGTGATCACCGACGTGATGATGCCCGAAATGACGGGTACGGAGCTCATGGCCACGCTCAGGCGCTGGTACCCGAAGCTTCGAGGCATTCTCATCTCGGGATACAGCGAGGAGCTGATCAGCGCGCAAGGCGCCCTGCCGGCCGGCGTCCGATACATGCCGAAACCGTTCACGATGAATGATCTGGCGCGCGCCGCGAGGCGCGTGTTGGACGACGAGCCGAGCGTCGGGTCGCGAGTGGACGCCGCGGACTGATGCGTCCGCCGCGCGCCGGCGCCGGGTAGATTGAAAGCTGCGCGTATCGGGCAGAGGCAAGCCGGCAGTTCCGCGCGCTTTCACCTCATGCGACCGCCATGTCAGCAGGCACCAAGCCCAGTGAGCGCCACGAGTACACGACGAAGCTCGTCTGGACCGGCGCCGCATCCGGCCCCACGCGCTCGTATCAGTCGTACTCGCGCGAGTACGAATTCCGCGGGCCCGGGAAGCCGGCCATCCGCGGCTCCGCCGACCCGCACTTTCGCGGCGACGCGTCGCTGTACAATCCGGAGGAGCTGCTCGTTGCCGCGCTCGCGACCTGTCACTTGCTGAGCTATCTGGCCGATTGCGCGAAAGCGGGCGTGCAGGTGGTCTCTTATGAGGACGACGCCACGGGCACGATGACGGTCAAGGACGGTAAGCTCCGCTTCACCGACGTGCTGCTCCGGCCGCGAGTGATCGTAGTTGCCGGAACCGATCTGGATGCCGCTCGACACTTACACGAGAGCGCGCATGCGGGTTGTTTCATTGCGAGCTCGGTGAACTTTCCGGTGCGTCATGAGGCGAGCGTGGGGGTGGCGTAGGGCGGCCGACGATAACCCTCCCTGGAGCAAGTCCAAAGTTGGATCCGCGTGTGTCCGCTTGTGTCCGCTTTTGTCCGCTTGTGTCGGTGTTCAATCGTTACGGTCGGCATGCGGTGAGGGGGCTGAACTGCCGCTCGGGCTGGCCGTAACGATTTGTGAAAGACACAAGCGGACACAAACGGACACAAACGGATAACTGCGATTGGGGGGGGGTGCCCCGGTGAGGGCGCGGTGAGGCATGGCGTGCGGTGAGCACGGCCCGGTGCGCGGGCAGGTCGGCCGAAGCCGGGGTGAGCGAGGCCGACGCCCCTCGGACCGCGGCCTAGGCGGGGGTGAGTACGGCATAGTCCACAGTGACCGCGGCCGAAGTCACAGGGAGCACGTCCGAAGCGGTGGTGACCACGGTCCGCGATCAATACACCGCGCACTGTCGTCGGCCCGCGGTGTCCGATCGCGGCGTGATCATGCAGTGGCGGCGGGTGAGCACGCCAGGCGGCTCGCGCACCGCGTCCTGTCGCTCGGTGACCGAGTCCTGTCGCTCGGTGACCGAGTCCTGTCGCTCGGTGACCGAGTCCTGTCGCTCGGTGACCGAGTCCTGAACCAGAGTCACCACGCCATGAAGCAAAGTCACCGCGCCATGAAGCAGAGTGCATGCGAGACATCGCAGAGTGGCGGAGGCAGATGGGAAAGTGATCGGGGCGTATCGCCCGGTGACGGCGCCCTGAGCCAGGGTGATTACCCCACGGCACAAGTTGACTATGCGGTTCTACAAGGATCGGCGCGGCATGCCGCGGGTTGCCCGCGCGATGTCGCGAGGCGGCGTCGACGGGGCGCGGAGTGGAGTCGCCCTGAAGCAGAGTCGCGCCGGCTGATCAGAGAGTCGGGGGGCGACAGCGCAAAGTCGCGTCGACATGGTGCGGAGTGAGCGCGTCAGGTCGCAGGGTCGCGGCGGGGTGGAGCAAAATGTGCGCGCGCGAGTGCCGGGTGGGCGAGGGGTCGATTGACTAGTGCGTCGCCGAGTGCGAGCAGGGCCGGCGACGAATGCTTGGCGCCTACTGGTACTGGATGTACAACGGCTTCGGCACCAGCCCCAGCACCTCCGCCGGCGTCATCAGGCGCGAGCCGCCGCGTGTGTCGTTGTGATAGAATAGTTTGAAGCCGGTATACTCGACCGGATACTCGTACACGTACGCGCGGTAGGACTCGCGCTTGAGCGAGGGCGGGCCCCAGCCGTCCATGTCGATCACGATCTGCACGCGAGGGTCGAGCGCGATCCGCTTGTAGCCGGTGAGCATCGCGCGCCGGAAGCGGTGGACGACGAGGATCTTGGGCGGCAGATGGTCGGTGGTCACGAGGTTCGCGAGCAGCGACGTCGCATAGTTCACGTCGTCGGCGTCGAACGTGCCATACACCGTGCCCGGGACCTGGTGGTGTTTCATCGAAAACTCGGGGTCGATCGCCAGATGCACGTCGGGGCGCTTGAGGAACTTGACGAGGCGCGGGAGCTCCTCCTGGAGTGTGCCTTGGCCGACCTGTACGTCGAGGATGAGCAGCGCGTGCCGCTGCTGCGCCCAGCCGTATACCTTTTCGATGAGCGCGCTGTCCATGCGCGTGCGGTACTTACCCGACGGCCCCGCGTCGTGCTGCGCGACGACGGCGATGAGCTGAAGCGCGGGCTGCACGGCGTGCGTCGAGTCGGCTGCGTTCCAGGCCGCCACTTCGCGATCGAGCTTGGCGAACATCTGCTCGGGGGGCAGCGCGCCAAGGATGCCCATGCCCTTGGAGAGCGGGTTGCCGTAGAAGGCGACGATGCGCTTGTCCGGGAGGATCGAGCCCGGGAGCGGGGTGGGCGCGTCGACCGGCCACTTGGGTGCGGGGCGAGCCGTTTTGGCCGCGCTCGACTTCGATGACTTTCCCGACTTGCTCGACTTCGACGTGCTTCCCTTGACGGTTTTGGCCGCCTTCGCCGAGGCGGAGGGGGGCGGCTTGGTGGTCGTGTCCTGAGCCGCGGCGAGCGCCCCATGGCAGACGAGCCAGGCGGCGCCCATACTCAGCGCGCGGCGAACGCGACGGACGCGGCGGAGGGACGTCGAGTCTTTCGTGATGTCGATGCAGAGCCGGGCGATCAAGTAGGTCATGAGTAAGATGTATAGCGGTTTGTCTCGACGAGCAGGACTGTCCACCAGCCCACCGGGTCAAACGCATGCCCTGGCAGCAGAACTACGACCCGCTCCACGGATCGCTGTCGACCGTCGCGGCGCTGCTGCCGCTCGTCCTCCTTCTAGGACTCCTCGCGCTGCGACGGGTTCCAGCGCATGTCGCGGCGCTGACCGGGCTCGCGGCCGCGTTGGTCGTCGCCATCGCGCTCATCGGCATGCCAGCGGGCATGGCCGCGCGGGCCGCAATGCTGGGCGGCGCCTACGGGCTGCTGCCGATCGGATGGATCGTGCTCAACGTCATGTTCCTGTACCGCATCACCGAGGAGCGCGGCGTGTTCGTCACGCTGCAGCGCGCGATCACGGGGATCACGAGCGACCGGCGGCTGCAGCTTCTTCTCATCGCGTTCTGCTTCGGCGCGTTCTTCGAGGGCGCCGCGGGGTTCGGCACGCCGGTCGCGGTGACCGGCGCGATGCTGATCGGCCTCGGCTTTCCGCCGCTCGAGGCATCGGCGCTGTCACTGCTCGCGAACACCGCGCCCGTCGCCTTTGGCGCACTCGGCACCCCGATCATCGCGCTGCAGGGCGTGACCGGGCTCGATCTCGCGAGTTTGAGCGCGATGGTCGGGCGGCAGCTCCCGATCTTCTCGCTCATCGTCCCGTTCTGGTTGATCGCGGCGTATTCCGGATTCCGCGGCATGCTCGAGCTCTGGCCGGCATTGCTGGTGGCCGGCGCGTCGTTCGCGATTCCTCAATTCCTGATGTCGAACTATCACGGGCCATGGCTGGTCGACATCGTGGCGTCGGTGACGTCGATGGTGGCGCTCGCGCTGTTCCTCCGCGGTTGGCGGAGCACGACCAAGGCGACGCCGAGCGCCGAAGGCCAGGTCGTCAACGACGGCACCCCGCCGCTCCGCACGGCGATCATGCCCTGGCTCGTGCTCACGGTCGTCGTGTTCGCTTGGGGGCTCCCGCAGGTGAAGGGCGCGCTGAACCATATCTCCGCCCCGAACATCGCCGTGCCCGGCCTCGACAAGCTGGTGCTGCGCGCGGCGCCCGTGGTCGCCAAGCCAACGGCGGAGCCGGCGGTGTTTGCTTGCAATTGGTTGTCGGCGACTGGCACGGCGATCCTCATCGCGGCGCTGATCTCGGGCCCGCTGCTCCACTACTCGCCGCGGCAGCTCGCGCGCCGCTATCTGTCGACGGTGCGAGCAGTCTGGCGTCCGCTGCTCACGATCGCGGCGATGCTCGCGCTGGGCTACACGACGCGGTACTCGGGCGAGGACGCCATTATGGGACTCGCCTTCGCGCGCACCGGCGCGGCGTATCCGTTCTTCGCGGCGATGCTCGGGTGGCTCGGCGTCGCGCTCACCGGCAGCGACACGTCGTCGAATGTGCTGTTCGGCAGCCTGCAGCGCGTCACGGCGCAACGATTGGGTATGAATCCTGTCTTGCTCGCGGCGGCGAATAGTTCGGGCGGTGTCATGGGCAAGATGATCGATGCGCAGAGCATCTGTGTCGCGAGCACGGCGACCGGTTGGGTGGGGCAGGAGTGGCGAATTCTTCGCTACGTGTTCTTTCATAGCCTCGCGCTGGCGATGCTCGTGGGCCTGCTCGTGCTGCTCCAGCAGTACGTGCCGCCATTCGCGGCCATGGCGGTGGGCTAATGGCGTCCGCCACCGGTCGCGTCGTCCCACAATCGGACACTCCGGCAACTCGTGCCGGCCACGTGCACGGCGACAAGTAACTTCTCGACAACGAGTTCCGTAGGGAGAGCGCGGGGCACGGAGCTTCCCATGGTGAAAACCATTTTGGGTAATCCGGTGTCAGAGTACTTGAAAGTCATCTTCTCCCTTCTGTCTCACGGTTGCAGTCATGAGTTCCTCCTTCATGCTTGCCGATCCCTCCATCGACCTGTTCGCGGACACGCTCGAGCTTCCGATCTCGCGTGACTTGAATCACCAGTCGTTGCAGTGGGAGCGCGAGCAAGTGGTTCGTCATCTCGGCGCGCACTACCAAGTGGTGCGCGAGCTTGGCCGCGGCGGCATGGGCGTGGTGTTCCTGGCGCGTGACATCGCGCTGCACCGCCTGGTCGCGATCAAGGTGCTGCGCGAGGAATTCGCGGCGTCGGACGATGCGCGCGAGCGGTTTCGCCGCGAAGCGCGGATGACGGCTCGCCTGAGCCATCCGAACATCGTGCCGGTGCACACGTTCGGTGAAGTGGGCTCGCTCGCGTACATCGTCATGAAGTACGTGCACGGCGAGTCGCTGGCCGAGCGCATGCGGCGGGAGCAGAGGTTGGCGCCGCACGAAGCGCAGCGCATTCTCCGCGAGCTGGCGCTGGCGCTCGACGCCGCGCATGGCGACGGCGTGGTCCATCGCGACCTCAAGGCGGAGAACATTCTGCTCGAGCGCTCGGTGGGGCACGGCCGCGCGCTGCTCACGGATTTCGGCGTCGCGCTGCTGCGTTCGCTCGACCCGGTGCGGAGCGACGCCAGCCGCGTGTTCGGCACGCCGCACTACATGTCGCCGGAGCAGGCAACAGGCGATCTCGACATCGACAGCCGCAGCGACATCTACTCGATTGGCGTGCTCGGCTACTATATGCTGTCGGGTGAGCTGCCCTTTGACGGGCTGACGTTCGAAGCGCTTGCCGCCAAGCACATCGCCGACGCGCACCTGCCGCTCGCGACGCTGGCACCATCGGCGCCGCCGGCGCTCTGCGCGGCGATCGAACGCTGTCTGGCGAAAGACCGTGCGCACCGTTGGCGGACAGCGCGCGAGCTCGCGCGCGCGCTGGGCGCGGCGCCGCCGCGGCGCCGCTGGTTCTCCGGCTTGTGGATAGGGGGGAGGGGTATATAGCTTTTCGGCATGGCCGCCGAAAACGCCGTCACCATTCCCGTCACCGGCATGACCTGCGCCGCCTGCCAGGCGCGGGTCCAGCGCGCGCTCAGCAAAGCGCCCGGTGTCGGTTCGGCATCTGTGAACCTGATGACGAACTCGGCGCGCGTCAGCTACGACGCGGCGGTGACGTCGCCCGCGCAGCTCGTCGACGCGGTGCGCAACACGGGATATGGCGCTGAGCTCCCCGGCCCTGAGCGCAGCGCGCTCGACGAGGAGGCAGAGCAGGACGCGGCGCGAACGCGCGAAGCAGCCGACCTGCGCAACAAGGCGATCGTCGCCTTCGCCGTGGGGCTCACGGCAATGGCGACGGCGATGGCTTTTCCGGAGCCCGTGCTCACGGCCGATTCGAGCGCGCCGGCGAGTTGGTGGATCATGCTCGTGGCGGCGGTCGTCGTGATGGCGTGGGCGGGCCGGGATTTCTACGTGCGCGCGGCGCGCGCGGCGCGCCACGGCAGCGCCGATATGAATACGCTGATCAGCGTCGGCACCGGCGCGGCGTTCCTGTTCTCGCTCGCGGCAACGCTCGATCCGGGCGCGTTCGTACGAAACGGCGTCGTGCCGCAGGTTTATTACGAGGCGGTCACGCTGATCATCGCCTTCATTCTGGCGGGCCGCGCGCTGGAGGCGCGCGCCAAGCGTCAGACCTCGCGCGCACTGCACGGGCTCGCCGCGCTGCAGTCGGCAACGGCGCGGGTGCTCGCCGGGGGGACCGAGCGCGAGGTGCCGATTGGCGCCGTGCGGCGCGGCGACATCGTCGTCGTGCGTCCGGGCGAGCGCGTGCCCGTGGACGGCGAGATCGTCGACGGCGCGAGCGCGGTCGACGAAGCGATGCTCACCGGCGAATCGATGCCGGTCGCCAAGCAGCAGGGCGACCGCGTGTTCGGCGGCACGGTGAATCGCAGCGGCGCCTTCCAGGCGCGGGCCACGGCGCTCGGCGAGGCAAGCGCGCTCTCGAGAATCATCAGCTTGATGCACGACGCGCAAGCGACGCGCGCGCCGATCCAAGATCTCGCGGACCGCGTGAGCGGGGTGTTCGTGCCGACGGTGATGGCGATCGCCGCCGCGACGTTCATCGTCTGGCTCGTGGCCGGTGGTCAGAGCGGCATCGCGCGGGCGATCACCGCGAGCGTTTCGGTGTTGATCATCGCTTGCCCGTGCGCGATGGGGCTGGCCATCCCGACGGCGGTCATGGTGGCGACAGGCAAGGGCGCGCAGCTCGGCCTGTTGATCAAGGGCGGTGAGGCGCTGGAGCGCGCCGGCCGCGTCGACATGGTGGTGTTCGACAAGACAGGGACGATCACGCGCGGTGCGCCCGAGGTCACCGACGTCGCCGCGATGGGCGACCTCGCGCCCGAGCAGGTGATCGCCGCGGCCGCGGGCGCCGAGCGGCTGTCGGAGCATCCGGTTGGCGAGGCGATCGTTCGGCATGCCACCGCGGCGGGTGTGGCGATTCCCGCCGCGAGCGAGTTCCTGTCGGAGCCCGGGCGCGGCGTGCGTGCGCGCGTCGCGGGCGAGATCGTGTTCGTCGGCAGCCCGGCGTTCGTGGAGCTGCAAGGCGTGCCGCTCGACGGTGCGCGCGCAGCCATCGACCGCATTTCCGCGGCGGGCGCGTCGCCGGTGGTCGTAGCGCAGTGCGGGAAACCGCTCGGGGTCATCGGCGTCGCCGACACGATTCGAGATACCTCACACGCCGCAGTGGCGCGACTTCGGGCGCGCGGGCTCGCCGTCGCCATGCTGACGGGCGACAACGCGCGCACCGCGGCATCGATCGCGCGCGCGGCCGGGATCGACGACGTGGCCGCCGGCCTATTGCCGGAGCAGAAAACAGAAGAGATCGAACGGCGGCAGCGCGCGGGGCATGTCGTCGCCATGGTCGGCGACGGCGTGAACGACGCGCCGGCGCTGGCGCGCGCCGACGTCGGCGTGACGATCGCGGGGGGAACGGATATCGCGCTCGAGGCGAGCGACATCACGCTCATGCGACAGGATCTCGGCGGCGTCGCCGACGCGATCGAGCTGTCGCGCCGCGCCATGAGGACGATGCGCGGGAATCTGTTCTGGGCCTTCGTGTACAACGTGGTCGGCATTCCGATCGCGGCTGGCGTGCTCTATCCCGTGTTTGGAATTCTGCTCAACCCCGTCGTCGCCAGCGCGGCGATGGCGCTGAGCTCCGTGAGTGTGGTGACGAACAGCTTGAGGCTGCGGCGCTGGCGGCCGCGAGGAGTCGCGCTGTGAAGGGGTCGAAGATGCCGAAAGTGGCCAAAGGGTCGCACATGGCGGCAGCCAGCGTCGATCCGGAGGTCAAGGCGCGCAGTCTCAAACGGCTGCGGCGCATCGAAGGTCAGGTGCGCGGCCTCCACGCCATGGTCGCCGACGATCGCTACTGCGCCGACGTCATGATACAGATCGCCGCCGTCCATGAAGCACTGCGCGGCGTCGGGCGCGAGATCATGCGCAACCATCTGCGCCACTGTGCCACGAATGCCATCACCGCCGGCCAGGGCAAGGCCGAGGCGATGTACGACGAGCTCGTGGAGATCATGTACCGGAGCGCGCGTTGAAAGCGTTGCGGTGAGCGCGATCGCCGCCGTCACCGGCGCGAACGGCTTCATCGGCCGTAGGCTGTGCGAGCGGCTCGAGCGCGCGGGCTGGGAAGTCCGTTCCATAGTCAGGCGCGACTTCGAGCGAGGCGCCGTGAGCGACGCGTTCCGCGGCGCCGCCGTCGTGATCCACGCGGCCGGCGCGACGCGGGCGCCGACCGCGGCCGAGCTACGGGCGTCGAATGTCGAGCTCACGCGGCGTGTGGTCGACGAGGCGAACCGCGCCGGGGTCGCGCGGCTGATGGTGCTGTCATCGCAAGCGGCGGCTGGTCCCGCCGCGGCGCTCGACGCACCGGTGGACGAGCTGCAGACGCCGGCGCCGATCGAAGCGTATGGTCAGAGCAAGCTGGACGCCGAGCAGGTGGTGCGATCGACGAGCGACGTTCCGTGGACGATCCTTCGGCCGGCGTCGGTATATGGCCCCGGGGATCGGGACTTTCTCCCCCTCTTTCGGCTGGCGGGGCGAGGCATCGCCATCCACCCCGCGAACAGGGCCCACTGGATATCGATAGTTCATGTCGACGACCTCATTGACGCCATTTCGGGGGCAGCGGCAAGCGACGCGGCCGCCGGCGCCACGTTGTTCATCGCCAACGATGAGCCCGCCCAGTGGTCGGAGCTGTTCAAGCTCGCCGCTCGAGCCTCAGGCCGGCTGAGCGCGGAGCTTGCTATCGACATCGAGGTGCCGATCACGCTCGTGCGCGCCGCCGCGCTGGTGGGCGACGCCGTGGCGCGCGTGACCGGACATGCGGGGCTGCTGACGAGCCGCAAAGCGGCGCTCAGCGAGCCGCGCTACTGGATCTGTTCCAACGCGCAAGCCAAGCGAACGCTCGGCTTCGAGCCAAAGGTCGAGCTCCGTGATGGCTTCGCCGACACGCATCGCTGGTACCGCGAGCACGCCTGGCTCTAAGGCGTGGGCGTGCCGTCTGTTCGTGCCGCTCGTGATGCTCGGGTTGTTCAGCGTGCGCACGGCGGCCGCCCAGGCGACGCCATTCGTTTCGCCTGACGCGCGCGTGTACGGCGACATCGACAGACTCGCGGCCGCGGGGCTCATCGACACGATCATAGTAGGTGCGCGGCCGTACACCGAGCGCGAAGTGGCGCGGCTGCTCGCAGAGGCGCGGCGCAACCTCGGGCGAAGCCGTTCCGGCGCCGAGTGGGCGGAGCGCGTGATCGCCGCGGACATCGCACGCTACGCGCCGCACGCGGCTCGCGCCGTGGACGGGGCGAGCGTGGAAGCGGCCGAGATGACGAGCCCCTATCGGCGCGCGCCTGCCGACGCAAACGGCTCGCTCGACGCGACGATCGATCCGTTCGCCGACTATCGCGAGGGACGTCCGCTGAGCGACGGGCCGACGCTCGAGTTCGAGACGATGCACAGTCTGAGGGTCGGTCCGCACCTGGCGCTGTCTTTCAATCCGCTTTTGTCAGCAGTGCGCGGACTCGGCGGGGCCAACGACCATATTTTCCGCCTTCAGACGGGCGGCGCGTCGGCGCTGTTCGGCAATCTGCTCATCGACGCGGGGCGCGAGTACGCGCAGTTCGGCCAGGCGCCGACTGGCGGGCTGCTGTTGTCGGCCAACGCGCCGGGGCTCGACATGGTGCGCGTGTCGAACGAGCGGCCCGCGCCGCTGCCATGGCTTCTGCGCTACCTCGGTCCACTCGAGGCTACGGTGTTCGTCGCCGACCTCGGCTCAGCGCACCAGGTCTTTGCTCACAGCAAGCTCGTAGCGTATCACGTGGCCATGCTGCCGCATCCGCGATTGGAGCTCGGGGTCGAGGTGCTCGACGAGACGGGCGGCAGTGGCGCGCCACCGGCAAGCTTCGGCGACCGGGTGGCCGACGCGGTGCCGATCATCGACGCGGTCTTCCGGCCTCGCAGCGACTTTCTGTTCTCCAACAAGCTCGCCGGCGTCGACGCACGCGTTCGGGTGCCCGAGCTCGCCGGCCTGGAGGTGTACGCCGAGGGCGTGGTCGACGACTTCGACGCCGCGCGACTCGCGAGCAGTCTGCTCGTCGACGGCGGGTACATCGCCGGCGTGTCACTCGCCTGCATCACCGAGTGCGGCCGGTTGGGTGTACGCGCCGAGTATCATCAAACTGGTATTCGATATTACACGCATACACAATTTGCCAGCGGCATCGAGGACAACGGCGTCATCTTGGGCGATCCGCTGGGGCCGCGCGGTCTGGGCGCCTATCTCACGGTCAACGGCGAGACCGACCGGCTCGGCCGCGTGTCGCTCGCCGGCGCGTACGAGGTGCGAAGCGGGAACAAATACGGCTCGACGGCCGACAGCGCCGGCCGCGACTTTCGTTTTGTGCCGACGGAGCGCCGCCCCGGCGAGCACCGCGCGCGACTTCTCGCCACCTGGACGCCGGGACGCCCCGAGGCGCGCAGCGTGGTGAGCGCGACGGTCGGTGTCGAGCGCGTGCACGACTTCGAGTTCGTGGCCGGCAACGACCGCACGAACGCGCTCGCGCAGCTCCGTTTCCAGTTCCGCCCGTGACCGCGCGCGCCCAGCCGACGGTGGCGTTCACAGTCGACGTGGAGCCGGACTGTCCGCCGTATCTGAGCGGCTTTCGTGGGGTGGAGCAGGGAATGCCGCGCCTCCTCGACCTTCTCGGGGCGCGCGGCATCGCGGCGACCTTTTTTACCACGGGAGATGTCGCCACGCGGTATCCCGACATCGTGGCGCGCCTGGTGCGCGACGGCCACGAGCTGGCCTGCCACGGCATGACGCACACGGCCTTTTCCGACTTGGGCGAAGCCGCGGCGCGCGACGAGATCGAGCGTTCAGCGGAAATACTTCGTCGGTTCGCTCGGGTGACGTCGTTCCGCGCGCCGTATCTCCGCTTTCCGCCGAGCTTCGTGCCGCTGCTCGAGCGCGCGGGGTTCACGCTCGATTCGTCGCAGGCGAAGTACAAAGCCGCGTACCTGCGTGCACGCATGCGGCGCACGAGCCACGGCCTCACGCGCGTGCCGGCGTCGGTCACGTCGTCGGTGCTGCGGCTGCCCCGATTGGTGCGCGCCGCCTACCTCGCGGCATTGTCCGATCCCGTGGTGTTGTTCGTTCATCCGTGGGAGCTGGTGGACCTGCGCCGCGAGAAGCTGCGAATCGACTGCCGCTTCAAGACGGGCGACGAGGCGCTGCGCTGCGTGGCGTCAGTGATCGACTCGTACGCGGCGCGCGGCGCGCGATTCGTCCGCATGCGCGAGCTTGCCGTGACCGCCGATAACCCGGCATGACGATGAAGCGGCGGCTGGGCCTCGTTTGCGCATGGCTCCTCGCCACGGCGCTCGTGGTGGCCTGCGCCCATACCATAGGATGGCGCAACGCCGGAGACGTGCTCGCCGCCGCGCGCCCGGCGTGGCTCGCGGCCGCGGTCGCGGCGAACGCGTTGATCCTCGTGGCGTGGACGGCGTTCTGGCGCTCGCTGCTGCCTCCGCGCCGTGTCGCCGCGGGCGATGCAGCCGGCGCGCCGGCCGTGGGCAACAGCCGCATGTTCGAGATCGTGTCGATCGCGTCGGCGCTCATGAACACGCTGCCGTTCGGCGGCGGTCATGCGTCGAGCATCGTGCTGCTGGCGACGCGCGGCGGCATCGGCCGGCGATCCGCCCTCTCGGTGCTCGCGCTCGATCAGCTCGGCGAAGGTGTGGCGAAGGTTGGACTCTTCCTGCTCGTCGCCCTCGTGGTGCCGCTGCCGACGTGGATGCGCGCCGGCGTCACGACGGCCTCGGTGGCGGTGGCGGCCTGGTTCATCGCGCTCATCATAGCCTCGCGCTGGGCGCGGGAGCTCGCACTGCTCAAGAGCTGGCGGCGAGCCGCGCGCGCTCTCGGCTGTGTCGCCGCGATGAAGCTCGCCGAGCTGCTCGCGATCGTCGCGGTGCAGCACTCGTTTGGCGTCGACGTAACGCTCAGTCGGTCGCTCCTCGTGCTCGCGGCGCTCGTGCTGGCGACGATGCTCCCGCTCACGCCTGGCAACCTCGGCACCTACGAGGCGAGCGTCTTTCTCGCCTATCGGTATCTCGGCGTGTCGCCAGAGCTCGCCCTCGGCCTCGCTGTGGCGCAGCACGCGTGCTTTTTGCTGCCGTCGGTCGGCGTGGGCTACGCGTTTTTGTCGCGGCACGCGCTGTCGCGAAGCGCGATCGCCTCGCGATAGACGGCAACGTGCGACTCGACGACCTGCGGCCAGTCGAAGCGCGTCGGCGTCGACCGATTGTGCGCGGCCATGGCGCGGCGGCGCTCCGGATCGGCCGCGAGCGCAGCGATATGCGTGGCGAGCTCAGTGTCGGACTGCGCGAGCGCGCCTTCGCGCGCGTGATGAATAAATTCGGCGACACCGGATGCCGCCATGGCGAGCACCGGTAGGCCGGCGCAGCGCGCCTCGAGCGCGGCGAGCCCGAACGACTCGCGCACCGCGGGAAGAACGAATACGTCGCTGTCGGAGAAGAGCGTGCGGATCTCGGCGCGCGTGCGCGCGCCGCACAGCTCGATCACGCGATCCAACCGCGCGCGACGAACGGCGCGTGCGAGCGCCGCGGCGCGCGGGCCGTCACCCACCACGCGAAGCCGCAGGCGCGCGCCGCGCGGCAGCCGCTCGAGCGCGCGCGTCATGATCGTCACGAGCGCGAGCGGCCGCTTCTTGGCGTTGAGACGCATGACCGTGATCAGCTCGAGGCGGTCCGCGGCGTGCGGCGAGGCGTCGACTCGCCAAAAGGCTCCGTCGATGCCGTTGGGCAGCACGGTGACCGGCGCCCCGCCCGCAAAGGGCCGAACGTCGGCGGCGACGCGCTCGCTGACGGCGGTGTAGCGGACGCGCCAAGCGGCGGCGCCGAGTGCGAGTCGCGCGACGCGAGCGAGCGAGCGAGTCTGCGGCACGATGGAGTGGAAGGTGATCACCGCCGGCAGGCCATCGCGTTGCGCGCGCGCGGCGCCGGCGAACGCAGCCGGTGAGACGATGCTCACGTGGCAGTGGGCCGCGTCGGGCCGCTCGTCGCTGAGCGCGTCACCAACCGCGCGCACGCCGGCCGGCGTGCAGAGAAAACCGAAGGGCGGCATGCGCGGCGCGTTTACGCGACGAATCCGTATGCCGTCGACTTCCGCCGGGCCTGGCGTCGGCGTCACGACGACGACGTCGTGGCCGGCGGCGACGAGCCGTTGCGCGAGATCGTGGATGTGAAGCTCGATGCCTCCGACTCGCGGGTAGTACCAGTCGGAGACGAGCGCGACCTTCACACGAGAACCGTCGTCCTGGCGAGATGCGCGAATGCGTCGAGCACGCGCTCTATCTGCTCGTCGGTGTGTTCGGCGGACATCGACACGCGGATGCGGCACGAGTTGAGCGGCACGGCGGGGGGCACGATGGGATGCGTGAACACGCCGTGATCGAAGAGCGTGCGCCAGGCCTGGAGCGCCTTTTCCAGATCGCCGATGTGGACCGGGATCACCGGCGTGTCGCTGGCGCCGGTATCGAAGCCCATCGAACGCAAGCTCTGCGCGACGAGCGTCGTGTTCGCCCACAGACGTTCGCGCCGTTCCGGTTCCTGCTGCAGCACCTCGAGCGCGGCGAGGGCGCCGGCGACGGACGAGGGCGGCATGCTCGCCGTGAAGATGAGCGCGCGGCTGTGATGACGAAGCCAGTGGATCACCTGGTCGGGACCGGCGATCACGCCACCGACGGACGCGAGCGACTTGGAGAAGGTCGCGAGGACGAGATCGACTTCGTCGGTGAGCCCGAAATGGCTGACCGTGCCGGCCCCATTTGGACCGAGGACGCCGACGGCGTGTGCTTCGTCGATGAGGGTCTGCGCACCGTGAGCTTTGGCGACGCGAACGAGCGCCGGCAGGTCGACGATGCTGCCTTCCATGGAGAACACGCCGTCGCTGACGACGAGCTTGCCGGCGCCGTTCGCGATACGCGAGAGCTGCTTGCCGAGCGTGGTGAAGTCGCCGTGCGGGTAGCGGTGCACCTCTCCGTGGGAGAGCCGTGCGCCGTCGACGAGCGAAGCGTGGTCGAGACGATCGAGAAACAGGTGGTCGCCACGGGCGATGATCGACGCCAGTGCACCGAGGCTCGCTTGATAACCCGTGGTGAATACCAGCGCCGCTTCTTTGTGGAAGAAGCGCGCGAGCCGCTCCTCGAGCTCGTAGTGCAGGTCGAGCGTGCCGTTGAGAAAGCGGCTTCCCGTGGAGCCGCTGCCATACGTGGTGAGTGCGTTGGACGCGGCCTCGAGCACGCGCGGGTGGTGCGTCAGTCCGAGGTAGTTGTTGGAGCCGACCATGATCTTCCACTCGCCGCGAATGCGCGCCTCGGTGGCGGTCGCCTCCTCGATCGGATGGAAGTAGGGATAGAGTCCGGCCGCCTCAGTCTCGCGAGCCAGCGTATAGCCGTCGCACTTGTCGAAGATGCTCATGCGATGGCGCGGTCGTAGATGCGCCACCGCCGGTACTCCTTGGCGCCGAGGGCGAGGAGCGGGCGGTTGAGCCTATCATTGTCTTCGAGAATCCAGGAGGCTTCGCCGCCGAGCGTGCCGGCGGCGCGACCGCGTTTAATCAGCTCGTGCATGAACAGCGCGAAGATGCCGCGCCGGCGAAAGTGCGGCTTGGCGCCGAGGATCATGACGCGGCCGGTGCGGATCGTTCGCTTGCCCGCGAGAATCTTGAACAGTCCGAACGGCAACAGTCGCCCGTTGCCGATCTTCTTGTATGACTCGTGATAGTCCGGAAGCACGACCATGAAGCCTGCCGGTTCGCCGTTCACTTCAGCCATCAATGCGTAGTCGCGATACACGATGTACTTGAGCACTTTGGCCTCGTGCACGAAGCTGTCGTGGGACATGGGGAAGAAGCCCCAGTTTTTCTCCCACGCCACGTTGTAGATCTCCCAGCAGCGCTCCACCTCTTTGTCGAAGTGCGCGAAGTCGAAACCGCGCAGCGTCAGCCGCTGGCCTTGGAGCGCACGCTCGGCGTGCGCGCGATAGCGGTCGGGCAACTGTAGCGCTTGGTCGCCCTGCATGGGGAAGTAGTATGCCAACAGGTCCTTCGCTTTCTCGAAACCGGCCCCGGCCATGAGGGTGGGGTAGTAGCGCGGGTTCCAGGTGGTCATGATCATCGGGTGCTGCTCGAAGCCGTTTACGAGCAGGCCACACTCGTGATTGGTCGAGGGGTTCATCGGCCCGCGCAGCACGTTTAGCCGGCGCTCGTGCAGCCAGTCGTTGGCGGCGGCGAACAGGTCGTCGGCCGCCTCCTGATCTTGCTCGCATTCAAAAAAACCGAAGAAACCCACGCGATCGTTGTGGAACTCGTTGTGCGCTCGGTTCTCGATCGCGGCCACGCGCCCGACCAGCCGGCCGTTTCTGTGGGCGAGGAAGAGCTGGCGGTCCGCCGTTCTATAGAAGGGGTTCTTACGGTCGAGTGCGTCGCGGACGGCGATCCGCAGCGGCGGGACCCATTGCGGGTGGTCGACGGGGTTGTAAATCTGCCAGGGCAACCCGACGAAGCGACGCAAGTCGCGCGACGAATCAACCGCGGCGATATCGAGTGACACGGGGGGGGGCGAATGTCTGAGTCGGTAGCGAGCGTGAACGTGAGCGGGAGAGCGGGACGCAAAATGACGGCCACAACCGTGCTTTCCGCGTACCTGGCGGTCTCGGCGGTGGCGGCCGGGGCGGCCGCGGCCGGTGGCCAAACGAGCGTCGCCGTACTCGCAATTCACCTTACGGCGCTCGCCCTCGTGGCGTACCTGGCGAACGCTCACGCGCGGGGCGTAGTCGCCGATTGGCTTCCGATCGCCGCGGTGCCGGTGTTGTACGCCGAGCTTCCTTCGATTCACGTCGGCGCGCTGCACGACGCGGTCGTCCAGCGGTGGGAGACGTGGTGGTTCGGCGCGTCGCCCGCGCACGTAGCCGCCGCGAGGTGGCCGAGCCACGCGCTGAGCGAGCTGTTGCACGCGGCGTATCTCTCGTATTACGCGGTGATAGTTCTGCCTCCGCTCGTGTTATACCTCCGCGGCGACCGCGCCGAGTTCGCGCGCGTCACGGCCGGGCTCGTCAGCAGCTTTGCGATCTGTTTCGCGATCTTCATCGTGTTTCCCGTGGCCGGGCCGCGGTACGCGTGGGCGCCGCCGCCAGGGATATACGACGGCCCGATTCGACGGTTCGTGGTCCACGTGCTCGAGGCCGGTTCGTCGCGGGGCACGGCATTTCCGTCATCGCACGTGGCTGTAGCCGTGGCGCAGAGTGTGATGATCTTCGCTTGGAGCCGACGGTGCGGCCTGGCGCTGTCGGTGGTGACGCTGTTGCTGGCGGCGGGCGCGGTGTATGGGGGCTTTCACTACGCCGTCGACGCCGTGGCCGGCGGCCTCATCGGCTGCGTCGTGGGTGCGGTATTCTCATTTGGAAATCGTGATGAGTCCGTTGGCGTGGAAGTCGCAACAGCGGACCTGGGGTTGGTGACGGAGTAGCGCGGCGCCGGCGTTGGATGCCCGCGGCGCGCTGCTGCTTCGCCGCCCAACGCGCTGTTTTCCCCGCTGCCTCCGTCTCTCGCTCGGCACATGACTGCACGACGCACAACGTCGCACGCGCTGGCCACCGTTGCCGCGGTGCTTTTCTCCATCGTAACCCTTTCGGGCCCGGCGTCTGCGGCTGGCGCCCAGCAGCCGCGGCCGACACCGGCCCAAGCTCAAGCCCTGCTTCAAAGCCGGCCCGACCTGATCGCGCAGCTCGAGGCGCAGCTCAAAGCGAGCGGGCTGTCGAACGATCAGATCAAGGCCCGGCTTCGCGCCGAAGGCTATCCGGACAACCTGCTCGACGCGTACCTGCCCGGAGGCAAAGGTGCCGACTCGACCGCCATACCGGGCGACGACGTGTTCGGCGCGATGCGGGCGCTCGGTCTGGCCGATACGACGAGCCTCGATTCGCTTCGCGGGGTGGCGCGGGGCCGGCGTAAGGTACGCACCGCGATCGACTCGGCGTTTCTCGACACGCTGACCAAGGCGGTACAGAACGATTCGGTGCGCGCGGCCTTTCGCCGGCTGCTCCGGTCGGACGCAGCGTTGCGATCGGCGTCGGACTCCGGGTTCACGATCTTTGGATTGAATCTCTTTCACACCGAGACGTCGCAGTTCGACCCGACGCTCGCGGGCCCGGTAGACGCGAGCTATCGATTCGGTCCGGGCGACCGGCTGGTGTTGATCCTCACCGGCGACGTCGAAGCGTCGTACCCTCTCGAGGTGACCCGTCAGGGATTCGTGGTCGTGCCCAACGTGGGCGAGATCCAGGTCGGCAATCTGACCGCGGCCCAGCTCGACGACGTGCTCTACTCGCGCTTGGGGCGCGTCTACTCCGGCGTTCGGCGCGGAGCCGACGCGCGAACGCACTTCTCCGTGAACGTGAGCCGCGTCGGTACGAATCAGGTGATCGTGACCGGCGACGTCGTGCAGCCGAACGCGTACGCAGTGTCGCGCGCCGGCACGGCGATGGACGCGCTGTACAAGGCGGAGGGCCCGACCGAGAACGGCTCGCTCCGCGACATCGAGATTCGGCGCGGTTCGCAGACGGTGGGTGTACTCGACCTCTACGATTATCTGCTGCGCGGCGACGCATCGCGCGACGTACGACTCGAGAACGGGGACGTGATCTTCGTGCCGCCGCACGGCGCGCGAGCGCGGGTCGTGGGCGCCGTGCTACGCTCGGCGACGTACGAGATGAAGCCGAGCGAGACGATCGCCGATCTGATCGCCATGGCCGGCGGCTTTACGCCCACCGCCGACCCCAGCCGGGTGACGATCGAGCGGATCGTGCCGCCGGCGCAGCGGACCGGCTTGGCGACCGCGCGCCGCGTGATCGACGTGCCGCGCGACATCTTCGGGCGCAACGCGGTGACCGAGGCGACGGTCGAAGACGGCGACATCGTGCGCGTCGGTGAAGTGCCCAGCCATCTCGCGTCGCGCGTGGTCGTCAAAGGAAACGTCTGGAGTCCAGGCGAGGTCGGCTTCGTGCCGGGGATGACGCTGACCGAAGCCCTTCGCCGTGCTGGAGGCCTTCGTCCCGACAGCTATCTGGGGCAGGTGCAAATCTCTCGACTGCGCTCCGATTCCACGTACGCCATGGTGCAAGCGCAGGTGCGCGACACCACGGGCGCGACGAACGGCGAGGTGCGGTTGGCCGACGGCGACCAGATTCAAGTCTTCTCGCTGCCGGAGTTTCGGCCGAAGCGATACGTCACGATCAGCGGCGCGGTGGGCAAAGGCGGCCGGATTCCCTATCGCGACGGCATGACGCTGCGCGACGCGGTGTTGCTCGCCGGCGGATTGCGCGAGGGTGCGCTGCTCACCGAGGCGGAGGTCGCGCACATGCCTGAGAACCGGGCGGGCGGCGTCACGGCGACGACCACGCGCGTGCCGCTGGACTCGAGCTACCTGTTCGACCGCCGGGCCGGCGGAACGTATGGCGGGCCGCCCGGCATTCCGGCGCCGGCGGGAAAAGCACCCGACGTGGTGCTCAAGCCATACGACAACGTGCTCATCTTCAAGCAACCGGATTGGGCGCTGCAGCGCACGGTGAACCTGCAGGGAGAGGTGAAGTACCCTGGCCCGTACACACTCCGCACCAAGGGCGAGCGGCTGCTCGACCTGATCAACCGGGCCGGTGGCTTGACGAGCGACGCGTACGCCAACGGCATCGAGTTTTACCGGGCGCGCGACAGCGTGGGCCGAATTGGGCTCGACCTGCCGCAGGTCATGCGCGATCCGGGATTCGTAGACAACCTGCTGCTCGTCGATGGCGATTCGATCTACGTGCCGGTCTACTCGAGCGTGGTGTCGGTGGCGGGGGCCGTGAACTCGCCGGTGGCGGTGTCGTACGTCCGCGGCGCGAATTTGGATTTCTATATCCGGTCGGCGGGGGGCGGAACGGCGAAGTCGGACGTCAAGCGCGCCTATGTCACTCAGCCCAATGGCAAGCTCGAGAGCAGAAATACTCATTTGCATTTTTTCAACTCGACGCCAAAGCCAGAGCCCGGCAGCACCGTGTACGTGCCGCTGGCGGACACATCGGATCATCGAGACTACACGGGTCTCTTCACCGCGGTGGCCTCGATCCTCGGCTCGGCGGTCGCGCTAGCGGCGATCCTCAGGCGGTAGCCCGCGCCGGCGCGCTCGGCGTGACCTAGAGGCGTGGTCATTGCAGAGGCGTGGCTGCCCGCTCATCCGGGCAGGCCACGAGCCCACAAGGCCATGCTGTCGCACGCGCATGCGGGCTCCGACATGGAAGCGCTAGCCAATTGCACGTGAATAGCTCCGGCATTCCTGCCGCGGACCTCGAGGATTCGGTCGCGGATCGGACCGACGCACCCGCATCGCGACGCACGACGTCGCGAGTTCTTCCGATCCCGCAGTACGACATTCGAGTTCGTCGCGAGCTCGCGCAACGCCGGCTCCTCCTGTCGATCGCACGCCTGATCTTCCGCGTCACGTCGCTGCATGTGCTCGACGCGGTCGCCGTCGCCGGCGCCACGGCAATCGTGGCAGCGCTCGCGTCGTCGGACCCCGTGGGCGGCTTCTCCCCGCTGCTGGTCGTGCTCGTGCTGATCGGGCTCAACGCCAACGGGGCGTACAAGCCTGGCGAGGCGAGGCGCGATCTCAAACGACTCGGCTTCGGCGTAGCGCTCGCCGGCGCGGTGCTGACCGCGTTCACGGTGCTGCCGCCGAAAATCGGGTTGCCGCTCTGGTTCCTGCCGGCGTTCGCCGCCGCCTCGCTCGCGACGTTGATGGTGGAGCGCCGGCTCGCCGACGCGGTGGTGCGCCAGGCATACGCGCACGGCATCGGCCTTCGGCGCGCCATCATCGTCGGGCGGAAGGCGGACGTCACCGAGATGCTCTCCGGCCTCGGCGGCGACCAGCAGCGCGATCACCAGATCATCGGCTTCGTGACGCCGGCACGCATCCACGACACCACATCGCTCGGCACGATCGACGATCTCGACGCGATTTTGACTCGCGAGGATCCGGCGGAGCTGATCATCGCCGGCTCGCAGCAGGCGGACCTGGTGCGCCGCGTGGCCGATGCGTCGATCAAATACGGAACGGCGATGATCGCCGTGCCGACGTGGGGACATGGCGTTCGAGGGTGGGCCGAGCCGGTGCAGGTGGGGTCGCTGGTCGGGTATCACGTGCACCCGGCGAAGCTCGGCATGCCGGCCATGGCGCTCAAGCGCGCCGCCGACCTCGCGCTCACGGCGTGTGCGCTCGTGGTGTGCGCGCCGCTGATGGGCTTGATCGCCGCTGCGATCAAGCTCGACTCGCCGGGCCCGGTGTTTTTCCGGCAGCGGCGGGTGGGGCTAGGCGGGCGGCATTTCATAATGTGGAAGTTCAGAAGCATGACGCCGGAAGCGGACCGCGAGCGGCAGGAGATCGCACACCTCAATCGTTACGCCGATGGTCTGCTATTCAAGTTGAAGGATGACCCGCGCGTCACGCGCGTCGGCCGCGTGCTGCGCCGGTTCAGCCTCGACGAGTTGCCGCAGTTGCTCAACGTGCTGGCCGGCGACATGTCGCTCGTCGGTCCGCGGCCGCCGGTGCCGAGTGAGGTTGGGAAGTACGAGTCGCGGCATTTCGTCCGGTTGAGCGTCGTGCCGGGATTGACGGGGCCGTGGCAGGTTGGCGGGCGCAATCTGATCACGAACTTCGAGGACGTCGTACGCCTCGAGCGCGAGTACATCGACGACTGGTCGCTGCGCCTCGATCTGCGGATCATGGCGAAGACCGTCGGGGTGGTGCTGAGCGGCAAGGGTGCGTACTGAGAGTCCGCGCGTCGCCATCACCACCGATTGGCTTACGTCGTTCGGTGGCGGCGAGCGTGTCGTCGAGCAGCTCATTGGGCTCTTCCCGAGCGCGCCGGTCTACACCTCGGTGTTCGATCCGAGCCGAGTGCCGGCGCATCTCCGGTCGTGGGACGTGCGGCCTTCGGCGCTGCAGCGTCTGCCCGGAGCGCGCCACTATTCGCGAGCGTTGCTGCCGCTCATGCCATGGGCGTTCCGGCGATTCGATTTTTCTCACTACGACGTCGTGATCTCGGCGTCGAGTGCCTTCTCGAAGAACGTCGAGACGATCGGCGCGACGAAGAACATCTGTTACTGCCACACTCCGCCGCGGTACATCTGGGACCTGACGGACGAGTACACGGCGCATCTGCCGCTCGCGTCGGCCGCCGGACCGATGATCAACTGGTTGCGGCAGCGGGACCGGAACGCGGCGCGGCATGTCCATCGGTTCGTAGCCAATTCGGCGAATGTGGCCGGCCGAATCGAGCGCGCGTACGGGCGGACGGCGACAGTGGTGCACCCACCAGTCGACACGGATCGCATCCGCCCGAGCGGGTTGCCGCCGGACGATTTCTATCTCGTCGTGTCGAGGCTCGTACCGTACAAGCGAATCGATCTGGCGGTCCGCGCGTGCGGCGTGCTCAACCGGAAGCTTCTAGTTGTCGGAACCGGCCCAGAGGAACGGCGATTGAGGGCCATCGCCGGGCCGACGGTTCAATTTTGCGGTGCTCTGCCGGACTCCGCCGTCGGCCCGCTATATGCACGGTGTAAGGCGTTTCTCTTTCCAGGTTGTGAGGACTTCGGCATCTCTGCAGTCGAGGCGCAGTCGGCGGGACGACCCGTTGTTGCATTCGGCAAGGGAGGGGCGACCGAGACAGTCGTCGACGGCGTCACGGGCATACTGTTCGATGAACAGAGCGTCGATGGGCTTGTCGGTGCGATCGAGCGTCTCGATCTCGCCGCGATCGACCCGACTGCTTGCCGGCGAAATGCCGTCAGATTCGATACCGCCATCTTCCAAAGCGGCATGCGTTCGGTGATCGACGCGGTGCTGGAAGGAGGATTCGACCACTAAATCCAAGATGATCGGCTCAAACATATCGACGCGTTTCTTTCTGTCCGCGGTAGTCGCGGCGATCCTGACAAGCCCGATCGGCCCGTCAGTTGGCGCACAGGTTCAGCAGTCGCCCGACGGCATTCCCGCATTCGTTCGCCGCGGCGCCGACGCGCGCCCGGAGCCCGGTGACCGCGTTTGGCTTCATGTATGGCGCGAGCCGAAGTTGAGCGACACGGTGACCGTGGACGAGCGCGGCCGCGTGCTCTTTCCGAAAATTGGTTTGGTCGACGCCAGTACCCTGTCGATAGCGGACTTTCGCGACACGGTCCGGGCGCGCTTCGCCGAGTACCTGCGCGACGCGCCGGTCGACGTCGTGGTGCTGCGGCGGGTCGCGGTTAACGGCGCCGTGATGAAGCCGGACGTGTACTACGTCGACGTCAGCATGACCCTGCGCGACGTCATCGCCCGCGCCGGCGGAATTACCGACAACGGAAATCCGAATAGCGTCGCGATCGTTCGCGGCACGACGCGAATTCCGGTTCACGGCTGGCAGGACGACCGCTCGCCAACCTCAGACCTCCAATCCGGCGATCAGGTCGTGGTCGGGCGAAAGAACTGGCTGGCGCTAAACGCGTAGGGCGCGCTCAGCGTGTCGGCAGTCGTCGCGTCGATCGTGATTTCCTTGGTACGGAGATGAGCACGGCGCTCGTTCAAACGCCGGCGGACACGATCGATTTGGCCGATGTCGGCCGAGCGGTCCGCCGCGGATGGCGGATCATTGCCGCGTTCACCGTCGTCGGATTGCTGGCCGCCTTCGCGGTCCTCCTCTTTGCGCCGCCGAAGTTCAGCGCGACGAGCAGCGTGTTGGTCCGCACGAGCGGAGGCAACGGATCGTCGCTGCTTTCGAAGCTCGCCGAGGGAGCCGGCGACCCCGGCGGCATGCTGTCCGGCGCGATGAAGTCGCCGATCGAGACGGAGCTCGAGATCATAGGCAGCCGCGCCGTCGTTGGGCGCGTCATCGACTCATTGGCGCTGCAGGCGCAGGTCACGGCTCCGCGCGGCGTGGGATCGCGCGAGCTCATCGAAGCCTACGCGTTGCCCGGTTCATTCAAGACCGGCAAGTACGAGTTTACGAAGGTTGGCGCGAACGAGTATCACTGGACGGGTCGTGGAGCATCCGGCACGGCGGTTCAGGGGCAATCGGCGCTCCTCCCCCCGGGTTCACTGACGCTCCAGCGCGCCGGCCTTCCGCAGCGTTTCGCGCTCAGTCTTCGCGATCGAGAAGAGGCGATCACGCGCTTCCAGAAGCATCTCTCGGTAGACAAGGCGAATGGCGGTGAGATTGCGATCGTCACGTACAAAGGCGACGACTCCCTGACCGCCGCCGCGGCGACGAACGCGATCGTCGCGACGTATCTGGCGCGGCGG
>JBIOHX010000007.1:0-32798 GCA_044449465.1 Gemmatimonadales bacterium | reverse complement strand
TTCGTCGCCGTGCTGCTGCACAAATTCCCGGAGGGGTTGGCGATCACCAGCCTCTTTCTCGCCGCGGGCGCGCGCCGGTCGCGGGCCGTGCTCGCCGCCGCGGCGCTGGGCGCGTCGACGTTCGTCGGTGTCGTGCTCACGGAGCAACTCGCACTCCTCCGGGAATATGGTCTCGCGATATCTGCCGGGGTCACGCTGTACGTGGCGGCGTCCAACTTGGTTCCCGAGCTGCAGCATCGGGCCGGCCTGCGGATTCCGGTGAGCTTCGTCGCGGGATGTGGATTGTATTTCGCGGCGCGATCGATCGCGGTCGGGTAGCGGGGGGGGGGGCAGCCGATGGATCAGCGAAAGAGACGAGCCGAGGAGCCGGATGCGCCGCGCGGAACGGGTTCGTTGTTCGAGCCTACGATGCCGCAACCGCTCGCCGCGCGCATGCGGCCGCGCACGCTCGACCAGATCGTCGGGCAGGAGCATCTGCTCGCGCCGGGCAAGCCGCTTCGCGACGCGATCGAGCAGGGGACCGTCGCCTCGATGATCTTCTGGGGGCCGCCGGGCACGGGAAAGACGACGCTGGCGCGCGTCATCGCGCAATACACCGACCGCGAGTTCGTGGCGTTTTCGGCCGTGACCGAAGGGGTGCCGCGTGTCCGCGAGATCGTCGGCGAAGCGGAGGGACGCCGGCGCATGGGCCGCGGAACGATTCTGTTCGCCGACGAGATCCACCGATTCAACAAAGCGCAGCAGGACGCGTTTCTACCGCACGTCGAGGCGGGGACGATCACGTTGATCGGTGCGACGACGGAGAATCCGTCGTTCGAGATCAACGGCGCGCTCCTCTCGCGGGTGCGAGTGTTCGTTCTGCAGTCGCTGACGCCGGCCGACGTTCGCAGCGTATTGACGCGCGCGCTGGCTGACACCGAGCGCGGACTGGGCGATTGGCAGCTTGCCGTCGACGACGACGCGCTCGACCTGATCGCCGGGGAAGCGGACGGCGATGCACGGCGGGCATTGACGGCGCTCGAAGCCGGGGCGGCCCACGTGGGCCGGCGCGGGCACGTCACGGTGACCGTGGCGCGCGACGCGTTGCAACTCCGCTTCGCGCGGTACGATAAGCGCGGCGAAGAGACGTATAACATGCTCAGCGCCTTTCATAAGAGTCTGCGCGGAAGCGATCCCCAGGGCGCGCTGTACTGGATGGCGCGGATGATCGAGGGCGGCGCCGACCCAATGATCATGTTCCGCCGAGCGATCGCGATGGCGGCGGAGGACATCGGGTTGGCCGATCCGGAGGCGCTCAAGCTGGCCATCGCGGCGCGGGAGGCGTTCCACATGCTTGGCCCGCCGGAGGGGTATCTTCCGCTCACGCAGATGATCGTCTACCTGGCGACGGCGCCCAAGTCGAACGCCGTGGTGCGCGCGCTGGGTGGGGCGTTGGACGCGGCGAAGGCGCACCCGGCGGAGCCGGTGCCGCTGCATATCCGGAACGCCCCCACCGGCTTGATGAAGGAACTGGGCTATGGGACGGGGTATCAGTACGCGCACGACGCTCCGGAGGCATACATCCCGCAGGAGTATCTTCCGGAGTCGCTGCGCGGCACGCGGTTTTACGAGCCGGGTTCGTTCGGGTTCGAGAAGGAAATCGCGAAGCGGCTGGCGTGGTGGGAGGAGCTTCGTCGTCGGGAGCAGTCGGAGTGACGCGGCTCGCCGGGTGCGAGTCGTCCGAGTAGGAAGCCACCGGGGAATTGAGGGAGGGGAGATGAGGAGACTCGCAATGGCCGCGGCGTCGGCGGCGCTCGTCGCAACGGCAGGGTGTTCGGTACTCGGCCGCGCGGCGTTCAAGAATCCGATCGTGCATCTGCGCGACGTGCGCGTTCGTGGTCTCGGGCTGACGGGCGGCAGCCTCGATGTGCTGCTCAGCGTGTACAACCCGAACCATTATCGGCTGGACGCGACGCAGCTCACCTACCAAGTGAATCTGGCGGGCGACAGCGTGACGGTGGCGAGCGGCGCGTTGAGCGACCGCTTCACCGTCCAGGACAACGACTCGACCGTCGTGACGATTCCGGTCAGCTTCACCTACGCCGGCATCGGCGCGGCGGGGCGGAGCATTCTCAACACCGGGGCGGTGGATTACCACGTGCTGGGTGACGTGACGGTCGGCTCGCCGGTCGGGTCGGTGACGGTCCCCTATTCGTCGACGGGGCGATTCACATCGACCGGCATCGGGCGGTAGCGAACGCAGCGAATACCACAGACTGAGCGAGGATTCTGACATAAGCCGAGACATGATCGCGGTCGCGCCGCCCGTGGACCGAGTGCTCCTCGTCGGCGCGCCGCTCAAGCGGCCGGGTGCGCGCCGCGCGGTCGACGAGCACCTGCGTGAGCTGTCGGAGCTCGCCGACACGGCGGGCGCCGTCGTGGTCGGCGAAATGATGCAGCAGATCGATCGCCCGCACCCGGGGACCTATCTCGGGTCGGGCAAGATCGATGAGCTCCGCGACCGCGTGCAGGCGGACGATGCGTCGCTCGTCATCTTCGACGACGAGCTCTCGCCGACCCAAGGGAAGAACATCGAAGACGCCATCGGCCGGCGGGTGATGGACCGTGCGGAGCTCATCCTCGACATCTTTGCAACGCGGGCGCGAACGAGCGAAGCGAAGATGCAGGTCGAGCTCGCGCAGCTCGAGTACATGCTGCCGCGCCTCACCCGCATGTGGACCCACCTCGAGAAATTTCGCGGCGGCATCGGCATGCGGGGGCCGGGCGAGACGCAGCTCGAGACCGATCGCCGACTGATCAACGGCCGAATCAAGATCCTGCGCGAGCGGCTACGCGACGTCCAGCGTGGGCGCGCGATCCAGCGCCAATCTCGCCAGAACGAGTTCAAGGCGTCGCTCGTCGGCTACACCAACGTGGGGAAATCGTCGATCCTTCGCGCGTTGACCGGGGCGAAGGACATCTTCGTGGAGGATCGCCTCTTCGCCACTCTCGATCCACTGACCCGCGACGTCGAGGTCGCCGACCACGCGCATGTCCTCGTCACCGACACCGTGGGATTCATTCGTAAGCTGCCGCACCATCTCGTGGCCTCGTTCCGTGCGACGCTCGAGGAAACCCGCGAAGCGGATCTCCTGCTCCACGTCATCGACGCCAGCGCCGCGGGATGGGAGGAGCAGCGCCTGATCGTCGAGCAAGTGCTCGAGGAGCTTGGCGTGACCGACCGGCCGAAGCTGCTCGTGTTCAACAAGATCGACTTATTGGCGCACGACGAGCTGCTCGCGCTCGAAGAGCGGATCCTCGCGCTCGTGCCATCGGCGGTGTTCGTGTCCACGGTCAGCGAGGGCGGTGTCGAGCCACTTCGCCGCGCGCTGACTTCGGCCGTTCGCGTGCGCCGGCCCCTGTCGGAGATTCGCATGTCGCCGGCCGACGGCAGGTTGCTCGCCGAGATTCACCGTGACGGCGACGTCGTCGGCCAACGCATGGACGGCGATCGGTTGCTGGTCGAGGCGCGGGTGGACGAGGCATTGGCCGGACGTCTCCGGCGCGCGGGGGCCCAAGTGACCGTCAGCGGAAAGGCCGCACACTAAGCAGCTCTGCGGCGCGGCCTTGGACGATCAAAGATGCCAGGAGTGGTCGCGACAGGACTTGAACCTGTGACCTCCGGTATGTGAGACCGGCGCTCTAACCAGCTGAGCTACGCGACCGTGGAGACCAAAGCTAACTGTCGGCCGCGCGAGAGTGTAGACTGGAGGGAAGTGGTCCCGGTGGGACTTGAACCCACGACCAGGCGATTATGAGTCGCTTGCTCTAACCAGCTGAGCTACGGGACCATTGGGGCGAGCGGAAATATGGAGCACGGAGCCTCGGTTCGGAAATGGCGATGCGAAGGAGGCGTCATGCGTCGAGTGATGCGTCGAGTGATGCGTCGAGTGATGCGTCGAGTGATGCGTCGAGTGATGCGTCGAGTGGGTTCCGTCGCGCAGCTGGCGAAAGGCGTCGTGGTTCTCGCGTGCAGTGGGATCATCGCGGGCGCGGCGCTCGCGAGCGCGCAAACGCCGGCGGCGCCGGCCAAGGCCGGCGGCGTGCCGGTGTATCGGCTCCGCGTACTCGGTGTCTACGACGCCGATAGCGGCGATCCGGTCGAGGGTGTCGAAGTCGCGGACGTCCTCACCGGAATGAAATCCCTCACGACGACCACCGGCACCCTCAGTCTACTGTTCCTCCCGGAAGGGGCCAGCTTCATTCGCGTGCGAAAGATCGGCTACGAGATTCAGACCTTTCCAGTCTCGATCTCGCCGGCCGACACGCAGCCGATCACGGCCGTCTTGAAACGGGCGGTGACGCTGCCGACCGTCAATGTGAGAGACTCGGCGCCGACACAGCATCTGTCCCCGCTCATGCAGACGTTCGAGGACCACCGCAAGACGCACATCGGACAGTACATCACGGAAGCTGAATTCAGAAAGTACGAGAATTCGACGCTCGCTCAGTTCGTCGGCAGCCGTCTGAGCGGCCTCTCGGTCGTCAACCTCAGCTCCAAGTCCTTGATCGTCTCGAGCCGAACGCCATGCAAGGGTGGGGCGTTGGCGCGCTGTACGAGCCCTAACTGCTACGTGTCGGTGTACATCGATGGGATTCGCACGTTCGATTCGACCATGCCAGTATCGGCCGTGCCGGACATCTCGCGGATCTCGACGATGGATTACTCGGCGGCCGAGTTCTATCCCTCGGCCGGGCCGCTGCCGGGCGACATTCCGGCGTCGAATTCCCAGTGCGGCACGCTCATGCTCTACTCGCGCTATCGCTGACGGCGTGGTGCCGCCGCCACCGGCTCAACCCGCGGGCTTGGGGCCGGGCGCCGCCATGTACGCGTCGTAGGCGTCGATGACCTCGCTGGCGCTGACCGTGGCGGCGCCAAGCTTTCCGACTTCGACACCCGCGGCGAAGTTGGCAACGATCGCGGCCTCTCGCGCCGAGCCGCCCGCCGCGAGGACGAGCGCCAGATACGCCGTGACGGTGTCGCCGGCGCCGACGACGTCGTAAACCTCGCGGGCCGCGGTCGGCACCCGCTTGATCTCGCCGCCCGCCGAGATGAGCGCCATCCCATGCTCGCCGAGCGTCAACAGCAAATGCTCGACACCGAGGCGCGCGAAGGTCGCCGGCAGCGCTTCCGGATGCTCCAGGTCGACCTCGGCGCCGAGCGCGGCCTCGAGCTCGCGCCGATTGGGCTTGAAAATCGTTGCGCCGCGGTAGTGGAAGAAGTTGCGGTACTTCGGGTCGACGACGACCGGCACGCCCTTATCGCGTGCCGCGCGCATCACCGCTTCGATGACGCGCGGCACGAGCACGCCCTTGTTGTAGTCCTCGAGCACCACCGCGTCCGCCGAGGCTACCGCCGCTCGTACGGCGACGAGCAAGCGTTCCACCTCGTCGCCCTCGAGGTCGGCGTCGTTCTCCTCGTCGACGCGCACGACCTGCTGGGAGCGGGCGACGATTCGGGTCTTCGTCGTCGTCGGCCGATCGACGCTGACGAGCGAGTCGAGCTCGGCGCCCATCGCCGTGAGCATGGCGCAGAGCTGGCGACCGCCGGCGTCATCGCCGATCGCGGCCACGAGGTCGCAGCGCGCGCCGACCGACCGCACGTTCTGCGCGACGTTGCCGGCGCCTCCGAGCGCGTGACGGCGATCGAGCACGCGGACGACCGGCACTGGCGCTTCGGGCGAGATGCGTTCGACGTCGCCGCGGAGGTAGACGTCGAGCATCGCGTCGCCGACGACGGCGATGCGGGAGCGCGAAGCGGCGTCGAGCAGCGAGCGCAAGCGGTCGCGGGCGAGCGAGCGGGGCATCGGCGCTGAAAGTAGCCGAACGGCTGTCTCAGGCACAGGGCTTGCCCCTTCCGGGCTCGACCGTCCCAGGCATCCCGCACGAAATCGCTCCGACCCCGCACGCCCGAAACGCACTCGATTGCCCGCCTTTCTCGCGCATCTCAACGACGCCGCGAAGTCGAAAGTCCTGACCGTTCAGGAGTACTTCGTCCTCGCCGGCAAATCGCTGCGGTTCATCGCGGCGCGGCCGTTCTACATGCAAGACGTCGTGCAGCAGATGGACGAGATCGGCGTCAAATCGCTCGGCATCGTGATGCTGACCGGGCTGTTCACTGGGATGGTGCTGGCGCTGCAGTCATCGGTTCAGCTCAAGACTTTCGGCGCCACGATGTACATCGGCAACCTCGTGTCGGCCTCGATGATCCGCGAGCTCGGACCCGTCCTCGCCGGTCTCATGGTCGCTGGGCGCGTCGGCTCGGGCATTGCTGCCCAGCTTGGCTCGATGCGCGTCACCGAGCAGATCGACGCGCTCAATACGCTCGGCACCGATCCGATCAAGAAGCTGGTCACGCCACGCGTGGTCGCGGCGCTGATCATGGTGCCGGTGCTGACGATCATCAACGATTTCATCGGGATCATCGGCGGCAACATCATCGCCTCGTTCGTCGTCGGCCTGCCGAGCACCCAATACTGGCGCACGGTGTGGAACCAGATGGCGTCGGACGGCTTCACCTTTCGCTACATCCCGAACGATTTCGTGCAAGGACTCACCAAGCCGTTCGTGTTCGGCGGGTTGATCGCGATCACCGGATGCTATTTCGGGCTCGGCACGACGGGCGGGACCGAGGGCGTGGGACAAAGCACGACGCGCACGGTCGTGACGTCGAGCATCTTGATCCTGATCGTCGACTACTTCATCACGCAGCTGCTGCTGTCAATGCTCACCTATGGCTGACGAGCAGCGGCGATCGGGCGACAAGCCGGCGGCGGTGCGCCGGGCGATCCGCTCCGAGTTGGCGAACGACGACAGCGACGCCGAGCAGGTCCGAACGGCGCAGCTGGCGATCGCGGGACCGCGGCCCATGGGGGGCGAGCGGCCGGCGGATGCGCCGCACCCGCTCGTCGTGGAACTGGATCACGTGTCGCTCGCCTTCGATCGGCCGATCCTCGAGGACGTGTCGTTCTGCGCCGGCGAGCACGAGACGGTGGCCATCGTCGGCGAGTCGGGGACTGGAAAATCGACGATCCTCAAGCTGTTGCTGCGACTGCTGGTGCCGGACCGCGGCTGCGTGATGATCGACGGGCAGGACATCACGACGCTCACCTTCGAGGAGGCGTTGGAGGTGCGGCAGACGATGGGCATGGTATTTCAGGGCGCGGCGCTGTTCGACTCGATGACGGTGTTCGAGAACGTGGCCTACCCGCTTCGCGAGCACACCGACATGAACGAGGAGCAAATCGAAGGGCGCGTCCGCGAGAAGCTCGAGTTCGTGGATCTCGAGGCGGATCGCGTGATGGAGCAGTTCCCCTCGGAGCTGTCGGGCGGGATGCGCAAGCGCGTCGGCATCGCACGGGGCATGGCCAACAACGCCAAGATCATGCTCTACGACGAGCCAACGTCGGGGCTAGACCCCCTGACTACCGGCACGATCACGAGGCTGATCAGCAAGCTGCAGCGCGAGTTGGGCGTGACGAGCATCGTCGTGTCGCACGACATCCGCTCGGTGTTCCGCATGGCCAGCAAGGTCGCGCTGCTCACGGACCGGCGGATCGCGTTCTTCGGCACGCCCGAGGAGATGGCGGCGAACGAAGATCACTACATCCGCGACTTTCTGGGTGAGGCGTAGCTCATGAAGCGCTCGTCGTTCATAACCTGGGACCAGCTCAAGGTTGGCGGGGTCATTCTCGCGGCGCTCGTCGTGGCTGGCGTAGCGGTCTACAAGCTCGGCCAGTCGGCGAACCTGTTCCACAAGCGGTACGAGCTGGTGGCGTATCTCCCGGACGCGAGCGGGCTGCGTGCCGGTGGCGCGGTGTTCGTGGCCGGTCAGTTCGCGGGGACGGTCAAGTCGATCGATTTTCTCCCGGTGGACAACGACACGACGCGCAATTTGGAGCTGCGCCTCGCCATCGATCACGACCTCAAGTCGCAAATCCGGACCGACTCCAAGGCCCGGATCCGTACGCTCGGGCTTCTCGGCGACAAGGTGATCGACATCTCGATCGGCACGCCGCGCTACGCCGTACTGCAGGAAGGTGACACGCTCTCCATTGCGCCGTCGCTCGACTACGAGGCGGTGCTGGCGCAAGCCGCGGGCGCCGTCAACGACATGGTCGGACTGACGCACGATCTGCGGCAGATCACGGGCGGCGTACTGCGTGGCGAAGGGACCGTGGGTCAGCTGATGACCAACCGTTCACTGTACGACCACTTCGTGGCGACGATGTCGCGCGCGGACGCGATGATCGGGCGATTCGAGAACCCGAATGGCACGTTCGCCAAGCTGCTCGACGACCCCACGCTGTACAACCGGTTCGTGAACGTAATGAGCTCCGCCGATTCGCTCGTCGGCGCGCTCAACGACAAGAACGGGACGCTCGGCAAGCTGCTGCGCGACGACACCCTCTACACCCATCTGGTGAGCATGGCCGCGGCCGGCGATTCGCTCGCGCACGCGCTGTCGCGCGGCGACGGCATCGTACCGCGCCTGCTGAACGATCCGACGCTGTACGACCGGCTCAACAAGCTGACGACGGACCTCGGCGCCATCCTCGAGGACGTGCGCAAGGATCCTCATCGGTACACTCACGGCCTGATCTGCCTCCTGCGCTGCAAATAGGAAGGCGGCACGGAGGGGCCGCCGCCGTGGCTGAATAACGAACCCGGCGGCGCGACGATCGCCGGGCTACCCTTCCGCGGACCGGCCTCGATTAAGTTTCTCTGCATCGGTCGGAGCGCGGCGCCGCAGCCGGCGCGGGCTCGCGACTCACGCGGAAGGACACCCACCAAATGAAATCGCTCGAGTTGGACGTCGTCGCTACTCGAGGCACGGACGTCGAATCGCGGCATCGCGTGCACGCGGCCGTCGTGGGTGATGACGACCTGCTCATTGCCGGCGCGCACGACGCGCACATCGTGAGCTCATGGCGATCGTGCGCCAAGCCGTTTCAGGTGCTTCCGTTTCTCGAGTCGGGCGCGTTCGACGATTTGCACTGGGGAGACGATCAGCTCGCGCTTGCGTGCGCATCGCACGGGGGCGAGCCCGAGCACGTCGCGCTCGCCCAGGGCATGTTGAACGACATCGGGCTCGAGGAAGGGGACCTGGCCTGCGGACCGCACGATCCACTGTCGTCGCGCGGAATGAAGCTGCTGCGAGAATCGGGCGCACGCCTCACGCGCCTGCACAACAACTGCTCGGGCAAACACGCCGCGATGCTCGCGCGCGCGCACGCCGCCGGCTGGCACACGTACGGGTACGAACGGCGCGACCATCCGGTGCAGCGCTGCTGCCTGCAGGCCGTCGCGAAGTGGGCCGGTCTCGACGAGCGCGACGTGAACCAGGCCGTCGACGGATGCGGTGTGGTCGCGTTCGCGCTTCCACTCGACCGAATGGCGGGAGCGTGGGCGCGGCTCGCCCGCGCGGCTCGCGAGAACGACGGAGCGCTGCATCGCGTGGCGCACGCCATGCGCACACGACCGTTCCTCGTGGGCGGGACTGATCGGTTCGACTCAGTGCTGATCGAGGAGACCGACGGGCGCGCCGTCGCCAAGATTGGCGCCGAGGGCGTGCACTGCGTCGCCGTGCCGGAGCTCGGTGTCGGCTTCGCGATCAAGGTCGACGACGGGGCGCAACGAGCACAGTTCCCGGCCGTGCTGCGCGTACTTCAGCTGCTCGACGTGCTGCCGGCGGAGCTGCCGCCGCGGCTCGAGGAATTCTTTCGCCGGCCGATCCGCAACACGCGCGGCGAGATCGTCGGCGAGATTCGACCCGTCGCCTGATCTGCATTCGGCTGCGCGCGCAATCATTCGACGCCGCGCGCGCACAATCGATGACGCCAACGCCAGCGACGCGAGACACCTTGCTCGAGCTCGACGCGCCCACGAGGCAGCTCGTGCGGCTCTCCGCCATCGTCACCGCCGGCAATGACGCCGATATTCGCGCCATCACGCAAACCATCGTCGACCAGGCCCCAGCCGTCTGGGTCGAAGAGCTCCTCCTCCAGAGCTATCTGTTCGCCGGCTTTCCGCGCGCCCTCAACGCGATGCGTGAATGGCGGCGCGTGCGGCGCGATGTCGCGACGACCGACGTGGACGCGGCGGCGTTCGGCCTCGCGGCCTGGCGCGCCGAGGGCGAAGCCACCTGCGCCATTGTCTACGGCGACATGTACGAGCGGCTGCGGCACAACATCCGCGAGCTCCACCCATTGCTCGACGACTGGATGATCGCCGACGGCTACGGCAAGGTGTTGTCGCGTCCGGGGCTCGATCTCCCCCGGCGGGAGGTCTGCATCGTCGCCGCCTGCGCGGCGTCGGGGCAGGAGCGGCAACTGCACTCGCACCTGCACGGATCGCGGAACGCCGGCGTCGCACCCGACGTGCTAGACGAAGTGATCGAAGCGGTGGCGGACGACATCGGCGCCGACCGGGCGCAGGCCGCACGCCTGCTCTGGGCGCGTGTGCGGAGGCAATAGCGATGTTCATCGACCGCGTCACGGTCAACGTCAAAGCGGGCGACGGCGGCTCGGGAATCATCTCGTTCCGGCGGGAGAAGTTCGTGCCGATGGGCGGTCCCGACGGCGGCGACGGCGGCCGCGGCGGCGACGTCGAGGTGATGGGCGACAACAATCTTTCCACGCTCCTCGACTACACCTACCGCGATTCCTGGACGGCGCAGAACGGCGACCACGGCTCTGGTGCCAACAAGAGCGGCCGCTCGGGCGGATCCGTCGTGATGCCGGTTCCCGTCGGAACGATCATTCGAGACCTCGGAACGTCGGAGCTGATCGGCGAGGTGCTCGAGCACGGCCAGCGCATCGTCGTCGCGGCCGGAGGCCGGGGCGGCAAGGGGAACGCACACTTCGTCAGCGCGACGCATCAGTCGCCGCGCGAGTATCAGCCCGGCGAAGACGGCGAAGCGCGGGCCCTCGAGCTCGAGCTCAAGCTCATCGCCGACGTCGGACTCGTCGGCCAGCCCAACGCCGGCAAATCGACGCTGCTCTCGGTCATTTCTGCCGCGCGCCCCAAGATCGCCGACTACCCGTTCACGACGCTCAGTCCCAATCTGGGTGTCGTGCAGTTGAGCGACGGCCGGACCTTCGTCGTCGCCGACATTCCGGGGATCATCGAAGGCGCCCATCAAGGGCGCGGGCTCGGTCTCCAGTTTCTGCGGCACATCGAGCGCACCCGGCTCCTCGCGTTCCTCATTCCCATCGATGCCATGGACTGGCAGCGGGAGTACGACCAGCTGCGCGCCGAAATCGCCGCGTACTCGGCCGAGCTGGCGCGCAAGCCGCACTGCGTCGTGTTCACGAAGATGGATCTGCTTGGCAACGAGCCGCCGCCGCCGATCGATGCGCCGGATGCGTTCGCGGTGTTTGCCATCAGCGCGCCGGGCCGCTACGGTCTCGATGAGCTGCTCGCCGTGTGGTGGTCGCACGTGCTGGAGATGAAACGAGTTGTCGTGCGTCGCGACGACCCGCTCGCACTGCCGTAAAGTGGACGACCAGCCGTTAGCACCCGCCTGGCCCGAGGTCGAGCCGGCGCTCCCCGCGCCGGCGCTCGTGCTTCGCGGCGACAAGCGATATCCGGCGAGCCTCGAGGACTTGAAGGATCCACCGGCCCGACTTTGGAGCATTGGCAATTGGAGCGTCGTCGACGCGCCCGTGGTCGCGGTCGTCGGCACGCGTCGAGCGACAGCGTACGGCCTCCGCGTGACGCGCGAGGTCGTGACGGCACTCGTCCGCGCCGGTGCCTGCGTCGTCAGCGGCATGGCGCTCGGCATCGATGCCGCCGCGCATCGCGCCGCGCTCGACGCCCACGGCCGCACCACCGCCGTGCTCGGCACCGGCGTCGACATCGCATACCCGCGGTCTCACCGGCCGCTGCACGCCGAGCTTGCGAGCGAAGGCCTGCTCATCTCGGAGCTGCCGCCCGGCGCGCAGTCGCATGGCGGATCGTTCCCGATGCGCAATCGAATCATCGCGGCCATCGCGCGGCTCACGATCGTCGTCGAGGCGCCGGTGAAGAGCGGCGCGCTGATCACGGCGCGCCACGCGCTCGACCTCGGCCGCGATATCGGAATCGTCCCCGGGCCGATCGACTCGCCACAGTCGCAGGGGTCGAACGAGTTGCTTCGCGACGGCGCGCACCCGATCGTGTCGATCGCCGACGCCGTAACCCTCGCCGGACTGACAGCTCCCAAACGCGGCGAACCGCACCTGAGCGACGACATGGAGCTGCGCATCTGGACCGCGCTCGAGCAAGGTGCCGCGAGCCTCGACGAGCTGTGTGCGCGCTCCGCACTCCCGGTGGCGCGCTGTCTGACGACGATCACGGCCCTCGAGCTTCGTGGTGTCGTCGAATGCGCCCTCACCGGCGAGATTCGGCGGCGCTGATCGCGCCGCGACGTCCGCACGCGGCCTATATTGCCGTGTGCCTCCCCGCCATGTGTACGTGCACGTGCCGTTCTGCGCGCGCCGGTGCGCGTACTGCGACTTCTCGATCGCGGTGCGCCGGGAGGTGCCTGTCGGCGACTACCTCAGGTCGGTCGATCGCGAGCTCGGCAGCCGCTTCTCGAATCCGACACGCTGGCAGGTGGACACGCTCTACTTCGGCGGCGGCACGCCCTCGCGGCTCGGCGGCGAAGGCGTGGCCCGACTGCTCGAGCTCTTCAGGTCGCGCGCTGATATTTCAACTGACGCCGAAGTCACGCTCGAGGCCAACCCAGAAGACCTCTCCGTCGACGCCGCGCGGCGGTGGCGCGACGCCGGCGTCAGCAGGTTGTCGATCGGCGCGCAATCGTTCGACGACCGGGCGCTCGCATGGATGCACCGAAGCCACGATGCCGCCGCGACTGAGCGAGCCGTCGATGCCGCGCGGTCGGCGGGGTTCGACAACCTGTCGCTCGACCTCATTTTCTCCCTGCCCGAGTCGCTCGGGCGATCGTGGGAGCGCGATGTCGAGCGGGCGCTGGCACTCGAGCCGGAGCACCTCTCGCTCTACGGTCTCACGATCGAGCCGCATACGCCGCTCGGCCGGTGGCGCGCCCGCGGCGACGTCGCCGAATCGCCGGACGAACGCTACGAATCGGAGTATCTCCATGCGCACGGCGCTCTCGCCGATCTTGGATTCGAGCACTACGAGGTCTCCAACTTTGGCCGCCCGGGCCGCAAGGCGCGGCATAACTCCGCCTATTGGACTCATGCGCCGTACGCCGGACTGGGCCCTTCGGCGCATGAATTCGATGGGGAGCGTCGACGGTGGAACGTCGGCCCATACGCCGAGTGGGCGCATCGCCTCGACAGCGGCGTCGACCCCGTTGACGGCAGTGAACAGCTGTCGGAGGCCGACTGGACCGCGGAGTCGGTGTATCTCGGGCTCCGTACCGCGCAGGGACTGCAGCTGATGGCAGACGAAGTCGAGCGCGCGGGGCGCTGGGTCGATGCGGGCTGGGGCCAGCTGGACGAGGGATGGCGGCTCCGGCTATCGGCCGCCGGTTGGCTGCGCCTCGACGCGCTGGCCGCCGACTTGACGCTCGCCCGAAGTCGTTAGTATGTTTAGAGTTATGGCATCCGAGGAGCTCAGCAGACGAGAGCGCCGCGTACTCGAGGCGGTCATACGGAGTTACGTACAGACGGCCGAGCCCGCCGGTTCGCGCACCCTGTCACGCCGCTATGGCCTCGACGTGTCCCCCGCCACCATCCGGAACACGATGAGCGATCTGGAAGAGAAGGGGTTTCTCTTCCATCCGCACACCTCGGCGGGGCGCGTCCCGACGAACAAGGCCTATCGTCTCTACGTGGATTCGCTTCTCAGCATTCCAGCCATTCGTCCGGCTGAAACCGAACGATTGACCGAGGAGCTGACGGGCGCGACCGGGTCTTCGCCGATCGAGACCATTCTCCGGCGAGCGGCGCAGACGCTGGGCGTGTTGACGCAGGAGCTCGGCGTCGCCCTCGGGCCGCGGCTCGACCACTCGATTCTGCGGCGGCTGGAGCTGGTGCGGATCAGCAGTGAGCGTTTGCTCATGGTGCTCACGCTGGAAGCCGGAGTCGTTCGCACGGTGTTCGTGGAAGTGCCTGGCGAGATCGCCGATAGCGCATTGACCGCCGTGACCGCGGTTCTCAACGAACGGCTTGGCGGCCTCACCCTGGGGCAGATCCGGACCTCGCTCGGCGCGCGCCTGCGCGATACCGGCGCTTCGGCGAGTGCCGCGGAGCTCCTGAACATTTTCGTGCAGGAAGGGGAGCAGTTGTTCGACGCGGCGGTGCCTGGTGCCGAGGGCCAGCAGGTCGTGCTCGGCGCGGCGTCGGTGCTCGCCGAGCAGCCGGAGTTCTCGGGCGCCGATCGGCTCCGTCGTTTGCTCGCGCTCACCGAGACGCCGCACGCGCTCGGCGACGCGATTCGCCGCCGCGCGTCGGCGACGGGCATCTCGATCACCATAGGTGCCGAACACGACGATCCACGCCTCGAGGACTTCACCGTCGTCACGGCGGAGTACCACGTCGGATCGCTTGCCGGCGTCATCGGCGTGATCGGTCCGACCCGCATGCCCTACGAGAAAGTCATTTCACTCGTCAGCCACACGTCGCGGCTGTTGAGCGACCTGCTGGACTGAGCGAGCCCATGGCGGATTTTTACGCGGTCCTCGGCGTCGATCGCGGCGCACCGGACGAGGAGATCAAGAAGCCCTATCGCAAGCTGGCGATGACCAATCACCCGGACCGCAACAACGGCTCGAAGGAGGCCGAGGAGCGGTTCAAGTCGATCACCGAGGCGTATGATGTGTTGCGCGATCCGCAAAAGCGGGCCGCGTACGACCGGTACGGCGAAGCGGGGCTGCGCCGCGGTGGCGCGGGATTCCATCACGTCGACCTGTCCGAGGCGCTCGGGATCTTCATGCGCGACTTCGGGGGTTTCGGCGGCCTCGATGAGATGTTCGGCGCGCGGTCGACGAGCAGCAACGGGCCGCGCTCGGGGGCTGATGTCAAGATCACCGTTCCACTGAGCCTGGCCGAAGTCGCGACGGGCATCGATAAGAAGATTCAAATCAAGCTGCTCGACCCGTGCGAGAACTGCGCGGGCTCCGGCGCGGAGCCGGGGTCCAAGTCGCAAGTGTGCGCCACCTGCGGCGGGCAGGGCGAGGTGCGGCGCGCGCAGCGATCGTTCTTCGGCCAGTTCGTGACTGTGGGGCCGTGCCCCACCTGCCATGGCGAGGGACGCGTGGTGCCCACGCCCTGCAAGCGCTGTCGCGGGGAGGGACGCCAGCGCGGCGACCACGACATCACGGTCCAGATCCCCGCCGGCGTCGCCACAGGCCAGTACATGACGTTGCGCGGCGTCGGCAACTCCGGCACACGTGGCGGACCTCGTGGCGACATTCACGTGCTCTTCGAGGTAGGCGACGATCCGAGGTTCGAGCGCGACGGGGAGGATCTTTACACAGAAAGCCTCGTCACGTATCCGCAGCTCGTACTCGGCGCACAGCTGAGCGTTCCGACGGTCAGTGGCCACGCGATGCTCGAGCTCCCCGCCGGAACGCAAAGTGGGCAGGTGTTCCACCTGCGTGGACGCGGATTACCGCGAGTGAACGGCGGGGGTACGGGCGATCTTCACGTGCGCGTACAGCTCTGGACGCCCGAGCGCGTGACCGAAGAAGAGCGGCAGCTCGTGGGACGTCTTTCGGAGCTGCAGCCCGGCGTGCCGGCGGACGGTCGCGGCAAAGGCTTCTGGGCCAAGATGAAAGAAGCCCTCGGCGCGTGAGTCCCGGTTCCGACTGGGTCACCGTTCGGGTGTCTCCCGGGGTGCACAGCGCCGAAGTGGCAGCGGCGCTGTTCGCCGCCGGGGCGTCGAGCATACAGGAGCTTGGAGAATCGCTGATCACGCACGTGGAAACGCAGGCCCTTGCCAACCGGTTGGCATCCGCCGCGCACGCGGCGAGCGCGCAGGTGCACGTCGAGACCGAGCCACTTCCCGACGTTGACTGGAGCATGGAGTGGCGCCGCAGCATCAGGGCCCACCGTGCTGGGACGCTGACGATCGCTCCACCCTGGTTGGCGACGGACCTCGATCTCGCGCGATCGGTGGTCATCGAGCCGGCCATGGCTTTCGGAACCGGCGAACATCCGACGACGCGCGGCGTGATTCGCCTTCTGCACTCCGTCATCCGCGGCGGTGATCGGGCGGCGGATCTGGGAGCGGGCAGCGCGGTCGTCGCGATTGCCGCGGCGAAGCTTGGCGCGGCCTCGGTGGCGGCGATCGAGATCGACGCGGACGCGATCGGCAATGCCGAAGCGAATGTGCGGCGGAACGATGTTGCGTCCGTCGTGTCGGTGATCGAAGGCGACGCGGCAACGTTGCTGCCGCTCGTCGCGCCGGTGCGCGTCATAACGGCGAACATCATTTCGTCAGTCCTCATGGATCTGCTGCCGGCGATCACGCTTGCGATCGACGACGACGGCCGTGCGATCCTCGCCGGAATCTTGGCCGCAGAGCGCGATCAGATGATCGCGGCGGTAACGGCGTGGGGTTGGCGAATGGAAGCGGAAGACACCGAGGAGGCGTGGTGGAGCGTCACAATCGCGCGGGGGTAGGAGCGCAGTTCGAGATTCCAATTCCCGTCGCATCGTTCTACGCGGCGCCGCCGCTGATTGGCGGAGCCAAGATCACACTCGCGAAGTCGGCCGCGCACCATGTGCTGGTCAAACGGCTCGAGGTGGGGAACATCGTGCGATTGGCGGACGGCGCGGGCCACGTCGCTTTCGGCGCGATCGAGGAGCTGTCGCGCGAGCGCGCGACCGTCGCGCTCCGTCCGATGATCCTGTGGGTCACACCCCCATCGCCGATTCATGTGTGCGTTCCAGTCGGCGACCGCGACCGCATGCTTTGGCTCGCCGAAAAGGCCGCGGAGCTTGGCGTTGCCAGCTGGCGGCCCGTCATGTTTCATCGGTCATCGAGTGTCTCGCCGCGCGGCGAGGGCGAGGCATTCGCGCGGAAGGTGGAAGCGCGAATGATCGGCGCGCTGGAGCAGTCCGGCGGCGACTGGCTGCCGCGCATTCTACCGACGGTGTCAGTCGCCGAGCTCGCAGTGGACGGTGCGGCGAACCGCCAGCGCATTGTGCTCGACCGCGCTGGCGATCCGCTGCTGGATGTTCTCGGCAAAGCGGCTGCCCGAGAGCCAGAGCTGTTGTTCGGCCCGGAAGGCGGCATCGACGATGACGAGCGAACAGCGCTGCGCAACGCTGACTGGCGTTTGGCGCGTCTCGCCGACAACACGCTTCGGTTCGAGACGGCCGGCGTCGCCGCCATTGCGGTGATCCGCGCGGCTCAATTGAGCGGAGGCAAGTGACCGATGGCTGACGACTGTCTCTTCTGTCGAATCGTGCGCGGCGAGATCCCTGCCAAGCTGGTGTTCGAGAACGAGCACTGCGTCGCGTTCCCGGACCTCAATCCGCAGGCCCCGGTTCACGTCCTCGTCGTCCCGCGCGAGCACGTGGAATCTCTCGATCGGGCGACGGATTCATTATTGACTGGCCGGCTGCTCGTTGCTGCGGCGGCGATCGCACGGCAGGAGCATGTGGCGGAAAGCGGCTATCGAACGGTTATCAACACCAACCGGGCAGCGGGGCAGACCGTCTTCCATCTGCACGTACATCTGCTCGGAGGGCGTTCGTTCGACTGGCCTCCGGGGTAGCCCGATTTTCATTGACAACCTGAGACGGGCGTACATAAGATTCACGGCTTGATACACTTAACGGGCGCGCAAACGCCGGAAAGGGGGGAGAATTCGTTTGTCTGAAGTCATCATCCACGACGATGAGAACTTCGAGCGTGCACTCAAGCGCTTCAAGAAGAAGTGCGAAAAGGCGGGCATCCTGTCGGATCTCCGCAGGCATCGGCACTACGAGAAGCCGAGCGAACGCCGGAAGCGGAAGCTGAACGCCGCGATCCGGAAGAATCGTCGCACCCGACACGCCTGATGTCGGCACTATTCGCGCGATTGCAGGCTGATCTGACGACTGCCCGCAAGGCGCAGGACAAACCGCGCACGCTGCTGCTGGGGACGATCATCTCCGACGCCAAGAATCGTGAGATCGAGCTCAGGCGCCCGCTGACTGACGACGACGTGAACGAGGTGCTCCGGCGCGGCATCAAGCGCCGCCGCGAGTCGATCGAGATGTACGACAAGGGCGGCCGAGCCGACCTCGCGGCCACGGAGCGGAGCGAGGCCGATCTGCTTGGCGCCTATCTGCCCGCCACGGTGAGCGATGACGAAGTTCGGGCGGCCGTGCTCGCGGCAATCGCCGGCGGCGCGACGAACGTCGGCGCGGTGATGGGAAAAGTGATGCCGCAGTTCAAAGGCCGCGCGGAAGGTGGAACGATCAACACCATCGTCCGCGAGGAGCTCGGCAAGCGGGCGTGACGAAGCGTCTGCGGGCGAGCGCGACCCGGATCGGCGACGCCCGTCGCTCGACCGGGTCATGCCGCTCTCGGGAGTCATGAACCGCCACGCGCTTGGAGTGCTCGAGTTCCCGCGCGTGCTCGACGTCGTCGCGGGCTACGCGACGTCCAGCCTCGGAGCGGTGGCCGTGCGAGCCCTCGCGCCGACGACCGACACCGCGTGGCTCGAGCGCGAACACGCGCGCGTAGCCGCCGTGCGCGCCGCCGCGACGGGCGACGACCCGTGGTACCCCGATCCGATCCCGGCCCTGGCGGACGCCCTGGCTCGTCTTCGCGTCGAGGGAACGCTCTGGACGGGTGTCGAGCTGCTGGCCGGAGCGACGCTGCTTCGCTCGTCGCGACGCACGCGCGCGCGATTAGGCGACGCCAAGCGCCCGGCGGTCGTGAGGGCAGTGCTCTCGCCGCTTCTCTCGGTTCTCATAAGCGAACAGGCATTGGAGTCGCTGATCGAGCGGACCATTCTCGATGACGGTTCCGTCAAAGACGACGCTTCGGCCGCGCTCCGCCGCATCCGCCGCGAGCTTCGGTCGGCGCACGGAGAGCTGATTCGGATCCTGGAGCGAGAGATGGCGCGGCTCGACCCGCAACACCGCGTCGCCGACATGTCGGTCACGGTGCGCAACGGACGGTACGTAATCCCGGTGCGCCGCGACGCGCGCGGTCTGGCGGGCGGCATCGTTCACGACAGCTCGGCGTCGGGCGCCACGCTGTTCGTCGAGCCGCCGGCGGCCGTGGAATTCGGGAATCGCATCCGCGAGCTGGAAGCCGACGAGATCGAGGAAGTAGAGCGGATTCTGCGTGCGCTCACCGACGCTCTTCGTCCGCACTACGACGCGCTCGTCGCGACGCTCGAGGCGCTCGTGGAGCTGGACAGCCTCTTCGCCCGCGCGCGCTATGGCGACACGTATGCCTGCTCGCCGGCGACACTCGTTCCTGCGCGCGGAGGGTTCGACATTCAGAACGGACGCCATCCGCTGCTGCTGGCGCGAGGCGCCGACGTCGTACCGTTCAGCCTCGCGATGACTGCCGAGGAGCGCACGCTCCTCGTCTCCGGTCCGAATACGGGCGGAAAGACCGTGCTGCTCAAAGCGCTCGGCCTCATCTCGGCCCTCGCGCAGTCTGGCATTCCGGCGCCGGTCGGCCCCGAGAGCCGAGTCGCCGTCTTCGACGATGCCTTCGCCGACGTTGGCGACGAGCAGTCGATCGAGGCGAGCCTCTCGACCTTCAGCGCGCATCTCAAGAATCTCGGAGAAATCCTCCACTTGGCTACCGCCGATTCCCTGGTCCTCGTCGACGAGCTGGGGTCGGGCACGGATCCACTCGAAGGTGCCGCGCTCGGATGGGCGATTCTCGAGCAGCTCACCGCACGCGGTACGATGACGGTGGCCACGACGCACCTCGGCACGCTCAAGGAGCTCGCGGGGCGGGTGCCAGGCGTCGTCAACGCGTCGCTTCAGTTCGACGCCGCGGCCCTTGCGCCGACCTACCGACTGATCAAGGGGATTCCCGGCCGATCGTACGGCATTTCGATCGCGCGGCGCCTGGAGCTGCCGGAGGCCGTGGTGGCGCGCGCCGAGGAGCGACTGCCGCAGCACGAGCGCGATGCGGCGACGCTGATCGAGCAGCTAGAGCGGCGCGAGGCCGAGCTCACCGAACGGGAACGCGAAGCGACGGCAATCGCCGACGATGCGCGCAATCGAATCGCCGCCGTCGCGGCACGAGAGCGCACCGTGCGCGAGCGGGAGCGGGTCGTGGAGCGAGAGTCGCGGTCGGACGCGCGCAAATTCCTGCTCGGCGCCCGCGCCGAAATCGAGCGCACGATCCGCGACCTCAAATCGCGCGGCGCCGAATCGGCCGACGAGGCCGGCCGGGAGGCGCGCCAGCGCGCCGAGCAGCTTCTTGCGGAGCAGAACGCGCAGCTCGATCGGCTCGAGCGCGAGGACGCGAATGTCCAACGACGGTCCGCGCCGCCGCCGACACCGCAGCGCGACGGGCCAGTCGAGGTCGGCGATGCCGTCGAGGTCTCGTCGCTCGGCGGACGCGTTGGCCGCGTCATCGAGCTGCGCGACGGCGATGCGGTCGTCGCTGTCGGCGCGGTCAAGCTCACCGTCGCCCGGAAGTCGCTCGTGCCGAGCGAACAGCCGACGCAGCCGCCGATGGGCGGCATCTGGACAGGCGATCTTCCCGAGGTTCACGTTCCAACAGAGATCGATCTGCGAGGCCTTCGTCCAGATGATGCGGAGGCCGCCGTTCTCCAGGCTCTCGACGCCGCGATTCGCGCCGATCTCAAGATTTTGCGGATCATTCACGGGAAGGGGACCGGAGCGTTGCGCGACCGAGTCGGCGAGATGCTGCGCAAGGACACCCGTGTACGAGAGTTTCGCCTCGGCGCCTGGAACGAAGGCGGCGCTGGCGTCACCGTGGCGGAGCTCGCGTGATTCCCGACGACGTCGTCGAGCGGGTACGAGGGGAAGCCGACATCGTGTCAATCATCGGCGAGTTCGTGAAGCTCAAGCGGGTCGGCAAGGACTTTCGCGGACCCTGTCCCTTCCACCACGGCAAGAACGACAACTTTACCGTCTTCCCCGGCGGCGGCTACAAGTGCTTCGTCTGCGGCGAGGCGGGTGACGCCTTCACGTTCGTGCAGAAACACCTGGGCCTCGACTTCGTCGAAGCGGTGAAGTGGGTCGGTGCGCGCTCCGGCGTGGAGGTTCACGAGGTTGCGCGACGGACGGCGGAGATTGATCCGCGCGAGCCGCTTTGGGAGGTGAACGCGACGGCGGCTGCGTTCTTCCGCGCCCAGCTCTGGGAAAGCGCGGGGGCGGCGGCCGCGCGCGAGTATCTCGCTTCGCGTAGCCTGACTCGCGCCGACGCCGAACGGTTCGACCTCGGTTACGCGCCGCGCGAGCTCGAGTCCATGCGGGCAGCACTGTCGACACTCGGCTTCGGCGACGAGCGGCAGCTCGCGGCAGGGCTACTCGTCGTGCGCGAGGACCGTCCCGAGCCTCGTCCTCGCTTTCGCCAGCGTCTCATCTTTCCCATCGCCGATACGGCGAGCCACATCGTCGGATTTGGCGGGCGCGTGCTTGGCGACGGGGAGCCGAAGTATCTCAACTCGGCCGAGTCCGAGGTGTTCGCCAAGCGCACGCTGCTTTACGGGATGCACTGGGCCAAACAGTCGATTCGCAAAGCCGATCGCGTCATTGTCGTCGAGGGCTACTTCGACGCGATCCGCCTCGTGCTGGCCGGGATCAGCGAAGTCGTGGCGCCGCTCGGAACGGCGCTCACCGAGCAGCAGGTGGCGTTGCTCCGCAAGTATACCAAGAACGTCTTTCTGCTCTATGACAGCGATCAAGCCGGCCTCAAGGCAACCTTTCGCGCCGGCGACATGCTGCTCGCCAGCGGCGCGGCCGTGCGGGTCATCACGCTGCCCGAGGGCGACGACCCGGATACTTTCGTCGCACGCGTAGGGGGGGAAGGTTTCGAGCGCGCGGCCGGTCAGTCGCTCGACGTGTTCGACCGCAAGATCCAAATCCTGGAGCGGGGCGGGTGGTTTGGCGATCTGCGCCGTAAGCGCGAGGCGATCGACCGTCTCCTGCCGACCATCCGCGTGACGGCGGACCCGATCACGCGCGACCTGTATATCGCGCGCACGAGTGAAGCCGCGGGGGTGTCGCGCGAGGAGCTCGAGCGAGAGCTGCGGGCCGGGCCGCGGCGGCGCCAGTCGGCCGTGCCAATGGCCGAGACGGGCGCGCCTCCGGAGGCTGGAGCGGAACGCAGTCGGCGTGCGGAGCGACGCCGCGACCACTCGGTCCGTGGGAATCGCGCCGAACGGGAGCTCGTACGCATGCTCCTCCACGAGCGCCGCTACATTCCATCAGCGGCGGCGCAGGTTGAGCCGCGGCTGTTTACCGACACGGCCTATCGCGCCATCTTTGTCGAGTTGACCACGCACGGAATGCAGGCGACGATCGACGAATTGGCGGCGACGCTCGACGAAGGCGCGATCGAGGTGTTGGAAGAGCTGCTCGGCGAGCAGGGCGGCCTCGACCACGCCGAGGAGGTCGCACGAGCAAGCGTCAACGCATTGCTGGCGCGCAGTCTCTCCGCGCGCTTGACGGAGATCGACCGCCTGCTGCCGCTCGCCGACTCGGGCGTGAAGGACGAGCTGATCCGCGAGAAGCGGCAGCTCGCCGTCGACATCAAGGCGCTGGGGCACTCGCGGTGGAAGCAGTTCAACTCCGCATCGTCCTGAGCGAACTTATCTCTCTCGTACTGGAGGAACCGTGCACCACGATGTTGCCGCGTTGGTAGCCCTGCAGGAAGACGACGTCGCCATCCACGAGCTGGAGACGCGGCTCGCCGCGCTTCGCCCCCGACTCGACGCAATGGCGGCCGAGCGCGACAAAGCCCTCGTGGCGCTGCAGCAAGCGCGGCAGATGGCCGAAGCCGAGGAGCGACGGCGACAGGAGGTCGCAGCGCGCGTCGGCCAACATCGGGCACTCCAGGAAAAGAATCAGTCGGCGCTGAACAGCGTGACGTCGATGCGCGAAGCCACCGCCGCCACGGCGCAGCTCGAGCAGACCAAGCGCATGATCGACGAGGACGAGCGCGAGTTGTCGCAGATCGGCCAGCGGCTGGTGGAAGCGAACCGTCTCGCGGCCGAGCGCGAGCTGATCGCCGAGGAGCTGGACAGCGCACAAACGGAAGCCCGCGCCTCGCTGTCCGCCGACCAGGCGAAGATCGAGGGGGAGCTGGCTAAAGCGCGTGGCATACGGGCCGAAAAGGCCAAGTCGGTGCCGCGAACATTGCTCTCGCGCTACGAGCGAATCCGATCGCGCAAGCGGGTCTACGCGGTCTTTCCCCTGCGCGGCGCGTCGTGCGCCAATTGCGACACCGCGCTCCCGCTCCAGCGGCGGAGCATGATGACCGGCAGCGGCGCCACCGAGGTCTGTGAAGGATGTGGGGTGATGTTGTACGCGGCGGATTGATGGTTGTTGGTCCTCGGCACGGCTCCTAAGTTTGCGATGTGACAGCTTCCGCGGTTCATGCGCGCCCGCGCGCGCGCTGGCTACTGCCCGCCGAACCTGAGCCCGCGCTCGTTGCGAGACTTCAGGACGAGCTGCATCTACCGCTCGCGATCTGCCGCCTGCTCGCGGCGCGAGGCTTCATCCTTCCGGCCGACGCGAAATCGTATCTGCGCCCGCGCCTCGACCAACTGCATGACCCGAGCTGTCTTGCCGACCTCGATCGTGCGGTCGATCGGCTCGTGCGCGCGCTTCGCGAGGGGGAGACGATCCTCGTCCACGGAGACTACGACGTCGACGGCATCTGCTCGACCACGGTCATGGTGCGCACGCTGGCGGCGCTCGGCGGCAACGCGGTGCCGTTCATTCCGAGTCGCCTCGCCGACGGCTACGACCTCACCGAGGCTGGCGTTCGTGCCGCGCGCGAGTGCGGCGCCACCGTCGTGGTCACCTGCGATTGCGGCACGAGCACCGTGGGTCCAATCGCCAAACTGCAGGCAGGCGGGATCGACGTCATCGTCACCGATCATCACCTGCCCGGCGGTCCGTTGCCGCCTGCGTTCGCGGTGCTCAATCCCAGGCGCCCGGGGTGCACATCGCCGGACAAGGACTTGGCGGCCGTCGGCGTGGCGTTCAAGCTCGCCCTCGCGCTCACGCGCGCGGTGGGCGGCAATGAGAACGTCGTCTACAATCTGCTGGACCTCGTGGCGCTGGCGACGATCGCCGACGTGGCGCCACTGCGCGGCGAGAACCGCATTTTCGTGCGTTACGGCCTCAAGCTTCTCAACAACGCTGCGCGCCCGGGCATCCGTGCCATGATCCGCGCCGCCGGTCTCGAGCGAAAGGCGCTCACCGCCGGGCGCGTCGGGTTCATCCTTGCTCCGCGGCTGAACGCGGCGGGCCGCCTCGGCAGCGCGCTGCGCGGGGTCGAGCTCATGCTCGCCGAGTCCGACCAGCAAGCGAACCCGATCGCTCGCGAGCTCGAGGAGGTCAATGCGCACCGGCAGGAGATCGACCGTGCGACGTTGGAGCGGGCGCGGGCGCTCGTCGCGCAGCTCGATCTTTCATCGACCTTTGGCATCGTGCTCGCGGAGCAGGGGTGGCACCCGGGCGTCATTGGCATCGTCGCCTCGCGCATCGTCGAGGAGTTCGGCCGGCCGACGGTGCTCGTCGCGCTCGACGGCGATGAAGGAAAAGGATCCGGACGGTCGATCAGCGCGTTCGATCTCCACGCCGGACTCGCGGACTGCAAGGATCTATTGGTCCGCTTCGGCGGGCACCGCGCCGCAGCCGGCGTGACGATCGCGTCGACTCGCGTCGCCGAATTCGCGGAGCGGTTCAATCAGATTGCGGCCGCGAAGCTCACGGCCGACGATCTCGTGCCCGAGCTGCGCGTCGATCTGGAGCTGCCGCTCGACGACGCGACCGACGAGCTGGAGGCGCTGCTCCGGCACCTCGAACCATGCGGCGTCGGCAATCCGTCGCCGCTCCTCGTCTCGCGCGGAGTCACGATCGCCGCGCCGCCACGCGTGGTCGGCAAGGACGGGCTCAAGGTCGTGCTGCAGGGCGGAGGTCGCGAGCTCGTGGCGCTCGGTTGGGGAATGGGCGCTCGAGCGCGGGAGCTCGAGGCCGGTGCGACGATCGACGTCGCGTATCGCCTGGAGCGCGACGAGTGGAACGGCGAATCGCGCATCCAGGCGCGGCTCGCCGACTTTCGCGCGTAGCGGCGCCGCGTGCGCATCGTCGCCGGGCGGTGGCGCGGGCGGCGGATCGTGGCGCCCGCAGACGCAGGCGTGCGTCCCACGGGCGATCGTGTGCGCGAGGCATGGATGAGCATCGTGAACACGTCGCTTCCCGAGGCGCGCGTGCTCGATCTCTTCGCCGGGTCCGGCGCGCTGGGGCTCGAGGCGCTGTCGCGCGGCGCGCTGTCGAGCGACTTCGTCGACAGCGCGACGATGAGTCTGGCGGCGATCCGCGCCAACGCGGCCTCGCTTGGCGCCGGGGACGCGGCGCGCATCCATCGCGCCGATGCGTTTCGCTTCGTCGAGCGGCTCGGCGCGCGGGTGTACGACGTGGCGTTCGCCGATCCGCCCTACGATCTGGGGTTCGCCACGCGGCTGGCCGAGCTTTGGTTGGCGACGCCGTTCGCCGCGCTGTTGGCAATCGAGCACCGCGCGAACGAATCGCTTCCCGGCGACGGCGACCGCCGGCGGTACGGCGGCACGGCGATCACTCTGCTTCGCAGTGAGGCCGCACCGGATTCACCGCCCGACTGACGGCCGCGGCCACAGGGGTGATAGCTTCCAGTCCGTGCGCATCGCCATCTACGCCGGCACGTTCGACCCGATCACCCGCGGCCACGAAGATCTCATCTTCCGAAGCCTCGAGTTCGTCGACCGGCTGGTCGTCGCCGTGGCGATCAACGCGAGCAAACAGCCGCTGTTTTCGGTCGAGGAGCGGGTTCGCCTGGTGCGCGCCGCCACCGGCAGCTCGGATCGCGTCGAAGTCAAGTCGTTCGACGGCCTGCTCGTGGAATTCGCGGCGAGCGAACAGGCGCGGCTGCTGATCCGCGGGCTCCGGGCGGTGAGTGATTTCGAGTACGAGTATCAAATGGCGCTCATGAATCGCCATTTGTCGCCGCGGCTGGAGACGGTGTTCATGGTGCCGTCGCTCGAGACGACGTACATCAGCGCGAGCCTGGTTCGAGAGATCGCGCGGTTTGGCGGCGACGTCTCGAGTCTGGTGCATCCGACGGTTGCCACGGCCCTGCGCGATCGCTTCAACGCGCGATGAGCTTTCTCGAGGACGTGCGGGCGCGGGCGTCCGCGACCGTCCGCCGGATCGTGTTTCCCGAAACGACGGATGCGCGCGTGCTCGCCGCGGCGCGGGAGGCGGCGCGGCTCGGCCTCATCGAGCCCGTGCTCGTGCTCGACCCCGCGCGCCCGGAGACGCATGCCGCGGTGCGCGAGCTCGGGGTCGAGGTCCGCGACCCAATCAACGACGTCGGCGCGGAGCGCGTGGTGGACGGCGCGCTCGAGGCACTCGAAGCGCGCCGCGTCACAAAACCGGTCAGTCGGGACGTTCTCCACAGGCCGTTGTTTTTTGCTGCGGCGCTCGTGGCTCAAGGTGAGGTCGACGGCTGCGTCGCCGGCGCCGTTCACACGACGGGCGACGTTCTGCGCGCGGGACTACAGCTCGTCGGCATGCCGCGCGACGTCCGGACGGTGTCGAGCGCCTTCTACATGGTCGTCCCGGCGTTTCGCGGAACGGGCGAGCCGGAGGTCCTGACGTTCACCGACTGCGCCGTCGTTCGGTACCCGAGCGCCACGCAACTCGCCGACATCGCCATCGCCGCCGCCGTAGACCGCGGACGCATCGTCGGTGACGAGCCGATGGTCGCGTTTCTTTCGTTCAGTACGATGGGGAGCGCGGGCGGCGAATCGGTCGATCTGGTGCGCGCCGCGCTGGCCGAGGTTCGCGCGCGTGCGCCTCACCTCGCTGTGGACGGAGAATTGCAAGGAGACGCAGCGCTCATCGGCGACACGGCGGCCCGGAAAGCCCCGGACAGTCGCGTCGCCGGCCGGGCGAACGTCTTGGTGTTCCCGTCGCTCGATGCCGGGAACATCGCCTACAAGCTGGTTCAACGTTTGGCCGGCGCGAGCGCCGTGGGCCCGATCGTGCAAGGGCTCCGGCGACCCTGCAATGATCTCTCGCGCGGCGCCGTCGTCGAGGACATTATCAATGTGGCTGCCATCACCTCGCTCCAGGCCGCGGGCGCGGCGGTGGCATCGAACGAGTCCCGCTGAAGAACTTCCGGAGAGTACGACATGAGCTTCTCGATCAAGAAGGAGGGGGAGGTCGTTGTGGTGGACGTCGAAGGCCAACTGATCGTCGGCAATCGGCAGGAACTGAAGCAGAAGGTGCTCGACGAATTGGAGCGCGGCGAGAAGAAATTTCTGATCGACTTCTCGCAGACCGGATACATCGACAGCTCGGGCCTCGGCGTGCTCGTGTCGCTGTCGAAGAAGATTCGCGAACAGGGCGGGGAGCTGCGGCTCGCCAATCTGAACGACGACCTCAAGACGCTGTTCGAGCTGACGAAGCTCGATACGCTGTTCCAGATCGCGGACACGCGCGAGCGCGGCCTGCGAAGCTTCTGAGTCGGCGCGCCGCCTGGCGCGGCGCGCGCGGGTGACCCGCGGGCACCGGGACGACGTGAGCTCGAACGAGCCGCTGTCCACCGGTGCCCGCTCCTGTATCATTCACCAATGCCAGCACCCTCAGCAGACGGCCCTTCGGCCGACGGCGTGCGCGTCGTCGAGCTCGATATCCCGAGCGACGTTCGCTACATCGAGAACGTCGTCGAGCTGGTGCGCCGCGAGTGCGCGGTCATGTCGTTCGGCCATCGGCAGATCATGCTCAATGTCCCGGTGGCGCTCACCGAGGCGTTGTCGAACGCCATTCTCCGCGGGAACGGCGACAACCCCGCCAAGCACGTGCACGTGCGGGCGGAAGTCGACGCGTCGCGCTTGGTCGTCGAGGTCGGCGACGAGGGCGGCGGCTTCGACCTCGATCGGTCGGAGATCGATCCAACGACGCCGGAGAATCTCGACCGTGAGGACGGGCGCGGGCTGTTCCTGATGCGCAAGCTGATGGACCGCGTGGAGCGGCTCGAGGCGCCGGGCGGCAGCGTGGTCCGCATGACGCTGCTCCGCGCATGAACGACCTGACGCGCGTGCTGACCGCGTTCCAGGAGGCGACCGAATGCCAGGCCGCCATCTGGATGCGGTTGGGCGACGCCGGCGCCGAACCAACCCTCGAGGCGGGCACCGGCAACTCGCCGGTGCCGTCGCGCTTTCCATCGGTCGCCGACGGCGCGCAGACGGTGCCCGCGGGCCATACGAAAGTACTCATCGAGGCCGTTCCCGGCCCGCGCCGCGCGTGGCTCGCCCTCGGTCCCTGCCCGCGCGCCGGCGTCGATCTGAATAGTTTCATGAGCTTTCTACTGCCGGTCGTCACGCAGTACATGCAATCGGCGCTGGAGGTAGAGCATGCCGCGAACGAGCTCGCCGAACGGTACGAAGAGATCAATCTTCTCTACACGATCAGCGAGATCCTTGGCCGCACCGTCGCCCTCGACGAGGCCGCGAAGACCATTCTCATCGAGGTCTCCGAGACGGTCGGCGCGCGGCGCGCTTCCGTGCTCGTGTTCGACCGCGCCACGTCCTCGCTCCGCGCCGTCGCCGCGCTCGGCGCCGACCTCGCCTCCGTTCCACCGATCAAGGTCGACGACCCGTGCAGCGTGAGCGCCAAAGTGTTCCGGTCGCAGCACCCGACGCTCGCCGAGGGGGACCAGAACCTCTGTCCCGAAGAATCGAGCTACCGCCGCGGCGCCATGCTCTCGGTGCCGATCATGTGGACCGCCCCTGCGCCGCGCGGGGCCGAGCCGCTCGGCGTGGTCAATCTTTCGGATCGACGCTCCGGGCAGCCGTTCACCGCCGGCGATCAGAAGCTCATCGCCGCCATCGCGACGCAGATCGGGACGGCGATCCAGAACACCCGCCTCGTCCGCGCATCGGTCGAGCAGCAGCGACTCGCGCACGAGATGCAGCTCGCCCACGATCTGCAAATGAAGCTGTTGCCGCCAGACTCCGTCGTCGCGCCCGAGGCGACCGTCGCGGCGCGCGTGGTGCCGGCAGAAAGCGTAGGCGGCGACTTCTACAACCTGTTCCGCCTCGGCGGCTCCCGCACCGGCGTCATGATCGGCGACGTCTCCGGGCATGGGTACCAGGCCGCGCTCATCATGGCGCTGACCATGAGTGCCTCGGCGATTCACTCGCAGGCCACGAGCGATCCCGGTGCGATGCTCCACGCGCTCATGTCCACGCTGCGCGAAGAGCTCGCGATGACCGAGATGTTCATCTCGGCGTTCTACGCCATCGTCGACCCGGGGGCTCGCTCGCTCACGTTCGCAAACACCGGGCATCCGCACGCGTTTCTGCTGCCCGCCGGCGGCGACTTCGAGCGCCTGGCGGCGAGCGACCCTCCTCTCGGCATGGATGAGCGCAAACCGGCAACCGTCACGCGCCAGTGGAACGCCGGCCGCGACCTGCTCGTGCTGTTCACCGACGGCGTCAGCGACGCGCGCAACCGAGCAGGGGAGAGGCTCGGCGAAGAACGGATCCTCGAGACGATTCGGTCCAACCGCGATGAAGCGCCGGTGAGGATCCTCGAACGCATCTTCGAGACGTTGGAATCGCACACTCAGCGCGCTCCCCGCCGCGACGATCTGACGATCGTCCTGTTGCGCAGCTAGCTCCAGCACCACGTGACGACCCGCGATCCGGACTCATCGCCCCCACCGCGCGATCTACCGCCCGTCCGCAAGAGTCTCGGTCAGCATTTCCTCAACGACCGAAACATCCTGGGTAGAATCGTCGACGCGCTCGCGCTGACCGGCGAAGAGACGGTGATCGAGATTGGCCCCGGCCGCGGCAGCCTTACCGAGCTGCTCGTCCCACGGGTGCGTGCGCTCATTCTCATCGAGTATGACCGCGCGCTCGCCGCGCGCCTGCGCGAAACGTACGCGCCGGACGCGAAGGTCCGCGTCATCCAAGCGGACGTGCTCACCGTCCCGCTCAGAGAGGCCGCGGGGGCAGCGTACAGCGTCGTCGGGAACGTGCCGTACTATATATCGACGCCGATCATCTTCCACGCGCTCGAGCATCCGCGCGCCGAGCGCGCCGTCTTTCTGCTCCAGCGCGAGGTCGCCGAACGAATGGCGGCGCCGGCGGGCGCAAGCGAGTATGGCGCGCTCTCGGCGAACGTGCAGGCCGTCGCACGCGTCGAGGTGCTGTTTCGGGTGGCGCCTGGCTCATTTCAACCACCGCCTCAGGTCGAGAGCGCGGTCGTTCGGTTGAGCCCACGCGTCGACCCGGTCATCAGCACATCAGATGAAGAAGACTTCCGCGCCTTCGTTCAGGCCGCGTTCGGCATGCGTCGCAAGCAGATTCGGCGAGTGCTCCGGGAGGTCGCCGGGTTGTCGGTCGCCGATGCCAACGCCGCGCTCGAGGACGCCGGTATCGACGGCGAGGCGCGCCCCGAAACGCTCACTCCTGCCGACTTCGCGCGCCTCGCTCGAGCGAGCGGGCGCATCTGATGGAATGAGGCGTCAGTCGCGGTTGGTGAGCGCGAAGCTCAATCCCTCGAGCTCCATGGCCATGTTCACCGACTTGATGGCGACATCGGGCGGCGCCTGGAGCTGGGCGGGAGCGAAGTTGAGGATCGCCTTGATACCGGCCTTCACCAGCCGATCCACGACGGCCTGTGCGGCCTCGCCCGGGACGGTGAGCACGACAATGTCCGGCCGCTCGCGCTGCATGTCGCGCTCGAGCTGGCCGATGTCGCGCACTTGGATCCCCTCGACGGTGCGCCCGACTTTGTCGGGGTTGATGTCGTAGGCGGCCAGGATGTTGAAGCCGCGTTGCCGAAAGCCGCGGTATTGGGCGAGTGCTGCGCCGATCTTTCCGGCGCCGATGATGACGACGCGCCACTCTTTGCCCAAACCCAGGATTTCGCGCAGCCTGCCCGCCAGCTCCGGCACCGAGTAGCCGAGCCCACGCTTCCCGAACGAGCCGAAGAACGACAGGTCCTTTCGGACCTGCGCCGAGGTGGTGGCGCCACGCTTGGCCAACTCCTCGCTCGAGATCGTCGCCAGCCCCCGATGCTCGAAGTCCTCCAAAAAACGGAGGTAGGCGGACAGGCGTCGAACGGTCGACTCGGCGATACGTTTCACGGTCCGGGCGGCTTGTGAATTCATTCACAAGTTAAGGGACGCAGTCCGGCTGCACCAGTTGTTGAGCGCTCGTTAGCTTTGGCCCATGCCCGCCCATTCGTCGTCCGAGATCGGACGTTTGCGCAGCGTTCTCGTGCACTCGCCCGGCCCGGAACTGCTCGCCGTCACCCCGAGCAACCGGGCGGACTATCTCTACGATGACATCATCGAGGCCGACTCGGCACAACGCGAGCACCGGCGCTTCATCGCCATCCTCGAGCGGTTCGCCACGGTCCACCAGGTCCGAACGCTCCTCGCCGACATACTGGGCAATGCCGAGGCACGGGAGCTCCTGATTCGCGAGACCATGGACATCGTGCCCTCCGAGCCGTTGGCCCGGGACATCAGCGAGCTCGACGCGGCAGCACTGGTCAGGATGCTGATCGAGGGGCGCGACGAGCCGCCCGGACCGATCGCCAAAGCGCTGAATGAGCCCGGTCACGTGCTGCCGCCGCTGCCGAATCTGTTCTTCACGCGCGACAGCTGCATCGTCGCCGGGAAGCATGTGCTCGTGGGCTCGATGCGGTACGCGATCCGCTGGACGGAAGCGATCATCATGAAGGCGCTGTTCACGCACCATCCCGCGCTGGCAAACGCCGGTCTCCTCTACGACGGTGCCGCAGAGCGGCGAGTGAACTACACGGTCGAGGGCGGGGACGTTCATCCGCTTCGACGCGATCTCGTGGTGCTGGGGTTCAGCGAGCGCTCGAGCCCGGCGGCGATCGACCAGCTCGCAACGATCTTCTTCGAGCAGACGGAGGTCAGCGATGTGATCGTCGTCGTCATGCCGAAGGAGAACATGGCGATTCACCTCGACATGATCCTCACGCAGATCGATCGCGAGCTCTGCGTCGTCTTCCCGCCACATTTCATAGGACCCGAGCGGCTGCCGGTGCTGCACTGGCACAAAGGCGAACAAACGATCCACGAGCGACCGAGCATCTTCGCGGCGCTCGCCGCGTGCGACATGCCGATGGAGCCGGTGTTCTGCGGCGGTGAGCGACGCACGGTGCAGGAGCGCGAGCAGTGGGCATCGGGCTGCAACTTCGTGGCGATGCGACCGGGAGTGCTGCTCTCCTACGCGCGCAACGAGTCCACGCTACGCGAGCTGTCGCGCATGGGCTTCCGTGTCCTGTCCGGCACGTCGTTCCTAACCGGGGAGGAGCGCATCGCCGACGGCGATCGCGTCGTGATCACGTTCGAGGGCGCGGAGTTGGTACGCGGCGGCGGCGGCCCGCGGTGCATGACCCTTCCCGTAGAGCGCGACGACCCGTGGGGCTGACGGCGGCGCACGCGGTAACGCTCGGCGATACCGAGTCGTTGCTCGCCGATCGAGCGGCCGCGTTCCTTGCCGACGGGCCGGCGGACGCGTCGGCGCTGATCTCGTACGTGTGCCAACTGCCAGGGGCACCGTCGAACGTGGCCGAGCACATGGC
>JBIOHX010000006.1:0-33437 GCA_044449465.1 Gemmatimonadales bacterium | reverse complement strand
CCTCGGCGAGGATCGCTTTGCGCCGCTCGCGTACGAGCCCCTGAGCAGTTCGCAGCCGCTCGTAGCCGAGCACGCGCGAGAGGAACTGGGCTCGCTCGGCCGGGCCCATCGCCGCCATGACGAGTTCTTCAATACCTATTTCACCGGCCAGAAAGAGCTGAGCGTCATGGCGGCGATGGGCCCGGCCGAGCGAGCCCAGTTCCTCTCGCGCGTGCTCGGCTACGAGCGGCTGCGAACTGCTCAGGGGCTCGTACGCGAGCGGCGCAAAGCGATCCTCGCCGAGGCCATGGGTCTGCGCTCCGGCATGGCCGATCCCGAGGCCGTGAATCGCGCGCTCGCCGATGCGGAGGCGCGGGTCGACGCCGCGACCCGCGGCGCGATGAGCGCCGCCGCTCTGCGCGACGCGGCGCGCCGCGCCTTCGACGAGGTCGCGCCACGCTGGGAGGGGATGCAGCGCGAGCGCGACGTGCTCCAGACGCTGAGCGCCGAGCTGCGCGTGGCCGAGGGCGACCGTGCGGCGCTCGAGCGCGACGCCACGCGCATCGAGAGCGAGCTTGCCGAGGTCGGCGCCGCCCGCCTCGAGCTCGAGCGCGCCGCTCCCATGCTCGCGCCCTTCGCCGCGCTGCAGACAGAGCTCAAGGTGCTCGAACGTGCGTGCAACGAGGAGGCCCGTCGCCAGACGCTCGTTGACACCGAGCGCTCGCTCGCCGACGAGCTCGCGCGGCTGCGCGAGCGGCTTGCCAAGCTCGAGACCGCGCCGGAGTTGGAGCGAGAGGTGGCCGATGCGCTCGCGGCAATGCGCGTCGAGCTGACCGAAGCGCAACGCGCGTTCGAGGCAGCGCAGACGGAATGGGTCCGCGACAAGCAGGAAGCTGAGACGCGCCGTCAGGCGCTGCTCGATCAGTTGCGCGACGTCGGGCAGCAGCGCGAGCACATCGTCGAGCTGGGCGAGAGCGGTACCTGCCCGATCTGCGCCCGTCCGCTCGGCACCCACTTTCGCTCGGTGCTCGAGGTGCTCGACACCCAGATCGAGTCGATCACGGTCGACGGACAGTATTTCCGCGCGCGCATCGAGCAGCTCGAGGCGACACCCGCCGACATCGCGGCCCTCGACGAGCGCCGCCGCGTCGCCTATGAGAGCTCTGGAAAGCTCGAGCGGCGCTTGGCGAAGATTCAGGCCGGAGTGCAGGAGCTGGCCACTGTGGTTCGCGACGTCGCGATCAAGGACGAGCGTCTCGCCGCGCTTCGGCGCGAGCTCGGCGCGATCGCCGTGAGCTACGACGCCGCGCGCCACGCCGACGTCCGCGCCCAGGTCGAGCGCCTCACGCCACTCTCGACACGCGCGGCGAAGCTCGCGACGCAGCTCGAGCGGGAGCCGCACCTCGTCGCCGAGCGCGAGCGCGTCCGCGCCGCCATGGGCGAAGTCGAGATGCGCCGCGCGGCGCTCGCGGCCCGCCGCGGCGCGCTCGCGTTCTCGGAACAGGCGTACGCCGATCTGCGCGAGCGGCACGCGCAAGCGGCGGGCGAGCTGCGTGCTGCCGAGCTGTCGGGCGTCGCCGCCGACGCCGAGCTGGCCGCGGCGCGCGGCGCGCTCGAAGCCGCCGACCAGGCACGCGCCGAGCTCGCGCGCAGCGAACAGCACCTGGGCGCGCTGGTGCGCGATCGGCGGCTGCACGACGAGCTCGATCGCGCCTTCACCGATCTCCGCACCGACCTGAATCAGGCGCTCCGGCCCGAGCTCTCCGAGCTGGCGAGCCGGTACATCCGCGAGCTCACCGACAGCCGCTACTCGGAAATCGAGCTCGACGACCAGTACAACGTCATCGTGCTCGAGGACGCGGTGCCCAAGCCGGTGATCTCGGGCGGCGAGGAAGATCTCGCGAATCTCGTGCTCCGGCTCTCGATCTCGGAGATGATCGCCGAGCGCGCGGGGCAGTCCTTCTCGCTCTTGATTCTCGACGAGGTCTTCGGTTCGCTCGACGAAACGCGCCGTCACAATGTCGTCGATCTGCTCCGCCGGCTACAAGGGCGCTTCGAGCAGGTCATTCTCATCACGCACATCGAGTCGGTGCGCGAAGGTCTCGACCACGTGATCACCGTCGACTATGACGAGGAATCCGGCACGTCGCGCGTCGAGGCGGAGCCCGCCGGCGGCGCCGCGCTGCTCGCGGTCCAAGCCGGAGCGGCGGACTGATGGCCGTGTCCCGGTCGTGGCGCCAACTCGTTGTCGAGGGGCCGATCCGCGCCCGCTTCGACGACATCGGCGACCTCAATCAGGTCTTCAGCGACTCGTTCACCGAGCGCTATCGGCGCGACGGCATGGTTGGCGTGCGTGTGCCATTTCTGAATCCGGCGATCTGGCGCTACGCCATCGAGGACGCCGCGGACGGCGCGATGTTGTGGCGCGATGATCGCGCCCGACTCGTCGCGTTCAACATGGTGCATCGCTCGGGAACCGAGGGCTGGATGGGACCACTCGCCGTTCGCACCGAGGCGCAGGGCGCGGGCACCGGCAAGGAGCTCGTACGCCGCGGGGTCGAATGGCTCAAGAGCCAAGGCACGACCGTCATCGGACTCGAGACGATGCCGCGCACGATGGACAACATCGGCTTCTACTCGCGGCTCGGATTCATCCCGGGGCGGCTCACCCTCACCGTGACCCTCGACGCGGCCTACACCGATCCGCCGGCCCGCCTTCTGAGCCGGCTATCGCCGCAGGCGCGGACTGAGGCGATTGCCGAGTGCGCCGCGCTCGTTGCGCGGTTGATGCCCGGCTACGACTACACGCGTGAGATCGGCTTGACCGCCGAGCTCTCGCTCGGCGACACGGTGCTACTATATGATCGCGACGCGCTGGTGGGGTTTGCGCTCGCGCATACGACGCCGCTCGTCGAAGGGCGGGCGCGCGAGGAGCTTCGCGTGCTCAAGTTGGCGCTCTCCGACGAGGCGCGGCTGCCGAGCATGGTGCGCGCGGTGATGGATTTCGCGCGGCGCAGCGGCACGCGCCGTATCTCGCTTCGGGTGCAAGGAGACTTTCTTGGCGCGTACCAACAGGTGATCGCGCTCGGCGGGCACGTGCGGTGGACCGACCTCCGCATGTCGCTCGTCAATCACGAGGAAAAGCGCCCCGAGAAGGGGCTCGTCCTGTCCAACTGGGAGATCTGACATGCTGCGCCACCGTCGCACTACGCGTTCGCCGCGCCGCATCGTCGCATTCCGACGCGGGCCGTTATCGGTTGCCTCGCTCGTCGCCGCCGCCGCCGCGGTGCTCAGTCTCGGATGCTCGCATCCGGGCGGGTTCGGCCCGCGGCGGGCGCCGGTCGCGGTGCACGTGATCAACGAAAACTTCCTCGACATGAACGTCGCCGCGGTGATCAGCGGCGTGTCGCGCCGGCTCGGCGAGGTGACGGGGAACAGCACGCGCGATTTCACCGTCGACACGCCGTACGGCGAGCCGGTGACGCTCACGGCCACGCCGATCGGCGCGCGCGGGAATTACGTGTCGAACGCGCTCAACGTCAGCATGGGGCAGTTCATCGAGATGCACATCGGCTCGAGCCTGCGGCAGAGCAGCGCCGTGCTGCGGGATTCATTGTAGCAGCTCGGCGCGCTGCTCGTGGCGACGATTCGACTCGTCATCCTCGTCGTCACCTACCTGCTCATCGCCGCGCCGGCGCTGCTGTTCACGCGGCTTTCGCGGCCGGCGGCGGCCCTCGTCGGTGCCGCGGCGATGGTGACGCTCGGCCGCCTGCCGCTCCACGACGCGTACGCCGCCATCGATCTCGACGTGCTCGTGTTCTTGCTCGGTGTGCTGATCATCAGCGCCTGCCTCGAGCTCGGCGGATTCTTCGAGTGGGCGGCCTGGCACGTCGTCGAGCGCGCGCGGTCGCCGCGGGCGCTGTTGGCCGCGGTCGTGATGACGAGTGCCGCGCTGTCGGCGCTGTTCGTCAACGACACCATCTGCCTCGTGCTCACGCCGCTCATCATTGCGGTGACTCGGGCGCTGCGGCTCAAACCCCTGCCCTTCCTGCTCGCCGTCGCTCTCGGCTCCAACGTCGGCAGTGCCCTCACGCCGATCGGCAATCCGCAGAACATGCTGATCGCGGTGTCGAGCGGCCTCTCGTTCGCGCGCTTTGCCGGCGCGCTGTTCCTGCCGTCGCTCGGAGGGGTCGTGGTGGTGTACTGCGTGCTCGCCCTCGTCCATCGACGCGACCTCTCGCTTCCGCTGGCCGAGCGCGAGGCGGTCGCCGCGCCGGCGCTCGACCGCGGCTTGGTGACGCGGTCGCTGCTGGTGTTTGGCGGGGCGCTCGTCGCCTGGCTGGCCGGCCTCTCGCTGCCGCTCGTCGCGATCGCGGCGGCGGCGCTGCTCCTCGCCATCGCGCGGCGTGACGTTGGCCTCGTATTCGCGCGGGTGGAATGGCCGCTCCTAGTTTTCTTCGGCGCGCTCTTCGTCGTCATGCGCGGCGCGCGCGACCTGCCGCTCGTCGCGTCGCTCACGTCGGCGGCGGCGGCATCACTGCACGGCGCACCCCTGCACGACGCCGTCGTGACGACGGCGGCGATGACGGCGCTTTCCAACGTGGTGTCGAACGTGCCGGCCGTCATCCTCTGGCTGCCCGTCGTGCCGGCGGTGGCAGCGCCGGCGTTCATCTGGCTCGTGATGGCGATGAGCTCGACCTTCGCGGGGAACCTCACGCTCCTCGGCTCGATGGCGAACCTGATCGTCGCCGAACGGGCGGAAGCGCGCGGCGAGCGCTTGGGCTTCGCCGACTACCTGCGCGTTGGGCTGCCCGTGACGCTCATCACGCTGGTCTGGGGAATTGCCGCGCTGATACTCGTGGCGCGCTGAGTCGTCTCACACACGAATGGAACAGCGGTACGGCGCGCGTCAGGGCGCCGGCGGCTCAGGGCGGCGTCGGTCGCCGCGCACGACGATGCGCAGGAGCACGAGGAACACGCCGACGGTGAGGAACAGGTTGAGCCAGCCTGGTCCGTCGAATCCGAACACGCCGACGGCCCAGATGACGAGCAGCACTAATCCAGCGAGCAAGCCGAAGTCCATGGGTGTAGAGTAATACGAAGGCGAGCATACCGCGAATTGACCGGCCATGCGCTGGTCCCTAAATTGCCTTTCCAGATGGCAGTTGGAAGTTGTCGGGACGGAGAACTCAGTTTTTGAGCCAACAAGTCCTTCGGGTGGGTTCGATAATCCATCACTGACGTCATGCCCCCAGTGCGGGGGAAGGCGAAAGGTTGGTGGTGAGGACCTCATACATTCGACCGGGCTTCACAAAACCCTCTCCGGACCGAATCTTCGAGCCCCGTGGTTCACGCCACGGGGCTCGTCTTTTGTGGCTGGCCTGCCGTGCGATCTTTCATTCGGGATCCACGACGGTTTGCAGGCAACGCAGGCGACAGGTGCCACAGATGCCATCGACGCCAAACGTGACGATTACGCGCCGGCTGCAGTTCAATGCCGCGCACCGTGTGCACAACCCGGCGCTCTCCGACGAAGAGAACCGCGCGCTGTTCGGCAAATGCAACAACCCGAACTGGCACGGCCACAACTACACGCTCGACGTCTCGCTGACGGGACCGGTCGAAGCGCGCACCGGCTACGTCGTCGACCTCGGCCGGGTCAAGGCGGTCGTGCAGCGCGAGGTGATCGACAAGGTCGACCACCGGAATTTCAACCTCGAGGTCGACTTCATGCACGGCGTCATTCCGACGACGGAGAACATCGTCGTCGGCATGTGGCGCGTGCTCGAGCCGGCGCTCGTGCCCGCGAAGTTGACACGCCTCGTGCTCTGGGAGACGCCGAACAACTACGTCGAGTACGACGGCCGATGACCGCGCTCGCCGTCGGCACCGCGCTCGTGACCGGCGCGTCGCGCGGCATCGGGCTCGAGGTCGCGCGCGCGTTGGTCGACGAAGGACTCCGCGTCGTCCTGTTGGCGCGTTCGGAAGACGCGTTGCGCGCGAGTGCCCGCGCACTCGGCCCGAGGGCCCTGCCCATTGCCTGCGACGTCGGCGACGAGGCTGCGGTCCAGGGCGCGGTGACGCGAGCACTCGACTCGCTCGGCGGCTCCCCGGAGATCGTCGTCAACAACGCGGGCGTGTTCGAGCTGGCGCGCGTCGAGCGCACGGAGCCGAGCGACTTCCGGCGCGCGCTCGACGTCAACCTCGTCGCGCCGTTTCTCCTCGTCCGCGCGCTGCTCCCGGCGATGCGCGAACACCGCCGGGGCCACATCGTGACCATCGGCTCGATCGCCGACCGCGCCGCGTTTCCCGAGAACGGCGCCTACGCGGCGAGCAAGTTCGGCCTGCGCGCACTGCACGAGGTGCTGCTGGCCGAGCTGCGCGGCAGCGGCGTGCGCGCGACGCTCGTGTCGCCCGGCCCGGTCGACACTGCGCTGTGGGACGAAGTGAACCCCGATCAACGCGAAGGCTTCACACCGCGCGCACGCATGCTCAGCGCGGCGGGTGTCGCGGCCGCGGTGCGCTTCGCCATCACCCAGCCCGCCGGCGTGAACGTCGACGAGCTGCGACTCTCCCGCTCCTAGCGAGCCATCACGGCGTGTTCCTCCCGCTCGTCGACATCCTGCGCTGCCCGCGGCCGCACGACGACACCTGGCTCGTGGCGTCGATCGACCGCGCCGACGGGCGCGACATCGTCGAGGGAAAGCTCGGCTGCCCGATCTGCTCGACGGAGTATCCGATTCACGAGGGCGAGGTCGACTTTGGCGGCGCTGGCGCGCTGGCGACATACGTCGCCCCGCGCGAGGAGGACGCCGTGCGCCTCGCCGCCTCGCTCGACCTCACCGACCCCCGCGCGGTCGCGCTGATCCAGGGATCGTGGGGCGCGCACGCGCCGCTCATTCGATCGCTGTCGCCGGCGCAGCTGCTGCTCGTCGACCCGCCGCTTGGAGTGACGGGCGGCGACGGGATCTCGATCGTGCGAAGCGCGCTCGTGCCGGTAGCAGCCGCCTCGGTGCACGGCGCGGCCTTCGACGCACAGGCAAGCGAGTCGATGATCGCGTCGCTCGCTCGCGCGGTGCGAGGAGGCGGCCGCCTGCTCGGCCCGGCCGCTGCGCCAATCCCCGCGGGCTTCACCGAGCTGGCGCGCGATGGTGAGGTGTGGGTGGCCGGCCTCGCGGCCGGTGCCGCGATGAGCGCGCCGGTCCCCCTGACGCGCCGGTCGAGCGGCGAGCCGAGATCGTAGCATCGGCCGCCCGTCGTGCTCCGCATCAGTCACCGTTCCACCTGCTCCACGGGTGGCGCGCGCTTCGAGCTGCCGGTCGGGACGCCTTGGCACGTTGGCGCGCGGATGCCGCGAATGAACCCGAGCTAGCGCGAATTGGGTGTGGCGGCATTCGAGGCTGATGCGACAAGCCCCTTGCCCTCGTTGTCCATCGGCGTCGCTACCTCGGGCCGAGCCCCGCGCACCCGACGGTGCCGCGTGTTCACTCTGCGCTGTCGCGCGTTCACTCTGCGCTGTCGCGCGTTCACTCTGCGCTGTCGCGCGTTCACTCTGCGCCGCCGCGAGTTCACTCTGCGATATCCCGCGTTGACTCTGCGATATCCCGCGTTGACTCCGCGATATGCCGCGTTGACTCTGCGATATGCCGTGCTCGCCCTGCCATGCCGTGCCGTGAGTCTGCGTGCGCCCGAGATGAACCTGCGACATCCTGAGATGAGCCTGCGAGAGCTCGAGAGGAACCTGCGACATCCCGCGTTGACTCGACGACGCCGCGCCGAGACTCTGCTGCGCCCCGCCATGAGGCGACGCCGCGCCGCGTCGAGGCCACATCTCCCCTCGGCGAGTTCGCCCAGCCCCGAAGTCAGTCGCCTTCACGCCGAGATCAGTCGACGATATTCCGTGCTCTAGCGACGAAAGGGCGCGGTGAATCGGCACTCGCCCTCGCTCGACGCGCACTCGCCCTCGCTCGACGCGCACTCGCCCTCGCTCGACGCGCACTCGCCCGTGCTCGACGCGCACTCGACCGTGCTCACCCAGCAATCGGCCGTGCTCACCCATCAATCGGTCGTGCTCAAACAGCAATCGCCCGCGCTCAATCACCAATCGCCCGCGCTCAATCACCAATCGCCCGCGCTCAACCAGCGATCGCTCGCGCTCAACGAGCGATCGCCCGTGCTCGACACTCAATCGCCCGACGTGAATCGCCGATCGGGCGCCGGTAGTCGACGCTCCCCCGACGTGACTTCGCTACGGACCGAAGTTCGGCCTCAGAATTCCCTGGTCCAGAGCAGCAACACACCGCAGTTGGTGTTCCCCTCCACGTACTCGATCGGTACGGTGGCCGGCCCGGGATAGAACTCCGCAATTGCGTAGTCGATCGATGACATGCGGTCGAAGTCGGCCACGCCGGGACTCGGAATGCCGTCGACGTACGTGCGGACGAAACAGTCGGGATGCAGGCAGCCGCCCATCGCCTTGGAACACGGCTGCCGCGACGACACGAAGTACGTCTCGCCATGCGGTCCGAGCACCGACAACAACCCCGGCATGCGCGACCGCAGCGCGTCGGCGAGCGTTCCGTTGTCGAGCTTTCGCATCTCCGCTTCGTCGATGAACGAGCCGCCGGCGTGCGAATGGACTCGGTCTTCCGCGTCCTGCAGCCGCCACGACCGGTAGCTAGGCGCCTTGCCCTTGACCATGACGGTGGCCAGCTGCTGCGGCGCCTTCGCCAACAGAATCGTCAGCGGTGTCGTATCTGCGGGCGCGATGGCGACCATCATGGTTTGCGGTTCGTATCCGATCTTGCGCATGCGCACGAGGCTTCCGCCGTCAGGCAGGAAGAAGAGGCTCACCGTGCCCGTGGAGCTCGTGACCGAGCTCACCCCCGACATCATGTCTTGGACTTGGACACTGTCGATCGGCGCGCCGCTCGCCTCGTCGTAGACGCCGAGCAGGCGATAGCGATAATGCTGGCCGGCCTGGGCGAAGCTGTGCGTCACTGCCGCCGGCGACGCGGGGGTCTGCGCCGCCAACACGCTGGATAGAGCCAGCAACGGCGTGCACCGAGCGAAGGTGAGCCGCATCAGACGCCTCGAGGGGAGAAGTCATGTATACGTTACTGCATACAGCGGACCGCGCAAGCCCTCCGCCGCGGTCGGGCGACACCGCTACGCGTGCGCCGGCTCTCGCTCGTGCTCGCCGTCGGCGTAGAGCGCGTCGATCACGGACTTGTATGTCTTGTCGATCACCCGCCGCTTCACCTTGAGCGTCGGCGTGAGCTCGCCCCGCTCGATCGAGAAGTCGTGCTCGAGGAGGCCGATCTTCTTCGGCATCTCGAACCGGGCCAGCCCCTCCACCTCGCTCATCACTTCGCGCTCGAGCTTCTCGCGCGCCTGCGGCATCGCCAGCAACTGCGACCGGCTCGTCCACAGCAGGTCGTGGCGCCTCGCCCACTTCTCGAGGGAATCCCAGTTCGGCACCACGAGCACGATCGGGAACTTGCGCTTGTCGCCAATCATCACTGCCTGACTGACGTACTTGTTGGTCTTGATTTTGTTCTCGATCGGCTGCGGCGCGATGTTCTTGCCCCCCGCCGTGACGATGATGTCCTTCTTGCGGTCGGTGATCGCGACGAAGCCGTCGCGGATCTCGCCGATGTCGCCAGTATGGAACCAGCTGCTCGTGTCGATCACCTCGGCGGTCGCGGCAGGCTTGTTGTAATAGCCTTTCATCACGTTCGGCCCGCGCGCCAGGATCTCGCCGTCCCCGGCGATCATCACCTCGACGCCGGCGATCGGTTTGCCGACGGTGCCGATGCGGAAGTTCGCCGGCGTGTTCACGGAAATCACCGGCGACGTCTCGGTGAGGCCGTAGCCTTCGAGAATCGTCAGCCCGGCCGCGTAGAAGAACTTCGTGATCTCCGGCGCCAGCGGCGCACCACCCGACACGAAGTACCGCATGCGCCCGCCGGTCCGCGTCTTGAGCTTGGAGAACACCAGCCGCTGCGCCAGCGCATACTGTAGCGCGAGCACGCCGCGCGGTGTCCCGCCGGCGAGCTTGACGTCGGCCCAGCGATCGGCCACGGCCCGCGCCCAGAAAAAGATGCGCTTCTTCGCCGCGCCGCCGGCGAGCGCGTTGTCGAGCACCCGCGCGTACATCTTCTCATATAATCGCGGCACCGAGAACACGATCGTCGGGCGCACCTCGATCATGTTCGCCGGCACGGTGTCGGTCGACTCCGCGTACGCGATGCTCGTCCCCGTCGCCATCATGAGGTAATCGCCGTGCCGCTGAAAGACGTGCGACAGCGGCAGGAAGCTGAGCGACACGTCCGCGCCGGCAAACGGCACGCTCGCACGCGCCGACGTCACGTTGGCGAACAGATTGTCGTGCGTCAGCATCACCCCTTTGGGCTCGCCCGTGGTGCCCGACGTGTAGATGATCGTCGCCACGTCGTCGGGGCGCACCGCGTCGGCGCGGTCGCGGAAGAGGCCGCGCCGCGCGTCGGTGTCGATAGCTTCTCCCGCGGCCTCGAGCGACGCAAGCGTGTGATCGGCGGTCGGGATGGCGCCGCCGAAGGTGATCACGTATCGAAGCGACGGGCAGTCGCCGCGCACCGGCGCGATCTTCGCCGCCTGCTCCGCGTCGGACACGCAGATCGCCACGGCGCCCGAGTCGCGCAGAATGTAGCCGATCTGGTCGCCAGGCAGGTTCGGGTAGATCGGCACGTCGACGGCGCCGAGCGAGAGGCAGGCGTAGTCCACGATCGCCCACTCCGGGCGATTCTCGGAGAGGATGGCGATTCGGTCGCCGGCCTTGATCCCAAGCTCGTTCAGACCGAGCGACGCACGGCGCACGCGATCGAGCAATCTGTCGTGCGAGATGGGCTCGTAGCGGCCATTGCGCTTGAACTGCAGTGCGTCGGGGCGGTGATACGTCTCGACCGCCTGGAAGAACAACTGATTGAGCGTTCCCGGCGCTGAATTGCGCGGTCCACCGGTCGTCGTCATCGACGTCCTCGCTGTTGCCGAAATGGAGCTCGATCAGGTCAAAGCCGGCCGGGCCGCTTCAATATGGACCAGTATACCGCGCGCCAGTCGACACGGAAACCCGGTGAATTACCGTGGGTCGGTGGCGGCGCGGGCGCTGGTCGCTTTCACCGGCTGGACCACGATTGGCACCGTGACTCGGACCGGCGAGCCCGGCACTGGCGCGCCCTTGTACGACGCGCGCATCTCGACCACCGCGCTGTCGGTCTTGAGCCCGGCCGAAAGCGAGTCGTCGGCGAGAAAGAGCCGGATCACCGACAATGACAAGCTCGCCACGCCATTCACCTTGGTCGTGTCGACGGCGAACGGCTTGCCCGTGGCGGTATTGGCCAGGAACACCGCGGGCGACTTCCCCGTTGCCGTCGCCGGTGCGTAGATGAGCGCGAAGTGCACCAGGAACTTTTGCGCAAACGTGTTGTCGGCGCCGGAGATCACCGCGCCCACGGGAGTGGTGGCGGGCGTCGTGTCCGTGCTGAACGGAATGCGGAAGCTGTCGACCGGCGGCACGGCCTGTATCGACGTCGGCGCCACCGTCACCGGTATGGGCACCACCGGCGTCTGCAAGTTGCCGATCTGCCCGAGCACGTTCACCAAGCCGATCGAGTCGCCGGTCAGAATGCCATCGGCATTGAAGTGAGCGAACCTGATCGAGTCGGTGATGATGATCTGAGGAGTGATGCCGGAGAGCTGGTTGCCGTTGGCGTCATAGGCGATCACCGAGAACTTCGCCGGCACGCCGTTGCTGTCGCGCATCACGTCGCCCACGACCACCGACGGCGACGGAAGCTGAAGCACCGAGATCGACGCCGGTCCTTTGGGTGCGGACATGTCGAGGCACGCCGTCGCCAGCATTGCACCGAGCAGCCCCACGATTGTCGCCCGCCGTCGATTCACACCAATTTCCCCGCGAGTTGCTCGGCCAACAGCCTGTACGCTTTCGACGCCGCGTCGTCCGGTGCGCGAAGCACCACCGGTTGCCCCGCGGCGAACGCATCGACCGCCGCCGGCGTGCGCGGAACGACCATATCCAATACCAGTCCCCGCGGAAGCTGTTCCCGTACGTAAGCGGCCACGCGTTCCGAGGCGGGGTTCCCGGTCTCGACCATGGTCAGCAGCACGCCGGCGAGCACGAGCTGCGGGTTCGCGTCGAGTGACGCGCGGATGCCGCGCAGAATCTGCGTCGTCGTCTGGAGCGCGAGCGGCTCGCACTGCAGTGGAACCAACACCTGCTGGCTGCTCGCCAGCACTCGATGCACCACGGGGCCGAGCCCGGGCGGTGTGTCGACGATCACCGCATAGCCGCGCTCGCGCGCCCGCTGAAAGAGCTCGCCCGTGCGCGCCGACTCCGAGAAGATGTGCTGATACCGATCGTGCGTCGCGCTCTCGCTCACGCTGCCGGCGAGCACGACGCGGAGCCAGGGCAGGTTGGTCGTACGTACGACCTCGTGCATGCGATAGGTGCCCGACAGGTAATCGGAGAGTCCGACGCGGGCCGCGCTCGGCGATGTGAGTCCGAGGCCGTAGCGAACCGACCCTTGCGGGTCGGCGTCGATCAGCAGCGTCTTGGTGCCCGAGCGCGCGAGTGCGGCCGCGAGATTGATCGCCGTGGTCGTCTTGCCGACGCCGCCCTTCTGGCTGACGACCGCGAGGATCTGGCCCACGCTACTGCTCGGCGTCCTCGGAGATCGTCTCGTCGCCCTGCAGCATGGCGATGGTCTCCTGCGCGTGGCGAACCCAGCGCTCCGACTCCGCGCCCGCGGGCGGTTTGGCGAGAAACGCCTGCAGGTGCTGTTCGGCGCCGGCGCGGTCGCCGCGCTTGAGCAGCAGAAAGGCGAGTCCGTAGTGCGCGCCCGACAACTCCGGTGCGATGCTCAGCGCGCTTCGGTAGCAGCGGATGGCCTCGTCCGGGCGGTTCGTCTTGGTGAAGGCGATCGCCATGTTCTGCAGAATCTTCGTGTCGTTGGGCCGGTCGCGCAGCGCCAGCCGGTACGACGTCAACGCCGCGTCGTAATCACCCTGACGCTCCAACGCCATTGCCTCGCTCAGATAGTCGAGGCGCTTCGCCTTGAGGTCGCGAGCAGGCGGTCCACCGAACAGGCGACTCCACCAGGACATGCGGCGCGAAAGTGTTGGAGGAGAGAAGCGGCAGGGGGAAGGGGCTAAGCTATCGGGTCGCTGGGGTGCGAGCAACCGGAATTGCCTGCCGCACAACGCGTTCCCTTCGTGCGAAGCGCACTATGCGGTGTAGCTTACCTGCATGTCGCCACGCCGCACGTCGGTCGAGCATTCGAAGGGCGTTTTCGAGGTCGAGTGGCCGCTGTTCGGCGAGCTCTCGCGCGCGCTCGCGCTCAGAGTGGCGCGCAGCTATGACCCGGACCTCGTCGTCGGCATCGCCACGGCCGGCGTCATTCCGGGTGCCGTGATCGCCGCGATTCTCGGCCGCGAATTCCACTCGATGGTGGTGAGCCGGCGCTTCGGCGCCGACATCGTGCGCGAGACGCCGGCGGTGCTCAGCGCGGCGCCAGCCTCGGCGCGCGGCCGCCGCGTGCTCGTCGTCGACGAGACGTGCGACACGGGCGACACGATCAGGCTCGCCGTCGCGTCCATGGTCAATGCGGGCGCGGTCGAGGTGCGCACCGCCGTCGCGTTCCAGACGGGCTCCTACACGCCCGACTTTCACGCGCTCGCCACCGAGAGCACGATCATTCTGCCCTGGGACCGCGAGGTGTTGATCGACGGCGAGCTGGTGACGAACCCGCTGTATGAGGAAGCGCTAAAGGAACAGTGACGCCGTCCGCCGCCGGCCCCGTTCACGCCGCCCCGCGGACCGACTCCTCGTACGGAATGCCATTCCCCATGTCGTCGTAGACGCGCTGCATCCTGTCGGCGCTGCCGACGAGGAACCGGCACCGCGGCGCTCCCATCGATCGGCACTCGACTTCCATCACGGCGAGCGACTCTCCCGCCAAGCGGCCGAACAGGTCGGCGAGCACGCCGGCCGTGTAGTAGCATCCTGGAAAGTCGAGCGGATAGGCTGGATCGCTCTCCGCCCAGTCGCCTGAGTCGATCGTCGCCACGGACTCGAGCGTCCCAATCTGCATCGATCCCCAGCCGGCGCTCTTGAAAAACTCCGTGGCGCGCGCGCCGAAGGCCGCCGCCGCGAGTGATTCAGGCGCGCCAAGTCCGCGGCTGCCGAGCCAGCGGCCGAATGCGTCGTACAACGCCTGGCCGCCGGCGTAGCCCGCTTCCTGAAGGAGCGCCGCGGCGCCCGGACCCACGTCGCGGAACAGCGCGGTGCGCAGCGCCAGCAATGAATCGCGCGTCAGCGCGACGAGGGCGTTCTCCGGCAGGTCGATCGACTGTGACATCACGTTCTCCTCAGGTTGCCCGCGTGGCGACGCGGCGCAGCAGCTCGGACTCGTCGATCGCCTCGACGTCGAGCTGCCGCGCCTTCTCTAATTTGCTGCCGGCGTCGTCGCCCACAACGACGAAACTGGTCTTTTTCGAGACGCTGCTCGACACCCTCCCGCCATTTGCCTCGACGAGCGCCGCCGCCTGCTCTCTGGATAGCGTCGGCAACGTGCCGGTGATGACGACCGTCTGCCCCTTGAGGGCGTCCCCCGTCGACGTCAGCGGTTCGTCCATCGTCAGCCCGCGCTCGCGGAGGCGGTCGACGAGCGAGCGGGCCTGCGGGTCGGCGAACCAGCTCGCGATCGATTCGGCGATCGTCTCACCGATGCCGTGCACGGCGAGGATGTCGTCGGCCGAGGCCGCGGCGATCGACGGCATGGTGCCAAAGTGCCGCGCGATCTGCCGGGCGGCGTTCTCGCCCACGTGCTCGATGCCGAGGGCAAAGAGCAGCCTCGAGAGCGGCTGCGCTCGTGACGCCGCGATCGCCGCGACCAGCGCTTCAGCGCTCTTGTCGGCCAGGCGCTCGAGCTCGGCGAGCTGCGGCGCGGCGAGATCGTAGAGGTCGGCTGCGTCGTGTACGAGGCCGGCGTCGATCAGTTGGGCGAGACGCGCGTACGAGAGTCCCCGAATGTCCATCGCGCCGCGCGACGCGAAGTGCACGAGCCCCTCGAGCTGCCGCCCGGGGCACTCGAAGTAGGGGCAATAAAGCATTCCCTTGTCGCTGCCGGCGACCAGCGCCGTGCCGCACTTGGGGCAGTTCGTTGGCGGCGCATAGGGCGCGGGTGGATTGGCAGCGTCACGCTTATCCGGCACCGGTCCTATGATTTGCGGGATCACGTCGCCCGCGCGCTTCACCTGCACCACGTCACCGACGCGGAGATCTTTCCGCGCCACCAAGTCGAAGTTGTGCAGCGTGGCCAAGCGCACCTGGGCGCCGCCGATCTCGACGGGCTGCAGCACCGCGAACGGGTTGATGCTGCCCGTGCGTCCCACGTTCACGTCGATGGCGAGCAGCGACGTTTCGGCGATGTCGGGCGCGAACTTGCGCGCGATCGAATAGCGCGGCTCGCGGCCGCCGACGACGCCCAAGTCGGGCCAGAGCGCGAGATTGTCGACCTTGACCACGGCGCCATCGATCGCGAAGTCGATCTCGCCGCGAAACCGATGCTCGACGTCGCGCGCCCAGGCGTGCACCTCGTCGAGGGTGGCGCAGCAACAGCGGTGCGGTGCGACCGGAATCCCCCACGATTCGAGCCGGTCGTGCAGCGCGCTCTGCGTCGGGACTGGAAGCTCTTCCCCGTCGGGAACGGCGATCGCGTAGCCGAAAAAGCGGAGCGGGCGTGCGGCCGTGACCTTGGGATCGAGCTGCCGAAGCGCTCCGGCGGCCGAGTTGCGCGGATTCGCGAACACCGGGAGCCCCTGCGCCACGCGCTCCTCGTTCATGCGCTCGAAGCTCGAGAAGGGCATGAACACCTCGCCTCGAATCTCCATCATGAACGGATGGTCGGCGCCGCGAAGCCGGAGCGGGATGTCGCGCAGCGTGCGCAAGTTTGCCGTGACGGTTTCACCAATCGAGCCGTTGCCGCGCGTTGCCCCTTCGACGAGCACGCCCTCGCGGTACGTCAGGCTCACCGCGGCGCCGTCGATCTTGAGCTCGCAGGTGTAACCCGAGGCGCGCACGTCCTCGCCGGCCAGGCGGACGATGCGCTGCTCCCACGCCGCGAGCTCCTCCTCGTTGAAGGCGTTGGCGAGCGAGAGCATCGGAACGAGGTGGGTGTGCTTGGCGAGCGCGCTCGCCGGCTCGGCGCCCACGCGCTGGGTGGGCGAGTCGGCCGTGCGCAGCTCAGGGTGCGCTTCCTCCAGCGTGACGAGCTCTCGGTACAGCCGATCGTACTCGGCGTCGCTGATCGACGGCCGGTCGAGCGCATGGTACTCGTACGACGCCCGCTCGAGCTGCTCCCGAAGTGTGGCGGCGCGGGCGGCCTCGTCGCTCGCGCTATCCCTTGGCTTCTTCATCGATGACTTGCATCGCGACCGTCACCAGCCGCTCCAGCTCCTCATCGGACGCCTTGGGCAACAGCGTTTCCGCCCACACGTGGTCGGCGGTCGAGGTGTGGCGGTCGAGCAGCCGGCGCACGAACGCGATCAGCGCGACCCGCTGCAGGTCGGCGCGTCGCTGGTCACGGCTGGCCTCTTTCTGATCGTGCAGCAAGGCCTCGAACCGGTGCGCGTTGCGAAGCGCGCGCGCGGTGAGCGACGCGATCACCTGGCAGAAGTGCATGTCGGCGTTGGAGAACGCCTCGGCATCGCGCCGCGTGCGAAGGAAAATGGCGCCGATCACCGTGTCCTGCCATTGGATGGGCACGACGACGATGGCGCGCACGCCGCGCGCGTCGAGTGTCGCGCGCACGCTGCGCAGCGACGGCTCGCTCGCCACGTCGGGAATGAACACGGTCTCGCCGGTCTCGAAGCAGCGCTTGAGCTCCGGGTAGCGATTGAGGTCGACGACCAGGTTGCGGATCGTCGGATCCTCGTAGCTCGCCACGAGGCGCACTTCGTTCGCGTCACCGGAGAGGAAGATCGCGCACCGGTCGAGCTCGAACGATTCGCCCATCTTCTGCGAGATCGTCTGCAGGATGTCGACGAAATGGAGCGAGGTGGAGATATCCTGCAGAATGTCGACGACGGCGACGAGGTGATCGCGCTCGCGCTGGAGGTCGGCTAGCCGCGCGCGGAGCTGAGCGACGTCGCCGCCGGGGTCAGCGTTCCCATCGGATGCCGGCGTCGGCGACGGGAGTGGCTCCGGGCTGGTGCGAGACGTGAACGTCGGCTCGGGTGGGTTCGTGTGATCCATCGTCCGCCGCTAGATGCTCGTTGTATTCGGGGCCGTCGAAGCGCACGACCCGGTTGCGTCCCCTTTCTTTTGCGACGTACAGCGCGTCGTCGGCGGCACGCACCAGCCCGTCGCAATCGCCGATGCGCGGGTGCGGCCAGGCGGACACGCCGAAGCTCGCCGTCCGCCGAATCGTCGTGCCCTCGAACGTGAATGTATGGCCTTCGACTTGTTTCCGCACCCTTTCGGAGAAGGTGACGGCGGCGTCGAGCACCGTTCCCGGCAAGAGGAGCATGAACTCCTCGCCGCCGTAGCGCCCGACCCGATCGATCTCGCGGACCTCGCCGCGCAGGATCTTGGCGAACTGCTTGAGCACCGCGTCGCCCGCCTGATGCCCGTAGCTGTCGTTCACACTCTTGAAGCGGTCCAGATCGCACATCACGCAGGAGAACGGCTCGGAGAGCCGCCGCGCATGCTCGAACATCTCGTCGAGCCGCTCCTCGAGATGGCGCCGGTTGTCGATCGACGTCAGCGCATCGGTCTGCGACATGTACCGCAGCCGCTCGTTCGCCTCGAGGAGTTGCCGTTCGCGCTCCTCGAGCGCCTCCTGCAGCCGCTTGATGCGGAGCATCGACTTGACCCGCGCCTTGAGCTCGGGAAAATCGATCGGCTTCGTGATGTAGTCGTCCGCGCCGGCCTCGAGTCCTTCGACTTTGCTCTCGGTCGTGTCGAGCGCCGTCTGCATGATGATCGGGATGAAGGGCAGCGAATCGTTCCCCTTCACGCGGCGCGCGACCTCGATGCCGTCGATCTTCGGCATCATGACGTCGAGCAGGATCAGGTCCGGCGGCGACTCCTCGATCTTGCCCAACGCCTCGGCGCCGTCGCCCGCCGTCTCCGGCGCGTAGCCCCAGGACTCGAGCCGCGCGCGCAGCAACTCCACGTTGTCTTCGTGGTCGTCGACGATCAGGATGCGCGAGCGCTCGTCGTCACGCCGCGGGTCCATCACTCTTCCCGAGGAACCGTTGGACTTCGGCCACGACCGCTCGCGGCTCGCAGGGCTTGGCCAAATAGCCGTCGCATCCGACTTCCATCGCCTTCTCGCGGTCGGCGGCGAGCGCATGCGCCGTCAACGCGATGATCGGGATGTCGCGCGTCTGAGGATCATGCTTCAACACCTGCGTCGCTTCCCACCCGTCGATCACCGGGATCGAGATGTCCATCAAAATGAGATCTGGCTTCTCATTGCGCGCCTTCGCGATGCCCTCCTCGCCGTTCAGCGCCTCGGTCACCGAATACCCGAAGTGCCGCAGAATCGTGGAATAGACGATGCGGTTGTCCTCGTTGTCTTCCACGAGAAGAACAGTTTTGCCCTTGCCGTTCGCGCCCATGAGTTTCCTCGCGCCTACGTCGGGACGGGAAGCACGTCCCGGCTCTGGCGTCTAGATGCAGCTCGTACGGGAGATCGTTTGAGTCGGCGAGGCAGGATGCCGGGCTAGGAGAACCGGCAAGTGGGAGCCTGAATCACCGCGGTACAGCGCCTTCGAATGGGGCCAGAAGCCGCAAGTTTCTTACCAACGAACGGAGCGTCGCAAGCAATGGCCTATGCCGGTCCCGCCAGGCGCGGAAAACCCCTGTCGCTCAGTCCTTCGCCCCAGGCCGCGGAAAGTCTGGACCCCCGAAGCCGGTCCCGCCAGTCGGCCACCTCGACCGAACGGGGCGGTCTGACCGCGGGCGTATTCGCGGCGGGCCTCACGCTGGGCATCATCCTTGGCGCCGGCGCGGCTCTGCTGTTCGCCCCGCGCTCCGGGGCCGACACGCGGCACGCGCTGGCGAAGCGTGGCCGCCGGCTGCGCCGCCGCGGGCGCGACGCCTGGGACGACCTTGCGGACGAGCTTCGGCACATTCGCCGCCGCCGCCGAGCACGCCACCAGCGCTCGCCTGACGAAGCAGATGACATGGGCGAAGCCGCGGCGTCGTAGCGGCGAGCGGCGACGGCGAACCGCGTTCAGCGCAGCTTGCTCAGCCGCGCGGCTGCCAGCTCCTTGTACTTCGGATCGTTGAAGTCGGTGACCGGCGCGCGCGCGATCCACTCGTACAGCGCGATCGCTTTCGCCTTGTCTCCGCGGTCCTCGTAGACTGCGCCGAGGTCGAGGCGATGGGTGATGCGCGTGCTGTCGAGCGCGACGGCTTGCTCGAGGTAGCGCTGCGCGTTGTCCCAGCTCGCCTCGCCGAACACGCTTCCGCCAAGGAAAGTCTTGGCGACCAGGCGGGCGAGGCCGTTCAGTCGCATCACCTCGGCGTTCCAGAGTCCCATCACGTGCAGCGCGCCAGCGTGCTTGGGGTCGATGGCGAGCGTCTTCAACGCTTCGTCGCGCACCACCCCAGCGAACTTGACGCGGTCGCGCGAGCCCATCGTCAGCGCGTTGCGTCCCACGGCGCGGGCCAGCTCGAAATGGCCGGCAGCCTCGTTCGGATTTGCCGCCACGGCGAGTCGCGCGTAGTGTTCTGCCCTTCGGTACAACGCCGTTCGCGCGTCGGCGCTGGGATTGAATTCACCGAGGTCCACCGCGTCGTGTGCCGCCTTGATGAGCGCGTCGTAGTTCGTCGAGTCGGCGGTGACCGCGGCTTCGTATTCACGCAGTGCCGTCGTGATGTCGAGCGCCGCGTGCGCCCGGTCGCCGGCTGCCACGTGTTCGGCGGCGGTCTGTGCGCTCGCCGTCGCGATGCCAAGGCCCAGCGTCGTCGACAGCGCGAGCGCGGCGATGCGCAGTCTCATGCGAAGCTCCACGAAGTGGAATGTCCCGAATCGAATACCCCGCAGACGCTTCAATGCTCGCACATCGGTTGATCGAACGAAAGCGTGACGGCGGCCGGATCGATCCCGGCGAATGGCGCGCGCTCGCCCTCGCGTACGCCAAGGGGCACGTTCCCGACTATCAGATGGCGGCCCTGCTCATGGCCTGTTTTCTTCGCGGCCTGGACCGCGCCGAAACCGCCGCGCTCACGGAAGCCATGCTCGACAGCGGCGACCGCCTCGATCTCTCACAGCTCGGCCGGGCCCGTGTCGACAAGCACTCCACGGGCGGAGTTGGTGACAAGGTGTCGCTCGTCCTCGCGCCGCTCGTCGCCTCCGTCGGCGTCGCCGTGCCGATGATGTCCGGCCGCTCGCTCGGTCACACCGGCGGCACGCTCGACAAGCTCGAATCCATCCCGGGGTTCCGCACGGATCTCACGCTGGCGCAAGCGCGCGATCAGATCGCCCGGTTCGGCTGCGCGATGATGGGACAGACGCCGGAGGTCGCGCCCGCGGACCGCCGGATGTACGCCCTGCGCGACGCGACGGCGACCGTCGAGTCGATTCCGCTCATCGCGGCTAGCATCATGAGCAAGAAGCTGGCGGAAGATCTCTCCGGCCTCGTGCTCGACATGAAGCGCGGCAGCGGCTCGTTTCTGCCAGAGCTCGAGCGCGTGCTGGAGCTGGCGGACCTGATGATAAATCTCGGCGCAGATCACGGCTGCGCCTGCCTTGCGCTGGTCACGGCAATGGATCGCCCGCTGGGCCGGGCGTGCGGCAACGCGCTCGAGGTCGAGGAGGCGATCGCGGCGCTCAAGGGCGAGGGTCCCCCGGATCTGATGGCCCTGACGTATGCGCTTGGCGCCGAGATGCTCGTGCTCGCCGGCGCCGCGCCGAACGTCGACGCGGCGCGCCGCGAGCTCGAGAAGGCGATCGGGACCGGGCGCGCGGCGGAGCGCTTTCAACAGATCATCGAGGCGCAAGGCGGCAACCCCGGCGTCGTCGAGGATCCGGCGGTGCTGCCGCAGGCCGCGGAGTGCGAGCTGTTTCCCGCGCCCCGCCGCGGCTTCGTGGCGCGCGTCGAGCCCAAGCCGATCGGCCGCGCCATCGTCGAGATGGGCGGGGGGCGGTCGCACGTCGACGATGTCGTCGACCCGACGGTGGGATTCGTGATCACGGCGCGACCGGGCGATTGGGTCGAGGCGGGCGAGCCGCTGGCGACGATCTTCGCCCGCGACCGCGCCGGCATCGTTGCCGGTCGCCAGGCGCTGCGCGCCGCGATCACGATCGCCGATGAAGCCGAGCCGCCGCTGCCCTTGATCTCGCACCGCGTCACGAGCTCTGGGCCGGAGGTGTATCGGGGGGCCTAGGCGGCGTCCTGATCAGGTTGCGTGCCCAGCACGGGCCATAGAGCTTTCTACGAAACCGCTGTCACGGGAGACTCGATGCCACCAAAAATCGCCCGGCTCGCCGGGCTTGGCGCCGTTGGCGCCTGCGCGGCGTTCGTCGCGCTCTTTCTGCTCGTCGCGTGGGTGAGCCGACACACGGCGACTGGCGGCATATTGCCGGTGCAATCCGTCGTCACCTGGATCAGCGTTGGGCTGGTCGTGCTGGCGCTCATCATCGTGCACGTCGCCATCGGCAAGCAGTTGCTGTACCTCGGCAAAGGCGGCGGGCCGCGGGGCGTCTGACGGCTCGGGCGCCAGCGATGCCGGCGCAATCGACCGCTGCGGCGCTCTGTGTGCTGCAACCGGGCGACGCCGGCCTGTTGTCGGACGTCAACGCACCACGCCATCCCGAGGAGCCATGACGATGCGTTGCCTCTCCACGCTCTCGATCGCTGCCGCACTCGCCGCCGTGCTTACTGCCGGTTGCTCGCACTCCGGTTCGCAGGCCACCGGTCCCTCACCCGCCGCCACCGTGACTTCCACCGCGCCACTCACCGCCGCGAACCCGTTTTACGCGCCGAGTACGCTGCCGTTCGGCGCGCCCCCGTTCGATCGCATCCACAACGCCGACTATCAGCCGGCGATCGATGAGGGAATGCGGCAGCAGTTGCGCGAGGTCGCGGCGATCACCGCCCAGTCGGCTCCGCCGACCTTCGACAACACCATCGTCCCGCTCGAGCGCTCCGGGGCGTTGCTCACTCGCGTCATGAAGGTGTTCAACGGCGTCACGTCGGCCAACACCAACGACACGCTCCAGCAGGTGCAGAGCGACGAGGCACCAAAGCTCGCCGCCCACTCCGACGCCATCTTCCTCGACGACGCGCTGTTCCGCCGCGTCAGCCAGGTGTACGACAAGCGTGCGCAGTTGGGGCTCACGCCGGAGCAGAAGTACCTGGTCGAGCGGTACCATCTCGATTTCGTACGCGCCGGCGCACAGCTCGCCGAAGCGGACAAGACCAAGCTGCGCGCCATGAACCAGGAGGAGTCGAAGCTGACCACCGATTTCCAGAACCGCCTGCTCGCCGCGACCAAAGCCGGAGCGCCGGTGTTCAAGGATTCCTCATCGCTCGAGGGCCTCAGCGCGGCCGACGTCGCCGCGGCCTCCGAGGCGGCCAAAGAGCGGTCGCTTCCCGGCGAATGGGTGCTCCCCCTGCAGAACACGACCCAGCAGCCGGCGCAGGCGTCGCTCGTGCGGCGTGCCGTGCGGCAGCAACTGTACGAGGCGTCGAGCCATCGCGCCGATCGGGGTGATGCCAACGACACGCGCGCCATCATCCAGCGGATCGCCCAACTCCGCGCCGACCGCGCCAAGCTCCTCGGCTACGCCACCGCCGGCGACTACGTGCTTGCCGACCAGATGGCCAAAACGCCGAGTGCCGCGATCAAGCTGCTGAGTGACATTGGCGCGCCGGCCGTCGCCAAAGCGCATGAGGAGGCGGCTCGGATGCAGTCGCTGATCGACCAGCAGCACGGTGGCTTCACGCTCGAGCCGTGGGACTGGCAGTTCTACGCCGAGCAGGTCCGCAAGGCTGACTATGACCTGGACGAGTCGCAGATCAAGCCGTACTTCGAGCTCGACCGGGTCCTCCAAGACGGCGTGTTCTACGCCGCGAACCGCCTCTACGGAATCACCTTCAAGGAACGGAAGGACATTCCCGTCTACCAACCCGACGTCCGCGTGTTCGAGGTGTTCGACGCCGACGGCAAGTCTCTGGCCCTCTTCTACTGCGACTATTTCAAACGCGATAACAAGAGCGGCGGCGCGTGGATGGACAGCTTCGTCGACCAGTCCGGCCTGCTCGGCACCAAACCCGTCGTGTTCAACGTCGCGAACTTCACGAAGCCGGCGCCGGGCCAGCCGGCGCTGCTCAGCTTCGACGACGTGACGACGATGTTCCACGAGTTCGGGCACGCGCTGCACGGCATGTTCTCGCACGTCGAGTATCCCATGCTCTCGGGGACCGCGGTGCCGAGCGACTTCGTGGAATTCCCATCACAGTTCAATGAACACTGGGCGCTCGACCCCGACGTGTTCGCGCACTATGCCAAGCACTACCAGACGGGCGCCCCGATGCCGCAGGCGCTCGTCGACCGGATCAAGAAGTCACGGACGTTCGATCAGGGCTTCGCGCTCACCGAGTACGTCGAAGCGGCGCTGATCGACATGGCCTGGCACTCGCTGCCGGCCGGGGCGCCGAAACAGAACGTCGACTCCTTCGAGATGGCGGCGCTCGAGCGATACCACGTCGCGATGCGGGAGGTGCCGCCCCGCTACCACACGACCTACTTCGCTCATATCTGGAACGGCGGCTATCAGGCGGGCTACTACGCCTATCTCTGGGCCGAGGTGCTCGACGACGATGCCTACGCCTGGTTCACCGAACACGGCGGGCTGACCCGCGCCAACGGCCAGCACTTTCGCGACATGATCCTGTCGCGCGGCGGTACGGAGGACGTGGCCGACCTCTATCGCGCCTTCCGCGGACGCGATGCGAGTGTCGAGCCGCTGCTCGTACAACGCGGACTCAAGCCGTCGCCGGGCGGCGGCTGAGCCCTGCCTCGCTCGGCAGCAGGGCCGGCTCTAGCGCGCTCCCCGCGACCTCACGACGCGCCGAGCTGGTACAGCAGGTCGTCTTCGACGCGGTAGAGCAGGGGTGCCACGAAAATTCGCGGATAGATGGACCGCAGCCGTTCCGATTCGCCGAGCACGAAGTCGACTTCGTCCCGGATGCCGAACTTGGGCGCGCTGTCCGCGAAGTGGCGCACCGCGCGTTCGCGCTCCCAGCCGGCGTTCCGGACCATGCCCTCGATGAACTGCTCACGCCGTGGCTCGAGCTGGGCCATGCCGCAGTCGGTGTGGGCGATCAGGACGATCGTGCGCACGCCTCCCACCGCGATCGCGTAGGAGATGCGGAACTCGTTGTCGCGCATGTTGGCCCCCGCCGTTCGCAGCACGAAGGCGAAGTCGTTCGGGATGCGCAGCGCCTTGCGGCTGTCCATGCACATGCCGATCAGTAGCTGCGGAGCCGTCACCGAGCCGATCGCCCGCCCGAGGTTGTGATACTCGAGCAGGAGCCCGACCGGCGTGTCGCGGTACGCCGGCAGGATGTCGTCGCGATAGTTGACGGGGATGATTTCGGGCATTCGAGCAAAGGTAGCGGGGCTCGCTGCACCCGGCCAAACCAATCATGCCCTGCGGGTGTCCAATGCCTCGCTGGCGCTCGTATACTAAGAAGCTTAGGATAGTCTCCCTGTCACCGCGGCAACGTCGCGGGAGTCCGTTCGCCCGCAATTGGAGCCGTCCATCGTGAGCGCACCGTCCGACCTCGACGTCGTCCGCGGCACACTCGATCTCATGATCCTCCGCGCCCTCTCGTGGGGTCCGATGCACGGACTCGCGACGCTGCGATGGATCGAGCAGCGCACGCGCGGCGCGCTGCAGATCGAGGACGGCGCGCTCTACCCTGCGCTCCATCGCCTCGAACAGAAGCGTTGTCTCGAAAGCCAGTGGGGATACACCGACGCGGGGCGGCGCGCGCGATTCTATCAGCTCACGCCCACCGGCCGGCGTCGTCTCACCGCAGAGCTGTCGCGCTGGGAACGCTACACCTTGGCCGTGTCGCGCGTGCTCGCACCAGAGCCGGCGCGGTGATGTCACCGGGCTCGCGGTGGCACGGGGTGCGGCGCGTTTTTCGGCTGCCGACATCCGACGCTCGACTGGCGCGAGAAGTCGACGACGAGCTGCGATTCCATTTGGAAGGGCGAGTGGAGGAATTCGTTGCCGGCGGCTGGTCGCGCGACGCCGCCTTGGCCGAGGCGCAACGCCGCTTTGGCGACTACACCGCATACCGCCGTCAGGCGAGAGACATCGATCTGGTCACCCATCAACTGAGACGCCGTATGGATATCTTCGACGCGATTCGCCGCGAGGCGCGACAGAGCGTTCGGGCGCTCGTCCGCACGCCAGCCTTCTCTCTCGTTGCGCTGGTCACCCTCGTGCTTGGCATCGGTGCAACGACATCGATCTTCACCGTCCTCGACGCCGTCGTGCTTCGGCCGTTGCCCTATCCCGCGGCCGAGCGCCTCGTGTCCATCACCCACCCGGTCTCCGGCGCCGCGGTCACCGCGGGAAGCTGGGGAGTTTCACCGGCGGGCTACTTCTTCTTTCGTCGAGAGGCGCAGACGTTGGCCGCCAGCGGGATCTACACGACCGGCACGCTTTCCGTCCGCGCGGCCGACGGGGCAGCGCGCGTACAGTCTGCAGAGATCACGAGCTCGTTGTTCGGGGTCCTCGGCGCACGCCCGGCCGTGGGGCGACTACTGTCCACCGCCGACGACGCGCCGAACGGTCCGCAAGTCGTCGTCCTCGGCTACGGGTTCTGGGAGCGCGACTTTGGCGGCGACCCATCGATCGTGGGACGCACGATCGGCATCGAAGGGAATCGGGTGCTCGTCGTTGGGGTTGCGGGGGCGCAGGTAAACTTGCCGATGCCAAGTGCCTTTGCGTCACAAGCGGACCTCGCCGGCTTCGGCGTCGATGTTTGGCTCCCGCTGCAACTCGATCCGGCGGCGCGCCCGGTCAACACACATCCGTATTCGATGATCGCGCGATTGGCGCCCGGCGTCAGCGCCGGCGACGCGCAGCGAGAGCTTGCGGCGCTCACGGCCCGGCTGCCCGACGTCGCGCCGTCTGCGTATTCGGCGGCGTTCATGCGACTATATCACTTCAGCGTAGCCGCGACGCCCCTTCGCACCCAGGTCGTGGGCGCCACGGCGCGAGTGCTGTGGGTCGTGTTCGGCGCGGTCGCGCTGGTGCTTCTGATGGCCGCGGCCAACGTCGCCAACCTGTTTCTCGTTCGCCTCGAAGCGCATCGGCGTGAAGCCGCGGTGCGCGCGGCGCTCGGTGCTGGGCGGGCGCATCTCGCGGTTCATTACTTGGCCGAAAGCCTGTTGCTGACGATGACTGCCGGCCTGCTCGCTCTTCTCCTCGCGTGGGGCGCGTTGCATCTCTTCGTGGCCGTGGCGCCGTCGAGCATTCCGCGGCTTGGATCGGTGGCGCTTGGATGGCCGGCCGTCGCGTTCACGGCACTGCTCGCGATCGCGCTTGGCGTCATGTTCGGTGTCGTTCCGCTCTTGTCTCACCGCGACGTCGATACGGCAACCCTCCGCGAAGGAGGACGTGGCCTCACCGCATCGCGAACGACCCGCCTCGTGCGGGACGCGCTGATCGTGGGGCAGATGACGCTCGCGCTCGTGCTGCTCGCGGCCGCCGGGCTCATGCTGCGGACAGTCGAACAGCTGCGGCACGTCAAGCCAGGGTTCGATCCCAGCCGCGCCGTCACCATGCATGTTCACATCCCCTGGTCGCGCTACAGCGGTTGGGCGCCGGTCGCGGCATTCCATCGGACGTTGCAGGAACGTGTCGCCGCGTTGCCAGGTGTGCGCGCGGCGGGCGCTGCAACCGATGCGCCGCTCGTGAGCTTCGGCTTTTGTAGCGTCGTCTGGATCGAAGATCACCCGCTCGCACCGGGTGAGGTACCGCCGTGCGTGAAGGTGACCGAAGCCGCGCCTGGATTCTTTGCCGCGCTCGGTCTGCCTGTGCAAGGCCGCGTGCCCGATTGGCATGACGCCGAAGCGGCAACCGGAGCCGTGGTCGTGACGCGCGCACTCGCCCAGCGGTTTTGGCCCGGCGAGAATCCGATCGGGCGAGGCATCAAGTGGAATGGATCGATGCCGCCGTTTTATCGTGTGGTTGGCGTGACGGCTGACGTGCGCGGCGACGGTCTGGAGAAGCCGCCGGTCGAGGCGGTGTTCTTTCCGATTATCCCAATCCCGAACGCGCCGCTCTGGGAACCGCCGCACGACATGGAGCTCGTCGTCCGCACGTCGCTCGACGATCCGACCAGTCTCGTTCCGACGATTCGGCGCACGATCCTCGCAATCGATCCAACGGTATCGGTGGACCGTGTCCAGACTTTGACTTCGGTCGTGCAACATTCTCTCGCGCGGGTGTCGTTCATCCTCGGGCTCCTTGCGGTCGCCGCGGCGATGGCGCTGCTTCTGAGCGCTGTCGGCACGTATGGCGTTATCGGCTACCTGGTGACTCAACGCCGTTCGGAGATCGGCCTTCGCGTGGCGCTCGGAGCGCACGCTTGGGCGGTGACGCGCCTCGTCGTCGGCCACTCGCTTCGCCTCGCGGTCCTCGGCGCGCTGATCGGCGCCGCGGCCGCGTTGGCGACGACGCGGCTGTTGTCCTCGCTCCTCTATGGCGTGCGCCCGACTGATCCGGCCACGTTCGTCGCTGCCGTTGGGTTCCTGCTCGTGGTCGCCGTGTTGGCGAGCATGGCGCCGGCTCGCCGAGCGACTCAGGTCGACCCGGTCGAAGCGCTGAGAGCGAGCTGACACAACGACTTCGTAGTCGAAAGCGCCCGCTCGAGTTCGTTCTTGATTGCAGGCGGCACGGCCCGTGCGAGCGAGTCTAGTTCGCCAACGACCTCGTTGGCGCTGACTCTGGATGAGGGCGACGATATGAGCAAACTAAAATTGACGAGCACGGTCTGCGCGGCATTGACCGCCGTCTGTTGCGCGGCCGCGACGATGCAGGCGCAAGGCTCGTCCGCCAACGGCGCGGCGACGCCGCAATCGGCGGCGCAGGCCAATCCGACCACCACACCACAGGCGACGCCATCGACCCTGCCGGGCGCGGCCGCGCCGACGAACCCGGCCGTGCCGCAGACGGGCGACACGCATGCGACGTCGACCGGCGCCGCGGGAACGCGGCCCGACACCGGAGCGGCCGCCGGCAGCTACGACCAGGCCGGCAATTACGGCGGCGGCCACAACTGGGGTTGGATCGGTCTGTTCGGCCTGCTCGGCCTATTCGGCCTTCGCAGCCACGGCCCCACGACTACCGTGCGCACCGAACGCGAGTACGAGGCGCCGGACGTCGCGAGCCGTCCGTAATTGGCGTAGCGGTGACTGAGCGCGCGGGCCGGAGACCGTCTACCCGCCCCGCGCGTCTCACTCACTCGATGTAGCCCACCGCGGGGCGGCCTCGGGCCGCGTCGCTACTCGTACCGCAGCGCTTGCACCGGATCCACCCGCGACGCTCGCAACGCCGGAATCGCGCCGGCGGCGAGCGCGACGATCGCGAGGAGCGCCGCCGCTTCGGTCATGATCAGCGGATCGCGCCCGCCGATGCCGAACAGCAGCGACTGCGCGCCGCGCCCGATGCCGTACGCGCCCGCGGCGCCGATCGTCGCGCCGATCGCCGTCATCGCCGCGACATGGCGCAGCACCATGGCCACGATGCGCGACGAATCGGCGCCGAGCGCCATGCGCACGCCGATCTCTTTCGTGCGCTGCGCGACTGAGTATGCGAGCACACCATAGAGCCCGATCGCCGCCAGCAGCGTGGCGAGCGCGGCGAACGCCGCCGAGAGTGTGCTGATCATCCGGTCCAGATACACGTTGTCGCGAAGCTGCTGCGGCATCGTCCTCAGGCTCATCACCGGCAGATTATGATCGATGCGCGACACCGTCGCGCGGATCTGCGGCATCAGCGTCGCCGGCGGCAGCGGGCTGCGGACGTAGAACGTGAGCGAGCCGATCGTGGTGTCCTGCTCGTATGGGAGGAAGAACACCGGCCGCATGTCCTGCTTGACGCCGCTGTAGTGCGAGTCCTTCACGACGCCCACGATCACGTGCGTGAGGCTATCGCCCAATCCCATCAACTTGCCGAGCGCGTTCGCGCCGAGCTTGAACTTCTTGGTGAACGACTCGTTGACGATCGCCACGCGCGGTGCGCCAAGGACGTCGGAGGCCGTGAACTGGCGCCCGGATACCATCGTCTCGCCCATCGCCCCGAAGAAACCAGGGCCCACCGCGTCATAGTAGCCGTCGACGTCGGTGTCGGGCGTGCGCGGAAAGCCCTGCACGTTCACGTCGTTGTCCCAGTTGTTGCCGGCCAGCACGGGAACCCGAGCCTCAGTGACGCCGCGCACGCCCGGAATCGCTTCGAGCTCGGACTCGATCCGCGCGAAAATCTGGGCCGAGCGGACGCCCGGATAGCCGTTGAGCACCGGCGCCACACGGAAGGTCACGAGATCGTTGACGTCGAGCCCCAGCCCGACGCGGCTCACGTTCGACAGGCTCTTGATGAACAGGCCCGCCGAGACGAGCAGCGCCATCGACAGCGCGATCTGCACCGTGACGAGCGAGGTGCGGAAACGTGTCGCGGCGCGCGTCGCCGACGTCTTGCCCGAGCCGTCGCGCAGCGCCGACACGAGATTGGGGCGCGTGCTGTGGAGGGCGGGGAAGAGACCGAACAACAGGCCGGTCGCCATCGACAACAGCGCCGCGAAGCCAATCGCCTGGGGACGCAGCGTGAACGAAAGCGTCGAGGACACGCCGAGCGGCAAGAGCGCGACGATCGCGTGCAGCGTCGCCCACGCCACGGCCAACCCGGCCAACCCGCCGAGCGCGGCGAGCAGCACCGATTCGGTGAGCAGTTGCGCGAGGAGCTGTCGCCGCTCGGCGCCAAGCGAGAGGCGCACCGCCATCTCGAGCGAGCGGTTCGCCGCGCGCGCCAGCAGCAGATTCGCGATGTTCGCGCAGGCGATGGCGAGGACGAACAGCGTGATTCCGAACAGCAGCACGAGCGGCATTTCAGTCTGCTCGTGGAGCGTGCTCAACCCGCGGCGGGCGTCGCCCAACTCCAGCGTCTTCGCCTTGAATCGCGCGAGCGTGCTCGCGCTTACGCCCGCTTGAAGCGGCGCCTCGACGCTGTTGATGATACTGTGATAGAGCACGTTCTCGCGCGCGCGCGCCTGGGCCGGCGTCACGCCGGGGGCGAGCCGGGCGAACAGATAGAGCCAGTACTGCCGGCGATCGTCGAACGCTTCGGCGCCCTGATTCATCGCCGCGCGCATCGTGACCGGCACGAACAGCGCCGGCTTGTTGCCGAGCGTCGTTCCCTCGAACCCGGCCGCCGACACGCCGATCACCGTCAGCTCCTTCCCGTTCACCGAGATCGTCTGTCCAAGGATCGACGGATCGCCGCCGAGCTGACTTTGCCAGTACTCGTGGCTCAGCACGACGATCGGCTGGCCGCCGATCGTCTTGTCGTCGTCCACGGTGAACAGGCGTCCGATCGCCGGCCGGACGCCGAGCACGGGGAAGTACGACCCCGACACGAGCTCGGCGGACTCGTTCGACGTGTTTCCGTGAAAGGCGATGTTCGCCGTGAAGATGACGTGCGCCGCGACGCCGCTGAACGGCCCCGGTTGCGCCTCGAGGTCGCGGAACATGCGGTAGCTGAACACCCACTGGCAGTTTCCGGCGAGTCCGCATTGATGCGAGCCCGGGCTGACCGTGTTCCCGCCGAGATTGACGAGGCGTTCGGGATGAGAAACGGGAAGGGGCGCGAGCAGGAGCTCGTTGAACAGGGAGTAGATCGCCGCGTTGGCGCCGATGCCGAGGGCGAGCGACATGATCGCGACGGCGGTGACGAACGGCGTCTTGAACAGCGTGCGAAGGGCGAGGCGGATGTGGCGCATGTCGACTTGGACAGCCCCGTGCGGCGATTCGTTGACACACTCGGGTCAGCGCCTTATCGTCGACGTCGCGCGTCGGGGCGCATCCGTCCGCGGAAAGGACTCAGTCCACCCGGTAGGTCGCCGTCTCACACACGACCTTCTTTCAGCCCGAGCACGCGGACGACGGGCAGTTCTCGAAAGGAGGTTTCCATGCCTGCCCGGGCCCTGCCCGCACGCGCCGACCTCGATCATCTCAAGCACGAGGCCAAGGCGCTGCACAAGGCGTTTCACGAAGGCCGCGACGACGCCCTCGCCCGCATCCATGCCGTGCTCGGCGATGCGCAAACGCTCAAGCTCGCCGATGCACAGCGCGTCGTCGCGCGCGAGTATGGTTTTCCGACCTGGGCCAGGCTTCGCGCGCAGGTGAAGGCGCTGCGCGGCTTGAACGGCGCCGTCGGCGCATTCGTCGACGCCGTTCAGAACGAGGACCTTGCGAGCGCTCGGCAGGCACTCGACGCTGAGCCTCGCATCGCGACCACGAGCATCCACGTCGCGTCGGCGCTCGGCCGGGCGGAGGACGTCGCACGCCTCATCGCCGAGGACCCGGCGCGCATTTCCGTCCCGGTTGGCCGCTTCGGCGCCAACGCGCTCCTCATGCTCTGCTTCTCGCCCTTCCATGGTGAAAGCGCGGCGCGGGATGCCGATCTGCTCGCCACGGCGCGCATCCTGATCGCCGCCGGCGCCGACCCGAACGCGCATGAGGCGCGGTACGGCGTCTCCGCGCTGTTCGCCGTCACCGGCCAGCGCAGCGTCGTCCCGATCGCGCGACTCTTGCTCGAGGCCGGCGCACGGCCTACGGACGGCGAGTCGCTCCACCACGCCGCCGAACGGTTTCACGAGGACGCGCTCGAGCTCCTCCTCGCTGCAGGCGGCGACTTGAATGACAACCGCGACGCGGGGAACACGCCGCTTCACTTTCTCGTTCGCTGGTACGACGTCGAGCGCAATGAGCGAGTTCGAAAGGGCGTCGTCTGGCTGCTCGAGCATGGAGCCGATCCGAACGTCCGCTGCGGCGACGAGCAAGAAACCGCATTGCATCTCGCGGCGCGCATCGGCCAGGCTCCGCCGATCGCTCGACTCCTCCTCGCGCACGGTGCCGACGTCCAGGCGCGTCGCGCCGATGGACGAACCGCGTGGATGCTCGCCGCACGGAGCGGGTTCGACGAGATCGTCACGGTGCTGGAGGCGGCCGGCGCGGGCCGCGAACCGCTTACGCCGCGGGATTCGCTTCTCGCCGCCTGCGGGCGCGGCGACGTCGACGCGGCGCGCGCGCGCGCGGCGCCCCGGCGCGGCGGGTCGCTTTCAAGCGAAGATCAGATGATGCTCCCGCACGCGGCGGCGGCCCACCGCGATGCGAGTGTGCTCGCCTGTCTCGCGGCCGGCTTTCCGGTCGACGCGCTCGACGACGCCGGCGCAACGGCGCTGCACCACACCGCGGTCCGTGGCCGTGCGGATCTCGTGCGCGCGCTGCTCGCGCTGCGCCCCGATCTCACGATTCGCGACCGACATCACGGATCGAGCCCGCTCGGCTGGGCGTGTTACGGCGCCGACTATGTGCGCGACGACGGCGGCGACTATTCGGCGTGCGTCAGGCTGCTGATCGACGCCGGCGCACGGTTCGTCGGCGACGAGTGGCGGTCCGCCACGGCTTCAGATGTCCAGCGTCTTCACGAACTGCGCGTTGTTCTCGATGAATAGCCGCCGCGGCTCGACGTCGTCGCCCATCAGCGCCTGGAAGATCTGATCGGCGAGCACCGCCTCCTCGATCGCCACCTTGAGCAGCGTGCGCCGCTCGGGGTCCATCGTCGTGTTCCAGAGCTGATCGGGATTCATCTCGCCCAACCCCTTGTACCGCTGGACGCTCAGGCTGCCGCGACCGTCGCCGTTGCTCAGCCGGCCCGCGATCTCGTCGCGCTCCGCTTCGTCGTAGGCGTAGTACTCCTCCTTGCCCTTCGCCACGCGGTAGAGCGGCGGCTGCGCGATGTAGATGTAGCCCGCCTCGATGAGCTCGGGCATCTGCCGGAAGAAGAAGGTGAGCAGGAGATTGCGGATGTGCGCGCCGTCGACGTCCGCGTCCGTCATGATGATGATCTTGTGATAGCGCGCCTTCTCGAGCTCGAACTCGTCCTTGATCCCGCTCCCGACCGCCGTGATGATCGTGCGGATTTCCTCGTTCGAGAGCACCTTGTCGATCCGCGCCTTTTCGACGTTGATGATCTTACCGCGAAGCGGAAGAATCGCCTGGAACTCGCGGCGACGGCCCTGCTTCGCCGAGCCCCCGGCCGAGTCGCCCTCGACGAGATAGAGCTCGCAGAGCGCCGGAT
>JBIOHX010000005.1:0-33880 GCA_044449465.1 Gemmatimonadales bacterium | reverse complement strand
GCCTGAGACCTCACGCCTCACACCTCGCGTCTAGCGCGAACCGAAGCCCTCGCACATCCTATTTCATGCGCCGATTCGCCCTCCTCATCCCTCTCGCCTCAGCCCTCACCGCCTGCGCCCCAGACTCATCCCTCGCCAGAGTGGCAGGTGATTGGGACGCCTACCTCGCCACTGGCTCCTCACCTCACCCCGGCTTCGAAGGCTGGCGCCGAATGGGCTTCGCCCATTTCCAGGGCGCCGCCCCAACTCTCCAGGGCTCCATCCGTCGCCGTACCGGCGAGCCGATCGTCGACAGCGTGCACGTCTCGGCCCGCGGCGACACGCTCACCTTCGCCGGCGCGCGCCATCAATCGGTCGTCGCTGCCTGGCAGGGTGACACCCTCGTCGGCGTGCTGATGTCGAACGGCAAGCCGTCCGGCCGGCGGGTCCGACTCGTGCGCCGCGCCACGCCGGCGCAAGTCGAGACCAATTATCAGCTCTGGCCCGGCGCGGTGTCGGAGTCGCTCTACGCCGTCACCGAGGACACTCTCGTCTTCATGCGCACGCGCGACGGTGCCAAGCTGGCCAGCTACGTCGCGCGGCCGATCGGCCCCGGGCCCGTTGGTGTCGTGCTACAACGAACCCCTTATACGAGAATCCTGCATCCCGCCGGCCGCTTCTGGGCATCGCGCGGCTACATCTTCGTTGCCCAGCACGTGCGCGGCCGCGATGTGTCCGACGGTAAGGACTTCGGCGATTACGACACCGATGTGCGCGACGGGTATGACGCCGTCGAGTGGGCGGCCGCGCTGCCCGGGGCGAACGGCAAGGTGGGATTGATCGGCCACTCCGACGAGGGTCGCCTCGCCTGGTACGCGGCGGTGAGCGCGCCGCCGCACCTCGCGGCCATCGCGCCGTCGGCGGCCTCGGGCGATCCCTGGCGCATCGTCCCCTACGAAGACATGGTTTTCTCGCCGATCAACGTCGATTGGGCCTGTCTCATGCGCGGGCGCACGCTGCAGAGCACCGCGGAGCTCGACATCGGCGCGGCGATCACCCACCTGCCACTCAGCACGCTGCCACAGAAGCTCGGCTGCGGCGACGTCCCGCTCTGGGATCGCTGGATCGCGCACCCCACGCTCGACGCCTATTGGCGTGCGCACGCCGTGACCACGAACATCGCCAACGTGAAAGCGCCGGTGCTGCAGATCTCCGGCTGGTACGACGACTCGCGCGGACCGATCGACTATACCAATGCCCTCGATCAGGTTCCGGAACACCCATTCATCCGGCTCGTCATGGGCCCCGGTGCGCACAAGGGCGTCGACTATGTGGCCGGCGACTTCGGCAAAGAGGCGCGTGTCGACACTCGGATGCTGCAGCTCCGCTGGTTCGACCATTACCTCAAGAGCATGGCGAACGGCGTCGACTCGGGCCCGCCGGTCGACATCTTCGTGTTCGGCGACAACGCCTGGAGGAAGGAAGCTGGCTGGCCGCTCGCGCGCGCCGTCCCGACCAACTGGTATCTGACGTCCGGCGGAAGCGCCAACACGAGCGCCGGCGATGGTCTGCTCGACACGCTTCCGCCGACCGCCGCGGCCGCGGTCGATACCTTCACCTACGATCCCGCCAACCCGACGCCGTTCCTGATCGATTCACGCGAGCTCGAGACGTCGCTCAACGAGGACTACACCGCCCTCAACGCCTCGCGACGCGACGCGCTCGTCTTCACCTCCAAGCCGCTCACTCGCCCCATCGAAGTCACCGGCCAGATGTCGGCCACGATCTGGGCGGCGACTGACGCCAAGGACACGGACTGGAACGTCATGCTGCTCGACGTCTTTCCAAACGGCCACGCCCAGCGCGTGCAGGACGGGTTGATGCGTGCACGCTTCCGTCAGGGATTCGACAAGCAAGTACCGCTCACGCCGGGCGCCGTCGAGAAGTACGACATGGATCTCTGGTTCACTTCGCGCGTCTTCGAGCCCGGACACCGGATTCGCGTGAGCGTGTCGTCGGCGCTCTTTCCCAAGTATGACCGCAACCTCAACACCGGCGGCAACAACGAGCGCGACTCCACGTTCGTCGTCGCGCATCAGCGGGTGATCCACGATGCCGAGCATCCGTCGCACGTGACGCTGCCGGTCATTCCGCGCTAGCCGACCGTCCACGCGGCCAGGCGCTCCTCTCGATGCTCATTCCGGAAATGCCCATGTCTCCTTCCTCTTTGGCGCGCGCGATGCACTCGACCGCTCTCCTGTTCTCGGCGGCGCTGTCGCTCGCGCTCGTCGCGCCGTCGGTCGCCTCAGCCCAGCGGCCCATGAAACCCCAGGAAACCGAAGTCTGGTCGCCGGTACCGAAGATCGTGACCCCCGGCCGCGCCGATGCCGACCCGCCCTCCGACGCCGTCGTGCTGTTCGACGGCAAGAATCTCGACCAGTGGGTATCGGCGGCCGACGGGTCGCCGGCGCGATGGACCGTCGGCGGCGGCGTCGTGACCGTCGTCAAGCCGGCTGGCGACATCAAGACCAAACGTTCATTCACCAATTATCAACTGCACATCGAGTGGCGCGTTCCGGAGAACGTCACCGGCAAGAGCCAGGAGCGTGGGAACAGTGGTGTCTATCTCGCCTCGACGCCCGTCGGTGGCTACGAGCTGCAGGTGCTCGACTCCTACGACAACGCGACGTACGTGAACGGGCAGGCCGCGGCCGTGTACAAGCAGTACCCGCCACTCGTCAACGCCATGCGTCCGCCCGGGCAATGGCAGGTGTACGACGTCGTCTGGACGGCGCCCACCTTCAACGCCGACGGTTCGCTCGCCACGCCCGCCTACGTCACCGCCTTTCACAACGGCGTGCTCGTGCAGAATCACGTCGCGCTCGAGGGCGTGACGAAGAACGCCGGCCTGCCCGACTACCACGCCCACGGTCCGGCGCCGATTCTCCTCCAAGCGCACGGCGACCCGAGTCCACCCATCAGCTTCCGCAACATCTGGGTGCGCGAGCTGCCGTAGCCGCGGTCCGCACCCAGATGCCGTCAGGCTGGCGGCGCGTACTGGTGCGACGGCGTCGAGCGCATGACCGCGACCTCGTCGTCGTTCATCTCAGCCGTGATCTCGCCGAAGAGCGGCGTGCTCAGATAGCGCTCCCCGGTGTCCGGCAGCATGCATAACACCGTCTCGCCTGCGCCGGCCGACTTGCACACCTCGAGCGCGGCCTGGAACGTGGCGCCGGCGCTCGTGCCGACGAGAATCCCTTCCTTGCGCGCGAGCTCGCGGCTCGCGCGCATCGCGTCCGCGCCGGCGACGGTGATGATTCGGTCCACGCCGCGCGCGTCGACCGCGTCGCCGGCCAGCTTGGGAATGAAGTCCGGGCTCCAACCCTGGATCGGGTGTGACTTCCACGCTGGATGACCGGCGGCCGGCGAGCCGTCCGGCTTTCGCGCCTGCGGTGTGCCGCTCGAGAGCATCGGTGCGTCGGCCGGCTCGCAGACGACGATCTTGGTCTCCGGACGCTCCTTTCGCAGCACGCGTGATACGCCTTTGAGGGTGCCCCCGGTTCCGAACCCCGTCACCCAGTAGTCGAGGCGGTCTCCGGCGAAGTCGTCGATGATCTCGCGCGCGGTCGTGCGTGAGTGCATGTCGGCGTTTGCTTCGTTTTCGAACTGGTGCGGCTCGAACCAGCCGTGCGCGCGCGCGAGCTCGCTCGCCTTCTCGACCATGCCAATCCCACGCGATGCCGCCGGTGTCATGACAACCTTGGCGCCGAGAAACCGCATGAGGCGTCGCCGCTCGACGCTGAATGACTCGGCCATCGTCACGACGAGCGGGTATCCCTTGGCCGCGCAGACCATCGCGAGGCCGATGCCGGTATTACCGCTCGTTGCCTCGACCACCGTCTGTCCGGGTTTGAGCGTGCCGCGACGCTCGCCATCTTCGATGACGGCCAAGGCGAGCCGGTCCTTCACTGAGCCGAGCGGGTTGAACGCCTCTATCTTGGCGTAGAGGGTCACGCCGGCGGGTGCGAGCCTGTTGATCTTGACGACCGGCGTGTTGCCGACCGTGCCGAGGATGCTGGAGAACTTGGCCATTGGAGTCGCTCTGGTGATGAATCGTGGTTGTTGGAATATGCGCGCAAAGCGAGCCCCGGGCACCGCCGGCGCTAGCTTCTGACATGCGGCCTTCGCTCGTCAGCCCGAGGAGTGCTCCATGACGTCACTCAACCGTTTGCTTGCGCCGGTCATATGGTTCGCGGCCATCGCGTCGATTGCCACTTCGACCGCCTGCGACAAACACGCCGAGAATCCGCAGCTTCAATTGACCGACATCGGATTCGCGCTCACCCTGCCGCCGGCGATGCAGCACGCGCTGGATTCGCTCGCACCAGGTTTCCGTGCGATCTCGTCCACGTCGTATCGATCCGACATCGCGCAGGCCGCGGCGGCCGGCGGCGGAATCCCGGCGCTGTTCGCGACTGTGGGCGACTTCGATCACAATGGAACCGTAGACGTCGTTGAGGAAGGGACATTGCCGGCCGATTCGGCGCTGCACGTGATCGCGATCTTGAACGGCGCAAAGCCGACGGCCGTCGAGGTGGCGCGGATCGAGTCGTACGACGCCGACGCGCTCGGGTTGTACCTGTCGCTGCCGGCGGCGGGGCAGTCGGGGGCATTCGAGCTGGTGAGCTATCCGGATTCGTCGACGCTGTTCGAGTACGCCGACGGCGCGTTCCAGGGTCACAAGGTAGGAAGCTGAGGTCGGCGGCCGCGGCTCGTCCGCCCCGGTCGGCTACAAACGGCAAGTACCGCGCATTACCTTCTGACTAGAGTTTTGGAGGTACGATGCGGCACGTGTCAGGGATAAAGTGCAGCCGGGCCGAGCTCGCCATCGCCGTTGCGGTCGCCGCTTTGGTCAACACTTGGGCAGCGCCTGCGGCGCGCGCCCAAGCGCTGCCCCCCGTGCACACCGACTCCGCTTCGATCGCCCAGGCGCGCGCCGACAGCCTGCGCCGCCCGTACACGGCGGCTGACGTCGCCTTCATGACCGGAATGATCGCCCACCATGCACAGGCCGTGGTGATGGCGCGCTGGGCCCCGACCCATGGCGCGAGCGACGACGTCCGGACGCTCTGCGCGCGCATCATCAACGCGCAACAGGACGAGATTCGGATCATGCAGCAGTGGCTCTCCGACCGCCGGCAGCCGGTGCCACATCCGGATTTCGATGCCCTGGCGGCGCGCGCAGACTCCGGCACCAAGATGCCGGGAATGGACATGCCGGGCATGAATCACGAAACGCTCATGCCAGGTATGCTCACGCCGGCGCAGCTCGACACGCTCGATCGCGCGCGCGGGCCGGACTTCGACCTCACCTTTCTCCGCGGCATGATCCAGCACCATCGCGGCGCGGTGGCGATGGTGAAGAGCTTGTTCAGCACCCCGGGCGCCGCCCAAGACGAGCTCACCTTCAAGCTCGCCTCCGACATCAACGTCGATCAGACGACCGAGATCGCCCGCATGCAGAAGATGTTGATCAGGGCCACACTGGGGATCGGCTCGCACTGACCGCGGCGCCGTAACTCCGGGCCCTTCACGGCCTCCCATTTCTCGAGGACTTCCGATATGTCGCGCCACGTCGTGCTTGCCCTTCACCTTTCAATCGCCGCCGCGCTCATCGTCACCGTCGCTCCAGGCGCGGCCGCGCAGAACGGATCGGCGCCGGTGAACCCCGCGTCGTCCGACGCCCGCGTCGGACTCCGCGCCGGCAAGTACGACGCCGCGGAAGCCGCGTGGAACATGCGCCTGCTCTCGGCGACCAAGCCGAGTGAGAAATTCGTGAACGGGATCAATTCCGACCTCGCGTTTACCGGCCACTACGCTATCCAGGGCAGCTTCAACGGCTACCAGATCTGGGATCTCACGAACCCGTCGCACCCGACCCTGCGCACGTCGTATTTCTGCCCGGCGTCGCAGAGCGACGTCTCCGTCTATAAGAACTTGCTCATCGTCTCCGCCGAGTCGCCCAGCGCGCGGCTCGACTGCGGCGCCGAGGGAGTGACGGACACGGTGAGCGCGGAGCGGCTGCGCGGTATCCGCATCTTCGACATCAGCGATCTCGACCACCCGAAGTACGTCACGAGCGTCCAGACCTGCCGCGGCTCGCATACCCATTCGCTGCTCGTCGATCCGAAGGACAAGGCGAACGTCTACGTCTATATCTCCGGTTCGGCGCCCGTGCGCTCGCCGACGGAGCTGCCAGGCTGCAACACCAAGGCGCCGGCGACCGATGCCAATTCGCCGTTGATGCGGATCGAGATCATCAAGATTCCGCTCGCGCATCCCGAGCGCGCCGCGCGCGTCAGCTCGGCGCGCATCTTTCAAGGCCTTAAGGCGCCCCCGACCCACGGCCAGACGCTCGAGGATAGCCTGGCCAACGTCAAGCTGTTGGCCGACGCCCGGGCGCACGGCGGCTTCATCGCGAGGATCGACAATCAGGAAACGGTGCTCGGCTCGCGATTCGTCGACCCCGCCCTCGACAGCATCGTCAAAGCACGCGGCGGTACCGGTGCACCGACAGCCGCGGACAGCGCGGCCCTCCGCGGCGCGCTTCAGGGCCTCATCGACAAGCTCATCGGCGCGAACAGCGACGCCGACCCGATGGCGATCCGCCAGTGCCACGATATCACCCTCGATCCGTCGATCGGCCTCGCCGGCGGCGCCTGTGAGGGGCACGGGTTGCTGCTCGACATCCACGATCCGGCGCATCCCATTCGCCTCGACGCCGTCGATGACAAGAACTTTTCCTACTGGCATTCGGCGACGTTCAACAACGACGGCACCAAGGTGCTGTTCTCCGACGAGTGGGGTGGCGGCGGCGCGCCGAAGTGCCGTGCCAGCGATCCGCGCGAGTGGGGCGCCGACGCACTGTTCACCATCGACGCGAACAAAAAACTGCACTTCCAGAGCTACTACAAGCTCCCGGCGCCGCAGACGTCCGCGGAGAACTGCGTGGCGCACAACGGATCGCTCATTCCGATCCCCGGCCGCGACGTGATGGTGCAGTCCTGGTATCAGGGCGGCGTCTCGGTCTTCGACTGGACCGATGTCAAGCACCCGACGGAGATCGCCTACTTCGACCGCGGCCCGCTCGACTCGACGCGCATGATCCTCGGCGGCACCTGGTCGGCGTACTGGTACAACGGCGTGATCGTGAGCTCCGAAATTACGCGCGGCCTCGACGTCTTCGAGCTGACGCCGAGCGACAAGCTGTCGCAGAACGAGATCGACGCCGCGAAGACGGTACACCTGGACTATCTCAACGTGCAGGACCAGCCGAAGTTCACCTGGCCCGCCACGTTCTCGCTCGCCCGCGCGTATACCGATCAGCTCGAGCGCTCGAACGGTCTGTCGGCGGCGCGAGTTGGCGCGGTCCGGAAGGCGCTGGTGAATGCGGAGCAGGCGAGCGGTGCGGCGCGGTCGTCGGCGTTGACCCGCCTCGCGTCGTCACTGGACGCCGACGCGCGCGGATCGCGCGACGCGGCCAAGGTTCGTACGCTGGCCGGCGCCGTACGCGCGCTGGCCAAGTGATGATTCTCTCAGTCACCTGTCATCTGGAGCCCGGCTCATGCTGACCCGCGCGCGGCGGCTCGTGCCCTCGGTCGTTGCCGTCCTCGTCATCGCCCTGCCGCGGTTGTCCGCGCAGCAGGCCGGGCCGGTCGAATCGATCGACAGCACCATGAATGCGAAGATTCGCGCCGAAGGGCTGGATCACTCGCGGATCATGTGGATCGAGCATTACCTCGCCGACGTGTACGGCCCGCGGCCGATCGGCTCGCCGAATCACGTCGCCGCGGCGAAGTGGGCGGTGAAGACGATGACCGATTTCGGGATGAAGAACGCGCATCTCGAGCCGTTCACCTGGCGTGGCGTAGGCTGGCTGCCCGGCAAGGCGAGCGGCTACATCACGTCGCCGGTGAAAGCAAACATCAAGTTCGAGGCGGTACCCTGGTCCCCGTCGACCAAGGGTACCGTGAGCGGGCAGGTGGTGCTGATCGACCCGCCCGAGACGCCGACGCCGGCGGAGCTCGACGCGTACCTGGCCTCGATGGCGAGCAAGGTGAAAGGCGGCATCGTGATGGTGGGCCGGCCGCCAGTTGTGCTGGTCAACTTCAATCCGCGCCCGCTCCGGACGCCTGACGACCAGGTTCGCGAACGCTACGCTCCTCGGGACTCCAATGCCGCGGGAAGAGGTGGGCGCGGCGGCCGCGGCCGCGGCAATCAGACGCCGCCTCCTCCAGGTCATCTGTCGGCCCGAGAGGTCAATCAGCACGTCACCGAATTCCTCAAGACGCACATGCCGGCGCTACGCCTCAACGCGCAGGGCGGCGGACGCATTCCCGGCGTGATCGTAGCGCAGAACGGTCCGGGACAGATCTACGACGACACCACACCGCAGCCGCCGGCCGTGATTCTTCGCAACGACGACGCCGGCCGCATCTACCGGCTGATCTCTGACGGAACCCCGGTGACGGTCGAGTTCAACGTCTCGAACCAGTATTTCCCCGACGGCAAAACGTCCTATGTCACGGTCGCCGAAATTCCGGGCACCGACAAGGCGGACGAAGTGGTGATGCTCGGCGGCCATCTCGATTCGTGGACGAGCGCGACGGGAGCAACGGACAACGCGATCGGCTGCGCGATCATGATGGAGGCGGCGCGGATCCTCGAGGCGGTGGGCGCCAAGCCGCGCCGCACGATCCGCGTCGCTCTCTGGAGTGGCGAGGAGGAAGGGCTGCTCGGCTCATTCGCCTACGTAAAGGCGCACTTTGGAAGCTCGGAGGAGCCGACCAAAGACTTCGGCAAGCTCGACGCCTACTGGAACATCGACGACGGCACCGGTAGGGTGCGCGGCGCGTCGATCTTCGGCCCGCCGGAGGCGGCGGAGATTTTGGCGCAGTATCTGAAGCCGTTCGACGATTGGGGCGTGTTCGGAGCCGCTGCGTCGACCCAGCGGGTCGAGGGCGGGAGCGACAACGGAGCGTTCGCCGTCGCTGGCTTGCCTGGCATCGGTACGCAGCAGGATGGCATCGAGTACAACAGCACGACCTGGCACACGGACCTCGACACCTACGAGCGGATCGTGCCCGAGGACGTGATGCACAACGCCGTGCTCACCGCGTCGGTGATCCTCGGCTTGGCGGATCGCGATCAGATGCTGCCGCGCTTCGCACCGGACCACATGCCGGCGGTGCCGCCACCGCGTCGGCCCGGAGGCGCTGGGTTGCATTGAGCGACGCGCCGCACGCATGCGTCACTACGCCTCGTCCGACTCGGCTTCCGCCGTCACCCGCTCCTCGGGCAGTCGCATGTGACGGAAGAACGCGTGATAGAGCACGGTGTTGACTGCTTGGAGACCCGCTGCGAGCTTGAGCGGCAGACTCACCCAGACCGATTGAATGAGTTGCCCGGCGATCGTCGGGCCCGCGCTCGACAGCACCTGCAATGGGAGATTGGACAAACCCGCCGCGGCGCTCCGGTCGGCGGGTGCGACGATGCCCATGAGGAACGACTGGCGCATCGGGTTGGCCATCGTGTTGACCTGTGTGCGCAGCAGAAAAAGCACCGCGGCGATAGGAAATGTGGGCACGATCGCCATGATCGCCATCAACGCCACCGCGATGGCGCGCAACGTGACGACGGCGCGCACCGTGCCCAGCCGGCGCGCCACCCGCGCCGCGACAAGATTCGACGGTGCCGCGAGCACGTTGGCGAGGAAGTAGAGAGCGCCGAGCTGCGCTGCCGTGGCACCGAAGCGCACGTGGAACCAATAGACGAGCACGGGACCGAGCATCCCCACGGCCAACCCGTTCGTCGCGTTCGTGATGAGGAATCTCCAAAGCACGTGCCTCGTTGCCGGCTGAAGCTGGAGTCCCCGCCCGGGCTTGCGCGGCGGGCGCGGCGTCTCGCGCACCGGCAGAACGACGACCGCCATTCCAAGCCCCAGCACGGCGGCGACGGCGAAGAGCGCGCGATCCCCGGTGACCTCAGGAACCGCGAAGAACCGATGCAACAGCGTTGGGATCGCCGCCGTGAGCGATCCTATGGCGCCAGCGAGCACGCCGACGACGGCGACGAGGCCGAACAGCTCGGTGCGCGCGGAGTCCTCCACCCGCTCGGCGAGCAACGGCTGCTCGGCCGGGTAGTAGGGCCCGTACGCGCCGCTCGATCCGGCCCCGCCGCCGCGACCGATCGTGCCGATTGCGGCCGCGACGAGCAGCACGGCGAAGCGGTCGCTGACGGCGAACGCCAGCGCAGCCGCGGCGCTGAGTGCGCCGAGGACGACGAGCAGCGGCTTGCGGCCGACGCGGTCGGCGAAGAGCCCGACCGACGCCGTGAGCGCGATGCTGCCGATCGCGCCGGCGGTGAACACGACACCGACGCGCGTCGCCGTGAAGCCCAGGCGCGCGAGGTACACCGGGACGAGCACGCCGAGAAACCCCTGCGAGGTGCTCCGCAGCGCGCGCCCTGAGAGCAGGAGCAAAACGTCGCGCGTGAGCCACGACGAAAGCCGCGCTGCCAGCGCGGGGCGTGAAGGGGAGGACATGTTCCGAGAAACTTCGTCCAGAAGTGCGGGCGAACCAAACTGGCGGCCATCTGATTGCAGTCTCGCCCATTCACCACGAACCGAGGACCCGAGCCACGATGCAATACACGTCCACTTCAATCCGCACCCACGACGGCGAATGTCCGGCGCACGTCTTTCGGCCCGATGGCAACGGCCCGTGGCCGGCGGTGCTGGTTTATATGGATGGCATCGGCATGCGGTCGGCGCTGCTCGACATCGCGGCCCGCATTGCCGCGTCCGGCTACTACGTGCTGCTGCCGAACCTCTTCTACCGTGTCGGATACAACGCGGAGCACGGTGTGAGCGTGTTCTCCGACCCCGTGACGAGGGCCGACCTGATGACGCGCATCATGCCGTCGGCGAGCCCGCCGAACATCATGCGCGACACCGAGGCGTTTCTCTCCCACTTCGACGCCCAGCCGGGCGTTCGACATGGCCGCATTGGCATGACGGGCTACTGCATGGGCGGCCGCCTCGCTCTCTACGCGGCCGGCCACTTCGGCGATCGCATTGCTGCCATGGCCGCCTACCACCCGGGCGGTGTCGCGACCGACGCACCCGACAGCCCGCACACGCGCGCCAAGGACATCAAGGCGAAGGTGTATGTGGCCGGTGCGATCGAAGACCCCGGCTTCGACGATGCCCAAAAGGCAAGGCTCGAGCGGGCGTTGACCGAGGCAAAAGTCGATCACACCGTCGAGACCTACCCGGCGCGACATGGCTGGGTGCCGTCTGACACGCCGGTGCACGATCCCGTGCAGGCGGAGCGCCACTGGTCGACGTTGCTCGAGCTGTTCGGGTCGACCCTACAATAGTCCGCGGCTCAGCGCCCGAGCGAGCACCAAATCGTTTCTCAAGATCGGCGCGAGCTTGCCCATTACTGCGCTGACGCTCGTCCCGCGCGCGGTCGCAACTACCGGCGCCGCGCTCGCGCGTTCGCCGGTGCGTTCGATGATCAGCGCGCCCTGGTAGTAGCGCCGCCTCCACGCCGCGCGCGTGGCGACGATGTCGATCGCGGCGATCGCTCCGCCCGGCAGATCGCGCTCAGCGACGCGCTCGACAGTGCTGACGCGCCAGATTGCCATAGCTCAGGCTCGGCGCAGCGCGCCGGCGTAGCCTGCGGTCAGGGTGCCTACAGTGGCCCGCGCCCCCAGGCGACGCTGCGCGCCAACCACGGCGCGCTCCACGTCGCGCGCAAACTGCGTGACCTGCGCCCAGTCGGTCAACTCCCAATCGCGCGACGTATCGATCGGACAGCCGATGCGCCGGTAGACGCGTTTGCTGATCCACCGGATGGCCGGCGAGTACTGCGTGTAGTTGATCGTGCCGGCGATCGCGGCCGCCACCCGCGGCGACCAGCCGGTCGCCGTGAGAAACTTATTCAGCAGAACGGTCGCTTCGGCCCGCACGCCGCGATCGGCGCTTCCCGCCGACCCGCTCACCGAAAAGAAGGCGGACGGAGTTGCGTTCAGTATCGCGCGATTTCGCGTTACGAAGCTTTGTACCGCCGATTGGTGCAGGCCGCCAATCACCGATGCGCCCACGATGACCCCGTCAAACGCTGCGGCGTCGAGCGTGCTGCCGGCGGCGCTTGCGTTGGCGACGACGACGTCGTGGTAGTGCTCGCTCAACGTTTCGCGAATGCGCTCTGCGATCTTGGCCGTCTGGCCGTATCGCGTGCCGTAAACCAGCAAGATGCGCATCGACGTCACTCCCCGTTCAGAACCATGGTATTCACGTCTGCACCATCCGATTGTCGGATGGTTCGAATATCGCTCGCGTCGGGTGGTGAGGAATTCGGGGATGTCCCGCTGGCATGTCAGGGAGTCCACGGATATCGATCGCCTAGCCCCGCTCGGCGCGCGCTCACGCCGCGGTTGCTGCGGCGGCGAGGAGGCCGCGCGCGCGCGCCAGCGCTTCGTCGATGCTCGGGTAGACCGCACCCGGACCAATCTCGTCCATCACCGAAGACGCCGAGAGCGCAGCGAGCGGTTGGGCACGGACGTCGGCGAGCAGCACCGCCGTGCCGTCGCGCCGCGTGCGGTGGATAACGTCCTTGAGCGCGTGGATGCCGGTCGAGTCGAGCGCGCCGACGTCGCGCATGCGGATCACCAGCACTTTCGGCCGCGACGCGATTTGACCGAGCGTTTCTCTGAATGTCTCAGCGGCGCCGAAGAAGAATGGACCGTTGATCTCGTAGACGAGCACGTCTTTGGGGATCGCGCGCCGCCAGGCGGAGGTCGGTTCGCCATCGTCCTCGGAGTCGTCGTCGAGCGCGCCGAACACGCTCACGTTCGTGACTGACGCCATACGTCTGATGAACAGAAACGCGGCGAGTACCATGCCAACCGCAATGGCGACGGTGAGATCGACGAGCACCGTAAGGCCGAAGGTCGTAAGCAGCACCGCCACGTCGCTCTTCGGCGAGCGGAGCTCGGCGACGAAGCTGCGCCACTCGCTCATGTGGTAAGCCACGATGACGAGGATCGCGGCCAGTGTCGCCATCGGAATGGTCGACGCGTACTGCCCGAAGAACAGCGTCACGGCGAGGAGCGTGAGCGCGTGCGTCATGCCGGCGATCGGCGTTCGCCCGCCATTCTTGACGTTGGTCGCGGTCCGCGCAATGGCCCCCGTCGCCGGAATACCGCCGAACAACGGCGACGCGATGTTCGCTACACCCTGCGCCACGAGCTCCATGTTCGATCGATGCTTGCCGCCGATCATGCCATCGGCCACGACCGCCGAGAGGAGCGATTCGATCGCTGCCAGCATGGCGATCGTGAACGCCGGCGCGACCAGCCCGGTGACCTGGGTGATCGTCAGGTGCGGAAGCTGCGGATGCGGCATCGACGGATTGAGCGCGCCGAATCGGCTGCCGATCGTCTCGACCGGCAAGTGGATGACGCGGGCGAGAATCGTCGTCAGTACGAGCGCGACGAACGGTCCGGGAATGCGCTGATTGATCTTCGGCCATATGACAATGATCAACAGCGCGAGCCCGGCGACGCCTGCCGCGGCGGGGGTGAACGCCGTGGCGTTGGCCATGAACGCGCCCCACTTCGGCAGAAATTCGGCGGGCGGCGCGCCCATGTGCAGGCCGAACAGATCCTTCACCTGGCTCGAGAAGATGATCACGGCGATGCCGCTGGTGAATCCGGTGATCACCGGGTGCGGCACGAACTTGATGACCGACCCGAGCTTGGCGACGCCCATGATGATGAGCAGCACGCCAGCCATCAGCGTCGCCACGGTCAGCCCATCGATACCGTACTTCTGCACGATGCCGTACACGATGACGACGAACGCGCCGGTCGGTCCGCCGATCTGCACCCGCGACCCGCCGAGCGCCGAGATGATGAAGCCGGCGACGATCGCGGTCCACAGACCGCGGCCGGGGGTGACGCCGCTCGCGATCGCGAAGGCGATGGCGAGTGGGATGGCGACGATGCCGACGATGACGCCGGCCGTTAGATCGTCGAACAGCTGCCGCCTGTCGTACTGTTCGAGCGTTGTGAATAGCTTTGGGACGAGCATCCTAAAATCATCACCGAATGCCGGCCCCAGTCCGTCGGGGAATCCCCAGGTGCCTGTCGGGAATTCCCTGACGTTCCCGGTGCTATGTTGTCGTCGGTGCGCGCCGAGCCGGCGCCGCCGCCCTTGCGAATGGAGGAAGGATGTCTTCGTTGAATCACGCGGTGACCGGAAACGCTCTCCAATTCGATCTCGAGAACGAAATACAGGTGGTTCGGAACGAGCTTGCGAACGGCGAAGCGCGCGCCGGACGTACGCTCGTCAAGGACGGGCCATTGCGCGTGACGCTGGTCGCGGTCCGCGCCGGCGGGGGTCTGCACGAGCATACCGCTCGCGGACCGATCACGATTCAGGTGCTCGAGGGGACGATCGAAGTCGACGCGCTGGCCAACCGGCGAACGCTGCACCGCGGCGCGCTGCTCGCGCTCGACGCCGGCATTGCGCACGCGGTCACGTCGACCGCGGGCGCTGTGTTCTTGTTGACGGTCCAGCACACGGCGTAGGGTTCTCTCGCACCGCGCCGGTCGGGACGCCCCCGACGAAAATTCCAGGCTTCGCCGACAGGCTTGTCCCGCCTCCCAAGGCATCTTCGATCTCGTGCTAGCTCGACGACTTCGAACGCTGTTCCTGGAGGTTGACGAATGCGTGTCAGAAACCTGGTGCCCGTGATGGCTGGTCTGTTCCTGCTCGGCGCCGGTGGCGTGCTCGTGACCGGCGCTCGCCACGCGACGCGCATCGAGAAGATCGACTTCGCCGCCCGTGTGACCGCGACGCAGCCGGCATTCGACGCGACCCTTGCGCCCGCCTCCGACGCCGAAATCAAGGAATTCCGCATCCCGATCGAAGACGCGACGATCCAAATCGCCGACGGCGTCTCGTACCATGGATGGACCTTCGGCGGCACCGTGCCTGGCCCGGCGATTCGCGTTCGCGTCGGCGACAAGGTGCGCATCACCGTGATCAACCAATCGCCGATTCCGCACTCGATCGACCTCCACGCCGCGCGCATCCCGGCGAACGTCGCCTATCGGATGATCCTGCCAAAAGACTCGGTGCAATTCGAATTCACGGCGCGCGACGCCGGCGCCTTCATGGTCCACTGCGGCACGCCGCCAGTCACGATGCACCTGATGCAGGGCATGTATCTGCCGATCATCGTCGACCCCAAAGGGGGCTGGGGGACGCACGCCGACAAGGAGTTCGTGCTCGTGCAAAGTGAGTTCTATGCGAAGCGCGGCGCCGACTCCACGATGATGGAGCCGGACTGGCCGGCCGAGCAGGCGAAGAACGCGACCTACGTGGCATTCAATGGACGGGCGGGGCAGTACAAAGCGAATCCGCTCCGCGTGAACGTTGGCGACCGCGTGCGGTTCTTCGTCGTCAACGCCGGACCGAACTTCAACAGCGACTTCCACGTCGTCGGCGCGATCTTCGACCGCGTGTATCCCGACGGTAATCCCGCGCACGCGCTGGAGGATGTACAGACGTACGGCATCCCGGCGGGCGGCGGCGCGGTGTTCGAGACGGTGTTCGACCGCGACGCGAGTGGCGAGGGGCTGTACCCGTTCGTGACCCACAGCTTCGCCGACGCCGAGAAGGGCGCCGTGGGAATCATCCAGGTGGGTGTGCCGAGGCAGTATGCGCACATGGTGCACTAGCATACGCGGCGACCGGGCGAGAGCCGATCGCCGCGTAGCGGGACGCCCGACACGATTTCAGTTCGCCCCCGACGCCGGGCCAGTCGCCGGAGCGGCATCGTCACTTCATCTCGCGAACCGCGCGAGGCGATCGGTCACTTCCACTTGACGCCGGCGCGTCGTTGAGACGCGGGCGACAGACGCGGAGAAACCAGATGAAAGCGCTCGAGTTGCCAACCACGCTGCCGGAGCGCGGTGTGCGCGCCAGCAGCATCGCACCGGTGATCGTCGCCACCGACGCCCGCGATCAATCGGACGCCGCGCTCGTCGTCGGAGGCTTGCTCGCGGAAGCGCCCGAAGCGCTGCGCGTCGTGACCGTCCTCAAGACCATGCCGGTGGTCAGCCCCGAAGCGCCGATCGAGTTCTCGCCCGAGGTCGAGGCCGGGCGCCGCGCCGAAGCCAAGCGCGCGGTGCTCGCGCAAGTGCACCGCACCTGGAGGGACGGACAGGAAGTCGACGTGCGCGAGGGCGACCCAGCGACCGTGGTGACTCGGATCGCGCACCAGAGCAACGCGACCATGATCGTGTGCGGTCTGGGCCGGCACCGGGTGATGGATCGCGTGTTCGGCGACGAGACGGCGCTCCGCCTGATTCGAATGGCCGACGTGCCGGTGCTCGCCGCGGCGAGCGGAATGACCGCGGCGCCGCGGCGCATCGTCGTCGCTGTGGATTTCAGCGAGACGAGCCTGCGCGCCGCGCGGCTCGCGCTCGACTTGGCCGCGCCGGGCGCGACGATCTATCTGACGCACACCGCGCCGCGCGACAGCGCTACGCCTGACTGGCACGACGGCACATCGAGCTACAAACGCGACGCGGGGGCCGCGTTGACGAAAACACAGGAGCAGCTCTGCGTGCCGGACGGTATGCGACTGCAGCGCGTCATACTCCAGGGTGAGCCGGCGACCGAGCTCCTCGCCTTCGCGGCGAGCGTCAACGCCGACCTCATCGCGACGGGCAGCCACGGGCACGGCTTCGTGGCGCGGCTCCTCGTCGGCAGCGTGACGACGCGCATCGTCCGCTGTTCGACCTGCAGCGTCTTGACCGTACCGCACTCCGCGGTGATGACACAGGTGCGCACGATGGTTGGGCATCCGGTCGTCGTGGCCTACCCGCGGCCCGAGTGGACGGCCGCGCTCGACGATTTCACGCGGCGCAACCTCGGCCGGCGCGGAACGCTCGAGGTGGACGACCCGGAAATCGGAGCGCAGGCGCAGGAGATCGACTATCCGCTGCTCGGTGCCACCTACGACGAACACGATGCGCGCGTCGAGCTGATGCTCGGCGAGCTCGGCGACCGCGCACGGCATCTGACGCGCGGCATCGGCGGCGTGACGGAGATCGACATCCTCCGCCGCGACGACGGTCGCGACACGGCGATCAGAATCGGCCACGGCCGCGGGCAGACGTTGCTCACGTTCTCCGCGTAGCGGCTATTCTCATCATTCGTCGCCGTTTCGATCCTGGGGTGCACGAACATGCCATTGTTGCCAGGGTGCGAAGGCGCTCGATCGGCTCAGGGATAATCAGCGCTTCCAGAACCACATCAGCGCCGTGCCGGCCGTGGAAGCGGCCATCGAGCCGATCGCCCAGTTGCGGTGCCGGTTTCGCGACGCCTGGATGGTAGCGAAGTCGATCGATGCGCGGCGAGGAGTTTGCGCGCCGGTAATCGCAAAGCCGGCGTCCGATGCGAGCATCAGGACCGTGTGTGCGATGCGTAAGCCGCGATTGGAGGGATCGCTGCGCGACTCCCAGAGATTCATGGCCCCGGTCACGGTGTTGACCGTAAAAAGCGCGCCGACGCCCAATGCCACCCCGAAATGAGCCGGCTTCATCCACCTCGGCGGGCTCGCATCGTTGATCAGATTCTGGCCCAAGGCGTACTCACCGGCGAAGAGCGGCAACATGAGATAGCTGCCGTATCGGTGAATCGTGAGTCGCGTGTAATACTGATCGCTGTATTCAATGGCACGGCGACGCCGCACTATCGGGGTGTCGAGCGGCACCGTCAGACCAGCGGCACCGACGCCAGCCGTGTCGAGAGTCCACGGGTGCGTCATGGGCGTATCAAGTGGTGGGCGTACGATGGCGAGGAGCAATAGAGCCGTGGCGAGCATGATGGGATCCGATTCCGCGCGAGGGCAAAGGGGTTCGTGACGATCAATCGATCGTCAACGTGTTCGATGCCGAGTCGTAGGTCGTCGAGTATTGACGAAGATTCGATGTCGGCTGCCCGCCAATCCAGTTGCCATTCAAGTCGAACGTTGCACCGTGAACTGGGCAGACGAAGCGGCTGCCAGATTGATTCACGATGCCGCCTTGGTGCGGGCAGACTCGCGACAACGCAATGAACGACGATGCCGACGTGCGGATGATCGCGAGTGGTGCTCCGCCCACAGAAACGATGGCGACACCGCCAACGTTCGCGAGTGCCGGGTAATTGCCGATGTCGATCCGCGTGTTCGCCGGAACATTTGGCGCGGTGGAACCGGATCCGCTGGTACATGCAGCGAGGGCGGCGAGCGCGGCGAGGAAACCCGACTGCACGAGAAACGCGCGCCGACCGATCCCCTCTTCAGCCGCCGCGATGGCGCGCAGTCGCGACGAGGGATCCGTCGCGAGGCAATCGGCGCAGTCCTGACCACTCCGTCCTTGGCTCATTGCTGCTACTCCGTGTAGTGAGCGAGAAGCTCGTTCTGCAAGACAGACACGCCAGCACCTGCTGTTCCCCGTCAGCAGAGACCGCCGCATCCTGATCGATGAAAGACATACCCCTTGGCGTGACGGGGCGGGCGTACGCGTGCGTGTCTTCGAGATGACGCAGCGCGCCCGGCCGGATCCTTTCTCATGCAACCGCGCGCGGAACAAAGATCGCGCAGAACCGCACGCTGCTGCGCGGGTATGAGGGACCGGAAAACACGACGCGTTGGAAACTGGGAGCGAACCAATGACTATTGCATCGAAGGACGAGGGCGCGCCTAGCGCGCCTGACTGCGTCGGCTGCGAACCGCTCGCGAGCCGCCGGCGCTTCTTGCGTGAGATGTTTCTGAGCGCCGCCGCCGCGTTGGTCGCCACGGGGGCGAGCCGCGCCTCCGCGTTCGCCATGCCGCTCGAGCTCACTGAGGGCCGGCGACACGCCGATGACACCGTGAGCTACCCGATTCCCGAGGCCGATGGCGCGCAAATCGACAAGAAGAATGACGTCATCCTCGTGCGGTGGCAGGAGGCGCTTTACGCCTTCAACCTTGCGTGCCCGCACCAGAACACCGCACTCCATTGGGAAGAGCCTGACCATCAGTTTCAATGCCCCAAGCACCACTCTCGTTTCGAGCCGAACGGCGACTACATACCAGACAGTGGACGCGCCACGCGCAACATGGACCGCTTCGCGATCGTGCGCGCGGACAACAGCGTGATGGTCGACCTCGACAAGTTGTACCAAGCGGACACCGACACCGCGCAGTGGACCGCGGCCGCGATCAAACTGCCCTGACGTGTGCTCGTTGGGGATGATCATGAGATGTTGGAGAGGACGATTCCAACGACCGCCGTCGCCGTCCAGAGGGTGATGCTAGTCCAGGCAAGCGTGCGCAGTCGCGACCATCCAGCATCGGTGAGCTCCGCACCGAGCTTCCGCTCGGCCGCCGTGAGTACCCCACCGTTGATCAGGAGCAGCACGACGAGCGTGATCTTGAGCCAGAACCAGATTGATGGCAGAAATGTTTCGACGTCGGATGCGGCGAGCAGCACGCCGCTGACGAGAAGGACAACGAGCGCAGCGATCACGGGTGCATGCACCGCTCGAACCTCGCGAAGCTGCGTCGCGCGCGCGGCCGAGTCGAACCGGTCGACCCTGAGAGTCGTGCGGTCGGCAGCGATCGCGAGACCGCCGAACATCAGCGAGATGATGTGCGCGCCCGTGACCGTACCCGCTACCATCTTGGAATGCGCGAACAGGTGATTCCAGGGGTCGAGCCACTGCGCAATTTGATCCAGCGAGATCATCGGTCGCATTCCCTCAGGCAGGTTCGTGGCGAAAGTTCTCGCGTCGACCTGAATGCTCGATAAACCCGCGCTACTCGCCGTCCCGCAGTTGGGGCGCGATCGGCAAACGGAATGTGAACACGGTCCGGCCCGGCATCGAGCTGGTGAGATCGACCCGGCCCCCGTGTAGCTCGGCAATCCACTTCGCGATGGCGAGCCCGAGGCCGCTTCCACTGCTCACGTTCAGAGTCGTGGCCTGACCCGCGTGCGTCCGCGCTGTGTCGGCGCGAAAGAACCGGTCGAACACGTGCCCCTGAGCATCCCTGGGACTGCCGCGCCCGCCATTCTCGACGGTGAGGTCGATCCCGCTCGCACCGCGCGCAAGGCGTACGCTAACCGTGCCCCCGTCGTCGGAATACTTGATTGCGTTGTCGACGAGGTTCATCACGAGCCGCTCGAGGAGCGCCGTATCGCCGACGTAGGAGATCTCGCCGGCAGTGTCACACACGAGCTTGATACCTCGCTGTGCCGCGAGCGACCGAATCGTGCGGCACGTGTCATTCACGAGCTCGTCGAGATACACGGGCGCTGGCGCGCTCGGTACCTGGCTCGCGTCGACGCGCGCCAACAGGAATATGTCGTTGACCGTACGCGACAACCGGTCGGCGGCGTCGCGGACCACGACCAGCGCGTCCCGGTAATCCTCCCGTGTTCGCTCGTCCGACGAGAGCGTGACGTCCGCCTCACCGCGCAGGATCGCGACGGGTGTCCGTAACTCATGCGACGCGTCGGCCATGAAGCGGCGCTGATGGGTGAACGCATCGGCGACGCGGTCCAGCAGCCGATTGAAGGTCGTGGCCAGGCGGCCAAGCTCGTCGTGCGGATGAGAGACGAGTAGTCGTTCGTGCAAGTTCGCCGCGCCGATGCGGTCTGCCTGCCGGCTCATGGCGATCACCGGGCTCAAACTCTTGCGTGCAAGTACGTATCCGGCGAGTGCGGAAAGTAGCAGCGCGACGAGTACGGCGGCGATGGCGGCATCTCGCGCGTTCGCCAAAAGCGCATCGAGGTCGCGGATCGACGTCGACACCACGACGGCGCCAGTGCCAAGCGTCGTCGGCAGCGGCGCACCGTAGAGGCGCGCGCGCGCCGAGGTGGTCGCTATCGTCCGACCAACCACGCGTGCACGTGCGAGAGTCGCGACTTCGCCGAGCACCGCCGCCGGCAGCGTGTCTCCGAGCACTCGCCGCTCCTCGGCCGCGCCCTCCCCTTCCTGAACGATGGCTGTCGTGAACGCCGGGCGCCCGGCAGCGTCGATGACCCAAGCGCGCAATCCGCGCGCGCGGAGATCATGCATGACACCGAGCAGCTGCGCCCTATCGGCGCGCGTGATGTTGCCGCCGGCGGACGCAGCGGTCATTGCCTGGGTGACGATCTCAGATTGCTCGCGCAGCATGCTGTCGATCCGCGCCAACTCAGTGCGACGCAAGAAACCGTAGCTGGCCACGGCGAACGCGGTCACCAGCAACGCGAGCAGTCCGCTGTGCCAGAGCGAAAGGCGTGCACGGACGCTGGTGCGAATCACGTTGTCGCATCCGGCGAGCCGGACGGCAAGTCGAACGTGTAGCCGGCGCCCCGGCGTGTCTGGATGTGCGATGGCGCCGCCGCGTCGTCGATCTTGCGGCGAAGCCGATTGATGTAGACTTCGAGCGTGTTGCTCGCAGGGTCGTGATTCTCATCCCACACGTGCGCGGTAATGTCGGCGCGGGACAGAAGCGCACCGCGATGGCGCGCCAGGAACTCCAAGAGCGCGTACTCTTTCGCGGTGAGCGGCACAGTGACGCCTCGCTTCGCGACGCGTTGCGCCCGGGTATCGATCGCGAGGTCGCCGAGCATGATGATGCTCGGGGTGACGGCGCCGGCGCGACGCGTCAGGGCACGCAGGCGCGCGAGGAGCTCATCGAACACGAACGGTTTGACGAGATAGTCGTCGGCACCAGCATCGAGGCCGGCGACTCGATCAACGACGGCGTCGCGCGCCGTGAGCATCAGGATGGGTGTCTGCAGCCCGCGCGCGCGCAGTGCTCGAGCAACCGCGATGCCGTCTCGCCGCGGCAACATGTAGTCGAGCACGACTGCATCGTACTCATGCAGTGCCGCGTGCAGGACCGCGTCATCACCATCCCGGACTAGATCGACCGCGTGCGTGCGCTCGCGGAGCCCGCGCGCGAGCACGGCACCGAGTTGCGGATCGTCCTCCACGACCAGCAGTCGCATGCACGAAGAGTACGTGGATGACTGGCACGTCGAGAAGTCGTGTCAATCCGGATTTATGCCGCATTAAGGTTCGGGTGGAAAAGTCAGCCACGCGCCAACGCCGGCACTCTGGCCGGGCAGTCCGCCGCTGGCAACGCCGCGCCGGGACCCCCACGCGCTGGCGTCCTGAGCCCTGAGACGCTTCATACCGGCCATGTCCAGCCTCGGATGTCCGGCGCGTCCTCGAAATGCTCGAGCGCGTATTCGACGGCGTGTGCGACTCGCCGGTTCAAGCCCGCGGTGAGCGATGCCGCCTGCGACTCGCCGATGGGGCTGAATCGGATGGCGAGCATGGCGAGGTGAAAACGGCTCATGCCGTTGAGCACGACCATATCGAAGGGCGTTGTGGTTGTCCCTTGTTCGGTGAAGCCGCGGACGTGGAAGCGCGCCGGGTGCGGGCGCCGGTGAACCAGTTGATGAATCGCGAATTGATAGCCATGGAAGGCGAAGACGACGGGTTTGTCGCGCGTGAAGAGCTCGACGAACTGGCTGTCGGACATTCCATGCGGGTGGATCGATGGCGCGAACAACGCCATTAAATCGATGATGTTGACGACTCGCACTTTGAGCTGCGGGGCCAGCTGTCGAAGCCACCCCGCGGCGGCGACGGTTTCGAGCGTCGGCGTGTCGCCAGCGCAGGCGAGCACGATGTCTGGCTCCTCGGCGCCGCAGTTGCCGGCCCATTCCCAGATCGACGCGCCGCGAGCCGCATGCTCACAAGCCTGATCGATGGTCAACCACTGCAACTGCGGCTGCTTGTCGATCACAATCAGGTTCACGTAATTGCGTGAACGCAGACAATGGTCAGCAATGGAGAGCAGCGAGTTTGCGTCGGGGGGCAAATAGATGCGCGCAACACTCCCGCGCTTCGACAGCATCACGTCGATCAAGCCCGGACCCTGGTGGCTGAATCCGTTGTGATCGTTCCGCCAGCAGGTGGATGTGAGGAGGATGTTCAGCGACGCGACCGGCGCGCGCCATTTGAGTCGGTCCGCTTCGGCCAGCCACTTGCTGTGCTGCACGACCATCGACGCGCAGACCATGGCAAACGATTCGTAGGTCACGAATATGCCATGGCGACCGGTCAGCAGATATCCCTCGAGCCAGCCTTCGCAGAGATGTTCGCTCAGCACTTCCATGACGCGTCCGTCGGAGGACACATGGTCATCGACCGCGACGCGGCGGCCGACGAGGCACCGGTTCTCAGTCTCGAACACGGCAGAGAGACGGTTCGAGTTGGTCTCGTCGGGGCAGAAGAGCCGGAAGTTGGCGGCAGAGCGGTTCGTCTCGAACAGGTCGCGCGCCAGCTCGCCCAGCTGCCGCGTCGACTCGCGCGTCACGACGGCGGGGCGAGGGATGTCAATCGAGTATTTCCTGAAATCGGGAACGGCGAGCGGAACGAGCAGCCGACCGCCGTTGGCGTGCGGGTTCGCGCTCATGCGACGGTCGCCGCGCGGGGCGAGTGCCGCGAGCTCGGGGACGAGCGCGCCGTGCGCGTCGAACAAGCGGTGCGGCTCATAGGAGCGCAGCCAGGCCTCGAGTTGCGCCAGCTGCGCGGCATCGGTTCGAGCGTGAGGGAGGGGAACCTGGTGGGCGCGAAAGGTCCCCTCGACCGGCAGGCCGTCGACCACCGCCGGGCCTGTCCAGCCCTTCGGCGTGCGCAGCACGAGCGCGGGCCAGCGCGGCCGCTCCTCGACCTTGCCAGCGCCGCGTGCGCGAGCGTCGCGCTGGATGGCGCGGATGCGCTCGAAGCAAGCATCGAGTGCCCCGGCGAGCGCCTGGTGAACGACGAATGGATCGCTTCCGCTAACGACGTGCACGTCGAAGCCGGAGCTCTCGAGCAGCCGGCGCGCGTCATCCGGGTGTTCGCGCGCGAGCACCGTAGGTCCGCTGATCTTGTAACCGTTCAAATGGAGAATCGGCAGGACCGCGCCATCGCGCGCCGGGTTCAAGAAGCTCGTGCTCTTCCACGAGCCCTCGAGCGGACCAGTCTCGGCTTCGCCGTCGCCGACCACGGCCGCGACGACGAGATCGGGATTGTCGAACGCCGCGCCGAAGGCATGGGACAAGACGTAGCCCAGCTCCCCCCCTTCGTGGATCGAGCCGGGCGTGTGCACGCTGACGTGGCTCGGGATGCCGCCCGGAGTTGAGAATCGTCGAAAGAGGCGGCGGAGACCTTGCGTGTCGACCGTTACCTCCGGGTAGATCTCGCTGTACGTCCCTTCGAGATAGACGTTCGCTACGACGGCTGGGCCGCCATGCCCGGGCCCGGCGAGAAAGATCACGTCGGTGCCACGTTCGGCGATGATCCGGTTGAGATGTGCGTAAACGAGGCTCAAGCCGGGCGACGTGCCCCAATGGCCGAGCAGGCGCGGTTTGATCTGGTCGAAGCGGAGTGGTTCGGCGAGCAGTGGATTGTCTTGAAGAAAAATCTGCCCCACGGTCAGATAGTTGGCAGCCGTCCAATATCGGTGGAGGGCGTCGAGCGCGCCGGCGTCGAGCGGACCACGAGCTTGGCTCGTATCGGCCGCGGCGGGCGTATGGCCATGGGCTGGAACCGCGCTCGAGACTGTCGCATCGAAGACAAACTGTGGATCGTTCATGAGTCTGTAGTCCACGAGTCGGCGCAGCCTCAACTATACGCGCCGGTTTCGCTCACCGGACAACTCCGCATGCATATTCTCGTCCTCAATGTCGGCTCCTCGTCGCTCAAGTTCCAGCTCATCGACACCGATAGGTCCGCCATTGCTGACTCGCGAGACCGCCGGCTAGCGCGCGGGCAGATCGAGCGCATCGGCGGCGAAGCGATCGTGACGCTCGAGGCAACCGATCGTGCGGCGACGACGACGACGGCGCAGCTACGCGACCATGCCGCGGCGGTCGAGCACATCATCGCCTGGCTGACGAGCGCGGAATCGGGCGTGCCGCTGTCGCGCGTCGGCGACATCGAGGCCGTCGGCCATCGCGTGGTGCACGGCGGTGAGCGATTCTCGCAGTCGATCCGGGTTGACGACGAAGTCTGGAAAGGCCTCGAAGCGCTGGTCGAGTTGGCCCCGCTCCACAATCCGCATAATCTGCGCGGGATCGCCGCGGCGCGTGCCGCGCTCGGCGCCGGCGTGCCCCAGGTCGCGGTGTTCGACACCGCGTTCCATCATGCGCTTCCCGAGACGGCGTATCTGTACGCTATCCCGTACCAGTTCTATCGCCGATATCGCGTGCGGCGCTATGGCTTCCACGGGACGTCACACCGATACATTGCGTACCGGTACAGGCAGCTCACGGGCCGCACCGCGGCGGCGACAAAGATCATCACTATGCATCTCGGCAACGGCGCCTCGGCCTGCGCCATCGTCGGCGGAAAGTCCGTCGACACATCGATGGGGTTCACGCCGCTCGAAGGCCTGGTCATGGGGACGCGCTCGGGCGACATCGATCCGGCCATTCTGGATTTCATATCGATCAAAGAGGGCCTAACGTCCCGCGAGGTCGAGTCGATGCTCAACAAACAGTCCGGCCTTCTCGGCGTGTCGGGGCTGACCTCGAACATGCGCGAGCTGCTCGAGGAGGACTCCGAGCACGGCGACCGTCGCGCGCGGCTGGCGGTAGATCTCTTTTGTTACCGCGCCAAGAAGTATCTCGGCGCCTATCTGGCGGCGATCGGCGGCGCCGAGGCGATCGTCTTCGCTGGCGGCATCGGCGAGAACGCGCCGGCGATTCGGGCCCGGATCTGCGAGGGACTCGGCTGGTTAGGCATAGGAGTCGACGCGGCGAAGAACGCGGCGCTCGTCGGCCGCGAGGGGCGCATCGACGCGGCCGGTACGCGCGTCGAGCTGTGGGTGATACCGACCGATGAGGAATTGCTCATCGCGCGAGACACCTGGCGGGTGGTGGCCGGCGCCGAGTTGCCCTAACGGCGGTGGCCCGGCCTCAGAACCGCTCGCCCTTCGCCTCCCGCGACTGGCTGCCCACGGCCCGGATGCGCGGCCATATCGTATGGAAGAAGAGCGCGAGCCCCGCAATCTGCGCGAAACCTCCCAGCACGACCGCCCAGCGGAGCCACGCGGCCGCGCTCGCGGCGCGTAGAAGCTCGCCGGCGACGCGTACGCCGGTGCCGGCGGTCACGAGCCAATATGCCGCTTCGGCGAGCACCGGCCGGTAGCGCGTATCGTCTTTCCCGGGGCGGGGGAAGAGCCAGAGCGCCACGCCCATGATCATCATCATGACGAAGCCGACGAACAGCGCATGCGTATGCGCGCTGACGACGTACGAACCCGGGGCGACACCCCCGAGCTCACGGCGGGCGATCATCCACCCTCCGATCCCCAAGCCAAGCAACAGGAAGGCGACGGCCGTCTTGATGTACCGGCGCACGAGGGAGAACATCCGCGACGCTCGCTACCGCGTCCGCCGCCCCGAAGGCTGGCGCGTCATTCGTCGATCACCAACCGACCGATCGCGCCCTTCTGCCCATGGCCGAACGAATGGTTGACGAACACGAACTCGCCCGCGACGTCTGCCTGCATCTCGAACACCATGCCTCCCCCCGCGGCGACGTCGAAGGTTTGCACCCCGTGGATCGCGTTGCCCGGCGGCGCGCCCAGATAGACGGTGTCGAACTGTTCGCCGACCACGTGAAATGCGCAGGAATGCGTGGGACCGGCGTTGACCACGTGAAAGCGGACGAGATCCCCCCGTCGGGCGCGGAGCGGCTCGGCCTGGTATTGCCCGGGCCGGCCGTTGAATGCGAACAGGTCAGGGAGCGTACCGAGCATCTTGTTATAATCGAACGCAGATATGCCGTTCTGCGCCGTGCCGAGGTACAGCTCGCTCTGAATGAGCACGAACTCGGTCGCGCGGCGGAGCGGCGTCGGCGGATCGACGATGATCGCGCCGAACATGCCCGACCCGATGTGCATCAGCACCGGCGCCGTGCCGCAGTGGTAGAGAAAGGCGCCCGCATACTTCGGCCTGAAGGTGTAGGTGACCGACTGGCCGGGCATGACCGAGCGGAACGCCACCTTGGGATCGATCTGCGCCGCGTGAAAATCCATCGAATGGGGAATCTGTCCCGCGTTGGTGAGCGTGAACTCGACCGCCTGCCCCTGACGCACGTGCACGATCGGCCCAGGGATGTCGCCCTCGAACGTCCACGCCGCGACCACCGTGTCGTCGCGCACCCGAAGCGCGGTCTCGCGCGCCGTGAAATGCAGCTTGACGACGCTCTGGCTCGAGATAGGGGGAAGCGCGGGATCGAATCGATGGAAAGCCACGTTCGCCGGCGTCGCTCCCGTCACGGTCGACGTGCCCGGCATCGCGTGGTGCAAGCTCGTGTCGGCGCGGCTGTCCGCGTTCCGAGCTGCGCTCGACGGCGCCTGTGCCGCGTTCTCCGGCTGTTGACTCGCCGTTCTCGTTGACGCGCCCGCACCGCCATGGGCCTCGCCAGATGGACCGCAGGCGGCGAGCGCCGTTGCCATCGTCGAGAGCTCGAGGACGAAGCGTCGGCGAGATGTCCGTTCCGTGACCGTACGATCGCCGGCGTTGTCGGATGTCTGGTCTTGCATTGGCGCCCTCCGCCGTTCAATCCACCTATAAGATGATGGGGGCGCGACGATTCGCGGAACCCTGCCGGCCACGGCGTGAGGCTCACGGTCGCGGATCAGGGAACGCCGACGTTCGCGGTCGGCGCAGCCCCTACCAAAATTCGTTCTTGCGCCCGACAGAGCATTCCCTCGCGCAACGCGATCTTCTGCCCAGTTCGAGAGGCAGCCCGCTCGCCGACCGGCGTGGGTCGACTCTCGGCAGACAGGAGAGAGGGCAATGCTCACTAAACGTCTCGTCGCCGGCCTGCTGATCGCTTTGACCGCGACCGCTGCCGCAGCTCAGGAAACCGCCCGCGTCGCCGTTGCGCCGGACAGCAAGCTTTGGATCGACGGCACGTCGAACCTCCACGACTGGAGCTGCAAGGCGGACAAGATCGAGGCCACTGTGGATCTCGACAAAGCCGAGGCCGCGCAGCTCGACGCTGCCCCGCCCAAAGCGCTCAAGCGTGTCGAGGTGAAGGTCGCAGTGAAGGCGCTCAAGTGCGGCCATGTCGCGATGGACAACAATCTGTACAAGGCGCTTAATGCCGACGCCACGCCTGACGTCACGTACATCCTCGCCACGTTCGAAGCCGCACCCGGCGCTACCCCCGATACGTTCACGCTGAAGACCGTGGGTTCGCTCAACATCGCAGGTAAGGAGAATCAGCTGGCGATGGACGTGGTGGCCACGCGGATGCCGGACGGAACGGTGGTCGCCAAAGGCACCGTCCCGATCAAGATGACGGACTACGGCATCAAGCCGCCCACCGCGCTGTTCGGCCGGCTTAAGACGGGCGACGAAGTGAGGGTCAACTTCGAGCTCAGCATCGGCGCGAAGGCGATCGCCTCGGCGCTCGACCAGAGGTAACGCGCGAGCCTGCTGCACCCCGCCGCGAGGCATCGGGGAATCCCTGATCGAACCACAGGGATTCCCCGTCGGCCATTTGGGTACCCGCCCGACACAACCCAAGCGCCTGGATCCGTAAATCTCACCTACCAGCGTGGAGCAGCGACAATGTCTGATCCGAGCGTCACCGACCTGTTGGAGAAGCCGAGCTCGCGGCGCCGTTTCCTTCGCGACGGCGGACTGTTGGCCGTCGCCGTGGGCGCTGCCTGCAAGGCCGCGCCGAAGGCGGCTGCGGCGGCAACCCGGTCGTCCGTGGGGCAGACCGGCGGCACCGTGGGCCTGCACGACGCGTCGAGCGGCGCCGTGGCCACGGCCGCCGCCGACGCTATGGACGCAATGCACGAACAGGGCATTAAGGCCTTTCCCGCGAAGACCGCCGGCCTTGGCAATCAGCGGCTCGCGCCAAAGATCGTCGACGGCACAAAGGTGTTCGAGCTGACGGCTAAGAAGATCCAATGGGAAACGGAGCCGGGGCACCTCGTCGAGGCGTGGGCGTACAACGACCAGATCCCGGGGCCCCAGATCCGCGTGCGGGAAGGCGATCGCGTCCGCGTGATTCTCCACAACCAGCTTCCCGAGTCGACGTCGATCCACTTTCACGGTCTCGAGCTACCCAACGCCATGGATGGCGTGCCGTTCATCACGCAGCCGCCGGTGAAGCCGGGACAATCGTTCACCTACGAGTTCGTCGTGCCAAATGCCGGGTCGCATATGTACCACTCGCATCACGACTCCACCAAGCAGGTCGGTTTGGGCCTGCTCGGCGCGTTCATCGTGGCGCCGAGGGTGACGACGGCCCACGACGACGTCGACGTCGACCAGGTGCTGATCCTCAACGACGGCGCGCACGGCTACACGCTCAACGGCAAGAGCTTTCCGGCCACGCAGCCGCTGGTCGCCAACCTTGGGCAGCAGCTTCGCATCCGGTTCATGAACGAAGGGATGATGATTCACCCCATGCACTTGCACGGCATGCACATGACGGTCATCGCCAAAGACGGGTGGCCGGTACCGGCGCCTTGGCGGTGCGACACGCTGAACGTGGCACCGGGCGAACGGTGGGACGTGATCGTGAACTGCAACAACCCGGGCACCTGGGCGTTCCACTGCCACATTCTCCCGCACGCCGAGTCCGAGCACGGCATGTACGGGATGGTCACGGCGCTGGTCGTGACTCAGTAGCGTGATGCAACTATTGAAGGCCGCTGATGCAACCGTCGCTGCGGACGTCCGCGAGTAGTCTACCCGCCGCGAGATTGCCGCGCGCCCAGCATCCCGCCGGCGGGGCGAAACCGGGGATCCGGTTGGCCGCGCTACGTGTGCCGCTCGCCGCGAAGCTAGTCGGAGCGAATCTCGTCGTGGTGGGTGTCCTGATCGGGGCCTGGCTTGGCGCCGGGGGTGCGGTCGACGCAGCGACGGCCGTCATCATTGCCGCCGTGGTGCTGCTGCATCTGGCGCTGGTGACCATCGCGTTGCGGCCGATTCGCGATCTGGAGGCGGTGGCGGCGCGCGTCTGGCGCGGCGACTTCGGGGCTCGTGTGGCGCGGTCGAACGTTGCCGATCACGAAGTGCTCCGGATCGGGTCGATGTTCAACATCCTGCTCGACGGCCTGGTGTCGGATCGAGCCCGGATGCGCGAGCTTGCCGCCCAGGTGATCGAGGCAGGCGACCGCCAGGGGGCGGCGATCGCGCGAGAGCTGCACGACTCGACCGCGCAGCAGGTCGCGGCGTTGCAATTCCAGCTCTCCGCCGCGGCGCGTGACGCGGAGGATCCGCTCCTCGCGGAGCGCCTGGCCAGCGCGCGCGACGCCGCCGAGAGCATCCTCGAGCAGGTCCGGCGGCTGTCGCAATCGGTGCATCCGTCGGTGCTCGACTCGTTGGGACTCGAGGCTGCGTTGCGCCGGCTCGTGCGGGAATTCGCGGCAGAGTCGGCGATCGACTTCGACGTGCACGCCGAGACGGGAAACCGGCACCTTCCGCGGAACGTCGAGGCTGCGCTGTATCGTGTCGCCGAGGAGGCGGTCCGCAATGCGCTCCGCCATTCCTTGGCACGTCGCGTCCGCGTTACGTTGAATGTCGGGTCGTCGGCGACGCTTCAGGTCCACGACGACGGGCGCGGGTTCGACGCCTCAGCCGTCGAGCAGGGCCGTGCCGTGTCGGGCCTGGGGGCAACGCGGGAGCGGCTTGCGCTGGTCGACGGGATGTTGGATATCCAGACGGTTCCGGGTGGCGGGACGACGATCACCGCAACGGTGCCGCTTCACGGTACGTCGACGACCGCTCATTAGAGGGATGATATGACTGGCGATACGATCCGCGTGATCCTGGCCGACGACCATACCGTGGTGCGCGCCGGATTGCGGGCCGTGCTCGGCGCGGCGAAGGACATCGAGGTAATCGGCGAGGCAAAGAACGGCCGCGAAGCGGTGGCGATGGCCGAACGCTTCAATCCGGACGTCGTGATCATGGATCTCGACATGCCCGAAGTCGACGGCACCGAGGCGACGAAACAGATGTTGGCGAAAGGGCTCTCGGCGCGGGTGCTCATCCTCACGATGCACGTCGAGGAGGAGTACCTGATTCCTCTCATGGAAGCCGGCGCCGCCGGGTACCTCGTGAAAAGCGCGGCCGACCGCGAGCTGGTCGATGCGGTGCGCGCGGTCGCGCATGGCGACGTGTACGTCCGGCCGGCTGCGGCGCGCGTGCTAGCCAAGAATCTCACCAAGAAGGATCCGGCAGCGACAGAGCGCGATCAGTTCGAGAAGCTGACTCAGCGTGAGCGCGATGTGCTCCGCTTCGTGGCGCAAGGGTACTCTGCGCCGGAGATCGGTGAGAAGCTCTTCATCAGTCCGAAAACGGTCGACACCTACAAGCAGCGCATCCAGGAGAAGCTCGGATTGACGCACCGGTCGGACTACGTTCAGCTCGCGTTGAAGCTGGGTATCCTCTCGGAGGCATGAGGTGGTCATCGCATGGCTGATCGCCGGGATGGCGATCGTCCTGCTCGCTGCCCAGCAGCTGTACACGCGCTCGCGGCTCCTCGCCCACGGCCGCGCCGAAGAAGCGTTGCGGGCGTCGGAGGCGAAGTACTCAGGCATCCTCGCCATCGCGGCGGAGGCCATCATCACCGTCGATCACACGCAGCGGATCATCCACTTCAACCGCGGCGCCGAAGAGATCTTCGGTTACAGCGCCGAGGACGCGATTGGACGGCACCTCGCGATCCTGCTGCCGCCGCGCTTTCGCGAGGCGCACCTGAACCACATGGAGCACTTCGCGCAGTCTCCGGCCACAGCGCGTCGGATGGGCGAGCGACGCGAGATCTTCGGTTTGCGCGCCGATGGCACCGAATTTCCCGCCGAGGCGTCAATCTCCAAGCTCATCGCGCCCGACGGCATCCTTTTCACCGTCGTGCTGCGCGACATCACCCGCCAGCGCCGCGTCGAGGAGGACGATCGATTCCTCGCCGATACGTCGAGCGAGCTCGCACAGACCCTGGACGTGGACGCGACGATGGGCGCGATCGCCGATCTTCCGATTCCACGATTAGCAGACGCTTGTCTCCTCGACCTCGCCGAGGACGGGGGGACCTTTCGCCGCATTGCGAGCCGCCGCACCCCAGGCAGTAACACGGCGCTCATCGCCGGGTTGGCCGGTCTCGGGGCGCACGCGCTCACGACCGACTCGCCCTCCCCGATCGTTGACGTGGTCCGCCGCGGTCAGCGCGAGCTGCTCAACGAAGTGAGCGACGATTGGCTCGAGTCGAGCTCGGATGCGCCGGCCCTTCCGTTCTGGCGCCAGATCAATCCGAATGCCCTTCTCATCCTTCCGCTCCGTGCTGGAGGTGAGACGCTCGGCGCGCTGACGCTGATCCGCGCGGCCTCGAACGTCGGCTTCGACCCGGCGCGGTGCGCGCTCGCCGACAAGTTCGCCACCGTCGCTGCGGCGGCGCTGTCGAACGCCCGCCTGTACGAGGCGGCGCGCGATGCTAACCGCGCGCGCGATGAAGTGCTCGGCGTCGTTTCGCACGACCTCCGCAATCCGATCAGCGCGATCTCGATGTGCGCGCGGGTGCTCCGCGAAAATCCGCCGTCCGACGAGCCGGCGCGCGCCGCGTTGCTCGCGACGATCGAGGAGTCGACGACGTGGGTCAACCGCCTCATCGCCGATCTGCTCGACGTGGCGAACATCGAGCGAGGCAAGCTCTCGCTCGAGGTCGCGCCACACGAGGCGGCACAGCTCGCGCTTCAGGCGCTGCACATGTTCGATGTGGAAGCGCGGGAACAAGGCATCACCCTCGAGGCGCGTCTGGCGACAAATCTGCCGATCGTCGCCGCTGACGGCGCGCGGATCGTGCAGGTACTCGGCAATCTGGTTCGAAACGCGATCAAGTTCACCCCGGAGGGCGGTCGGGTGACGATCGGCGCCGACGCGCAGCGCGGCGGTGTAGTGTTCAGCGTATCGGACACCGGGCCCGGCATCGCGCCAGAGCGGCAGGCGCGCATCTTCGACCGCTACTGGCAGTCTTCGAACGGCGCGCGCGCGCGCGGCTCGGGGCTTGGCCTCTCGATCGCAAAGGGGATTGTCGAAGCGCACGGCGGCCGGCTCGGTGTCGAGAGCGTCGCGGGACGTGGAAGCGTGTTCGCCTTCAATCTGCCCGAAGAGTCGGGGCGGACACCCGAATCGGAGAGACAATGACCAACGACGTACGTCCGACGTTCGCCGATCTGTCGCAGGCCGAAGCGATCGAGCTTCTCCGACGGAATCACGTTGGTCGCCTCGCCTTCACCTTTCACGACCGCGTCGACATGGAGCCGATCTCGTACGTGTACGACGACCTCTGGGTCTATGCGCGCACGTCGCCCGGCACGAAGTTGACGACCGTGCACCACCACCCATGGGTGGCGTTCGAGGTCGACGAGATAACGAGTCGGAATGAGTGGAAGAGCGTCGTGGTGCGCGGCACGATCTATTTTCTCGATCCGGCCGGCGCAGGCCACGGTCGGATGGAATACGAGGCCGCGCTCGAGCGGCTGCGGTCGGCCGATCCAACGGTGTTGACCGACGAGGACAGCGCGCCCCACCGGCGCGCGCTGTTTCGCATCCACGCGGACGAGATCACGGGGCGGCGCGCGTCGCCGGCCTGAGCGGCGGCACGGCCCCACGCGTTGATGGCGTCGGAGAGAACGATGAGATCACATCACCGATTGACGGCGCTCCTGCTGCTTCTGCTCGCCCTCGGCATTCTCGCGTCGCGCTCGCTCGG
>JBIOHX010000004.1:0-34263 GCA_044449465.1 Gemmatimonadales bacterium | reverse complement strand
TCATAGTTCGGATCCTCACGCCGCCGCATCCGCACACGGAAGTTCCCCATGAACACGATGCCGCGAAGCCGGATCACCGGCATCGACGATGCCGTGCCAGGAATGCCCACCTCGTCGGCGTCGCTCCGCACATCCGACATCACCGAGTGGAGCTGGTTGACCACCCGCATTCCCGCCGGGACGAACAACTGCATCGACGCCATCACCGCGCTCACGCGGATGTCGACGACGCCGCCGATCGGCAACACCGCGTTCGTAAGATCGATCTTCGTGTCGGACATGACGGCGAGCACGTCGAGCTCGCGCGGCGCCACCCACCGGCCGACGCGGCGCGTCGAGCTCATGATCGAGAGCATGCGCGACCGTTCGACCTCGTAACCGAGCTCGATCGATGACGGCGCCGCCGACGCGGCGACGAGTCGGTCGCGCCGCGAACGTGGCGCGGGCGCGGCGGCGGGCGCCGGCGCCGGCGCCAGATCGGCGGTGATCGCGTCGAGTTCGGCGACGCTTGCCGCCTTGTACACGCGCTCGATCCGCCCCTCGAGATCCTCGAGTGTGAGGTCGTCATTCGCGAAATGCCGCGAGAGCTCGTCGATCTTGCGCTCGCGAGCGTTCGACAGCGACGGAATCGGCGGTTGCGGGGGAGGCCCGGTCATCCTCGGTAAGGTATCGGCGGCCCGCCGTCAGGCGACCGGGCGAATCGCTCCGTGGTCCACGGGCTCCGGCTCACGGGACAGAAACAGGCGGTCGTACAATAGCGCCGCGACGATGCCGCCGAGCAGCGGGCCAATCCAGTACGCGGTCTGGCCCTCGAAGATGTGCGTGACCAGCGCCGGTCCGAACGACCGCGCCGGGTTCATCGAGCCGCCGGTCAGTGGGCCGATGCCGAGGATGCCCGCCGTGACCGTGAGGCCGATCGCGAAGCCGCCGACTTTGGGACCACGTGGGTCCACCGCCGTGCCAAAGACAACGAATACGAGAAAGAAGGTCGCGATCGCCTCGAGTGAGATCGCTTGGATCATGTTGATGTCGGCCGAGATCGACTGGCCGCCGAGTCGCGTGACGTCCACGATGTTCGCGGGATAGAGAGCCTTGAGCGAATACGCGGCGATGATCGCGCCCGTCAGCTGGGCGATCCAGTACACCACGGCCATCATCGGGTCGATGCGCCGCGTGACGAGGAATCCCGCGGTGACGGCCGGGTTCAAGTGTCCCGAGATGCGCATCGTCGCCGTGACCATGATGGCGAGGATGAGGCCGTGCGCGAGCGCGATGTTCACGACCGCGGCCTGCACCTGGAGCATGGGACTGGTGATGATCGCGCCGCCGCCGATGAACACCAGCGCGAACGTGCCGATGAATTCGGCAGCGAAATGGCGCCAAGCGTCTTTCATGAGAGTCGGGAGTGGAAGGAGGAGGTCGACGTCGCGCCCGCCGCATTCCGTGGAGACGCGGCCGGTTCGCGCCGACTAAACTACATCAATCCGCCCGCTTCAACACCAGCGCTGCGTTGATCCCGCCGAAGCCGAACGAGTTGTTGAGGGCGTATTCGACCTGCGCCGGCCTCCCCTCGCGGGGGATGTAGTCGAGGTCGCAGCCGTCGTCCGGATCGTCCAGATTGAGCGTCGGCGGCAGCCAGCCGCGCTCCAGCGAGAGCGCGCAGATGGCCGTCTCGATCGCGCCCGAGGCGCCGAGGGCATGGCCGTAGTAGGCCTTCGTGCTGCTCACTTGCAGCTTGGCCGAGTGGTCGCCGAACACCAAGCGAATGGCGCGCGTCTCGGTGGGATCGTTGAGCGGTGTGCTCGACCCATGCGCGTTGACGTACGCGATGTCGGTGGGCTCGACATGCCCGTCGGCGAGCGCGCCGCGCATCGCGCGCGCCGCCTGCGAACCGTCGGGGCGGGGCGCTGTCATATGATGTGCGTCATTACAGAACGCATATCCGACGACCTCGCCGTAGATGTGCGCGCCGCGCGCCTTCGCCCGGCCGTACTCCTCGAGCACGACGATCGATGCGGCCTCGCCCATCACGAAGCCGTCGCGCTCGCGGTCGAACGGCCGCGACGCGCGGGCCGGGTCGTCGTTGCGCGTCGACATCGCCCGGATGATCGCGAACGCCCCGAAGCAGAGCTGGTTGAGCGGCGCCTCGACGCCGCCGCTGATCATGACGTCGGCATAGTTGTCGCGGATCAGCCGAAAGCCCTCGCCGATCGCCATCGTGCCCGAGGCGCAGCTCATGGCGTTGGTGCTGTTCGGCCCCTGCACCCCGAACTCGATCGCGACGTTGCAGCTCGCCGCGCCGCCGAACACATTCGTGGCCAGCGTCGCCGACACGCTGCGAATACCCTCGCGCAGGAACACGCCGAACTGCTCTTCGGCGTAGCCGACGCCGCCAAGCGCGCTCCCCATCGTCGAGCCGACCCGCTCGCGGTCCTCGCGCGTCAGGTCCAGCTCCGCGTCGGCGATCGCCAGCCGCGCGCAGGCCACCGTGAACTGCCCGTACCGATCGAGCCGCTTGAGCCGCCGTTCCTCGAGGAAGTCCGAACCGTGAAAATCGATCTCCGCCGCGATCTGGCTGCGGTAGATCGACGCGTCGAACCGAGTCACCGGCCGAACCGCCGAGCGTTGGCTCTTCAACCCCTCCCAGAGGCCGTCGCGCGTGATGCCGACCGGCGTGAGGGCGCCGATGCCCGTGATCGCCACCCGCCGCCGTTCATTCACTCGATACCTCGTCTGGTGATGCGGTTGTGTTCGAACGTTCGGCCGCGCGCGCCAGTCCGGCAAGGGTGCGCGACGCGATTCCATGCACGAACACGGGACCGATGACCCCGCGTGCGGCTATGTCACCAATCAGCGGCCACCGCGGGCCGTTCCAAACGTGAACGATTCGAACGAGCGTGCCGCCGGCAGAGTCCGCAAAGCTCCATTCGACCTCCATACCGGCCGTCACGCCGCGAATGTGCCGGAATCGGATCGCCGGTATGAATCGCTCGCCGGCACCTGTTGCCCCATGCGGCGATCGCACCGTCATCAGCGACACCCAAAAGGTCGGCCAATCGACCGGCCCAAACTGCCGGTTGGCCGACATTTCGACTACGCCGCCGCCGTCGTTGCGTTTCTCTAGAAATCTGACATATCGATAGTGTGAGAGATGCTCGGGCCAGCGCTCCACGTCCACCGCCAGGGCGAAGATGTGCGCGAGCGGCGCGTGTACGCTCAGCTCGTCAACCGTCGTCATCGTCCGGTCGGTTGGCATCGGCCCGAGCTCGATCGGGTTGCTCACGCGACACGGCGCGGCGTCCACCGCGCGGTCAGTCGATAGCCGAGGCGGCGCGTCACCACTGGTGAGACACCGGCGCCCGCGCGCACGATTCGTTGGAGCTCGGCGACGGTGAAGCCGCGGAGCACCGACACGACGCCGTCGTGCCGCGTGACCGCATGAAACCGCATCGGAAACGAGACCAGCCAGAAGCCGGCGGCGGCGACCCAGCTTCGACGCAGATCGCTCACCACCACGGCGCGTGCCGCCACGCGACTTAGCTCGGCGACCAAACGTTCGGCGTCCCCGTCCGCGAAATGGTGCAGCAGCTGAGAGCAGGTCACGATGTCCACCGCGCCATCCGCGAAGGGAAGCGCCAACGCGTCCGCGCACACGGCGGCGTCGAGCGCGTGGCTCGCTCCCAGGAAGAGCGAGCTCGCCTCGTCGGCGCCGATCGTCGCCAGTTCGACACCGAGGCCGCGGGCCACGGCGCGGGCTCGCAGCGGCATGTCGGCGAGGCCGGTACCGACGTCGAGCAGCATGAGGCGTTTGGGCGCCGCGGGGGAGGAGCCTCCAATGACATCACGCAACGCCTCGCGCAGAGCCGCGCTCCCCGCGCGCAGTCCACCAAGCCAACGGTTCGAGCGGGTGACATCGGTTAGCGAGCGCCGGCGTACCTCGGGTTCGACCTGCGGATCATCGAGTAGCTCCACGCCGCGCCGTCGGCGTGGCGTGAGCGCGCTCGACCAGCTGCTCATCGCTCGAGCCGCGCGTAACCGCCGCGATAGTAGAGCAGCGGCCGCCCGTCCATCGGCCGCCCACGGTCCACCTCGGCGATCACCACCGTGTGGTCGCCCACGTCGTGATGCTGAACGACGCGACACTCCATATGCGCGAGCGCCGCATCGAGCAACACCACGCCGTCCTCGCCGCGGGTGTACGCGATGCCGTCGAATCCTTTCGCCGTGGTGTCCGCGAATCGGCGCGAATACGCTTCTTGGTCCGACGAGAGAATGTTGATGCCCACCGCGGGATGCTCGAGCAGCAGCGAATGCATCGACGCCGCGTGATCGACGCACCAGAGCACGAGCGGCGGCGATAGGCTGAGCGACGCAAAGGCGCTCACCGTCATGCCGTAATCGCGCCCCTGTTCGTCGCGAGACGTGACGATCGTGATTCCCGTGGCGAACCGGCCAAGTACGCTGCGGAAAGTCTCAGAGTCGATCATGGCGTCCAGCCAAAGACGCTCCAAACATAGCCCCATGTCATGATTTCGCGCGCTGGGACGAAATCGCCGGTCACGCCGACCAGGAGATCGGCGAGGTCCTTCCGGCGCGCCAGGCGCGTCGCCGCGCGGTTGATCAGCGGCGCGGCGCCTACTACGGCGCCGATCACACGCTCGACGAACCATTTTCCGCCGAACTCGCGCCGGCGCGCCGCGTCGTACGCGGCCAGGCATCGGTCGACGTCGCGCGGGTCCTTCTCGTCGAGCGCCCGAACTACGTGTTCGGCGAGCAGTTCGCCGCCGCGCATGGCGGAGTAGATGCCTTCGCCGGTGAACGGGTCGAAGAAATCTGCGGCATCGCCGACGAGCGCCGCGCCCGGCGCCCACGCGCGACGCGCGTGCGACGCGAACGGTCCGGTGGCGACCACGGGCGAAATGCGTGTCGCGCCCGCGAAGCGCGGCGCGAGGTGGTGGCGCGAGCGCAGCCATCCGTCGACGAATGCCGCACGATCGCCCGAGAGCTCGCGCGAACGCGACGCCGGTACGACGAGCGCCACCGTCGTGAGCCCGTTGCCGACATCGGCAATGCCGACGTAGCCGTCGCGCTCGACGTGCATCTCACCATGCTCGCCAACCCCGCGCACGTCGCGGTAATGGGTGACGAGCGCGAGCCGGCGCGGCCACCGCTGCGTGCGCGCGAGTCCGAGCCGTCGCGCGACCACCGAACGGAGCCCGTCCGCTGCGACGACGATCGGCGCACGGAGCTCGCCCGACGCCTCCCCGACGAGCGTGCGCACGCCGACCGTTCGCCCGCCCTCGCGGATCACATCTGTCACGCGCACGGCTTCGACCACGTGCGCGCCGGCGTCGCGTGCCCGGTTCAGGAGAATTGCGTCGAGCACTTCGCGCCGAACGGAGAGGCCTCGGTCGCGGAAGCCGCGGAACCCGTGCGCGGCAATGAAATCGCCGGCGATCGTCGCGCCGTTCGGCGCTCGCACCCGAATGCCGGCGAGTGCCGCGGCGCCCGTTGCCTCGATGGCCTTGAGCGCACCCATGTCGGCGAGGATCCGCGACGCCTCGGGACTCAGGTATTCCGCGCACGGCTTGGGGCGCGGAAAGCGCGCACGGTCGACGACGAGCACGTCGACGCCGCGCTTAGCCAGCGCGAACGCGACCGATGCGCCCGCCGGGCCGCCGCCAACCACGATCACGCGCGTGCTCATCACACCCAAGTCTACCGCGCCAGTGCGAGCGCCACCAATCCGCCCGCCGCATTGCTGAGAAGATTCACCATGTCGTTGTCGAGCCAGGCCAGGCCGCCTCGCGGCGCCGTCGGTGTACCACAGTCGTGTGTCGTTCGCTCTGTTTGACGCTCGCAAGCCGGGCACCAGCGCCGGCGCTGCACTGTGGCACCCAGCAGCGAGTCGACGAGTACGCCGGCGAGTCCGCCGGCGGCGAGCGCGCCGGCCATCGCGCGCGCCCCGAGCAAGGAGGCCACGAGCACCACGAACCCTGCACCGGCGCATGCGGCCAGACTGCCAATCGCCGATATGCCCCCCGAAGTTCCCGTCGGCACGGCACGCCAGCTCGCCAGCGAGCGCGGCACTCCGCCGTAGAGCGTCCCGAGCTCGGTCGCCCAACTGTCGGCCGCCGACGCGGCGAGAGAGCCGGCGCCGAGTGCGAACCAGCGCCCGTCGCGCCAGGCAATGAAGGCGACCGCACTTAGTGCGAACACGAGGCCGTTCGCTGCCACCTGAGCGGCATCGCGCGCGCCGCCCTTCGCGATGATTGCTGCCGTGCGGTGCTCCTTTTCGGCGCGACCCAGTCGCGAGAGCGCGGTCGACGCGGCGAAGTAGGCGATGAGCAGCGCGCCCCAGTCCCAGCCCGCGGTCACCGCGATCGTTCCGACGACCGCCGCCGCTGCGGCGCCGCCAGCCGACAATGCGCCCGCGCGATTGGCCACGAGCGCGATCGCGAGAGCGAGCGCCGCGCCGAACAGCGCGCGCGAAATCATCTCGACGCGCCTTGAAGGCGTTGGCGTGCGCGGCTAGCTTCGCACTCTGCCAGCCGCCGACGCCTCCGACGCACATGCTCGCCACCGTAGACTCGCTCCTTCCCCTCAGCCTCCTCGAGGCGGTTCGCAACGTCGACACGCCGAGCGATCAATTCGACGCCGAGTACGTGGACGAGCTGCGCAACAAACGCTTGGGGTTGAGCGACACCATTTATGCGCAGATCAAGCGTCATACTGAAGCGGTTCGCAAACGACATCGTTCGTCGCACGATGAGGCAATCGCGCTCGCCAAGCTGATCGGCCGCCGGCCAGACGCCGAAGCGGTGTTTCGCGCCGCGGGGCGATACATGGCCAGGCAGTCGTACGCGACCATCTCGCCGGTCACGCGGCGCATGATGCGGCTCCTCCCGTCGGCTATGGCGCGTCCGCTGGCGTATCGGCACGCGAAGAAGATCTCCACACGGTACCTCGCCGGCAACGTCCGCCGCGTCGGGAATTTTCTGCTGCTCGATGTGCCGCGATCGATCACGATCGGCGTCGCGCCAGGAAGCATCGGCTGCACCTACTACGAGGCGTCGTTGCGCGAGCTGTTGCTCCGGCTCATCGGGAGCATCGGCGCCGTTGAGCACGTTCGCTGCACCGGCCGCGGCGAAGGCACGTGCGAGTGGCGCGCCGACTGGCGCTCTTTCGACCGGCTGGCCGGCCTGGACTGACCGCACGTATGCTGACCCCCGAAACACTGCCCGCGGTACAACGCGCGCTCGCCGACATCGGCGCCGACGGCTGGCTGCTCTACGACTTTCGCGGGCTCAATCCGATTGCGGCCGGTATGATGCGGCTCGACGGAATGACGACCCGCCGCGCCTTCGCCTTCGTACCTGCCCGCGGCGCGCCGGTGGCGATCTCACACATCATCGAGCAGGGCCCGTGGCGCGAGTGGCCGTCCGCCTGGCACAACGAGGTCTACTCGAGCTGGCAGAGGCTCGAGTCGACACTTGCCAAACACGTCGGTGGCAAGCGTGTCGCGATGGAGTACTCGGCGGGCGACGCGGTGCCGTACCTCGACCGCATTCCCGCCGGCGTGCTCGAGATGGTGCGCGGTGTCGGCGCAACGGTCGTGTCGTCGGACGAGCTGGTGACGCGCTTCTACGCCGGCTGGACCGAGGCGCACGTCGCGTCGCATCTGCGCGCCGCCGAGGCGATCGCGCTGATCGCGCGCGACGCCTTCGCCCTCGCCGGCCGCCGCGCCCGCGGCGCCGACGGCGGACCAATCGCCGAGCACGAACTGATGCAGTGGATCCTCGCGCAGTTCGAGCGTGCCGGCCTCTCGACCGACCATGGACCGAACGTGTCCGCGGGGGCCAACGCGGCGAACCCGCATTACGAGCCGTCGCCCGACGCTCCGCGTCCGATCCGGGAGGGCGAGATCGTGCTCATCGACTTGTGGGCGAAGGAGTTGGGTGGCGTGTACGCCGACCAGACCTGGATGGCGTCGATCGGCCCGATGTCGGAGGAGGCATCGAAAATCTGGAATGCCGTGCGCGACGCGCGCGACGCCGCGATCGCGCTCGTGACCGAGCGCGTGTCGGCGGGGGAGGCGCTCCGCGGCGCGGAAGTCGACGACGCGGCACGCAGGGTGATCACGGCGCGCGGCTACGGCCAGTACTTCACGCACCGCACCGGTCACTCGATCGACCCACGCGACCTGCACGGTTCCGGGCCCCACCTCGACAACCTCGAGACACGCGACGTGCGGCAGCTCGTGCCCGGCATCGCCTTTTCGATTGAGCCCGGCGTCTACATTCCCGACCGGATCGGCATGCGGACCGAGGTCAACGTCTATCTTGTGCCCGGAAGGGCAGTGGTGACGCCCCGAGACTATCAGCGGGACCTGATCGTCGTCTGAGCTTCGTCGGATCTTCGTCGGATCTTCGCCCGATCGGCCACCGCGGGCAGCGGCGCCTGGCGCGTCGTTTGCCAATTTGATGGAGGCGGCACCTCGTTCGCCGCGCTCACCAGCATTCGAGAACCGTGATCGTACCCACCGCATCGCGCGCCTTCGCGGCTCTGCTCGCTATCGCCGCCGGCACGATTGGCGCGGGAGCGTCCTGCGCCAACGGCGATTCGTCGCGCACGAGCGGCGGCTCGACATCGCGCGCCGTCGCAAAAACGGAGGACTCGGCAGGCGGCACGATCGACTTAGGCGGCGGCGGGTATACCGTGCGTCCCGTCTCGGCGAACGGCACGCTCGCCGGCTTCGTCAAGCTCGCCGGCCGGAGCGCGAGCGATACGATGACCATGGCCAAAGCGCGGGCCGCGTGCGGCATGCGCGGCGCGGCGTCGAGCGCGATCGACACGTCGAGCTTCGCCAACACGGTCGTCTGGATTGCCGACCCGAAGAGCGGCAAGCCGTTGCCGATCGATAAGCGCACCGAGCTGTCGAGCGACGATTGCATGCTCGGTCCGCAGACGCAGGCGGTGGTCGTTGGCACCACGGTCAACGTCTTCAATGACGACAAGGCGCTGCACCGCCTCGTGTTCACGCACGTCGGCCAGAACGACACGCTCACCGTGATGCCCTTCTTCAACACAGGCCAAGTCGTGGCGAGCGAGCGTCTGGCGAAGGAGCCGGGCGTGGTCGAAGTACAGTGCGCGAATCACCCGTGGATGCGCGCATACATCGTAGTGCTCGATCATCCGTACTTCGATGTCACGGGCAATGACGGGTCGTTCAAGATCGATTCGATTACACCGGGGACGTACGACGTGATGGTCTGGCGGCCGGGGATGGGAAAGCCGCTGGCGCAGCGTGTCGAGATTGCCGCGAACGGGACCGCCAAGTTGGCGTTGACGATCGATCGGGCTGCGGCGCACTGACGCCGGCGGTAACTGTGTCGGCTCGTGGCGAGCTCGTGCCCGCTCCTCACCTCGTCGCCACGATCGACAGCGGTGCGACCACCCGGTCCACCACCATCGCCGCGAACAACAGCGCCAGATATAACAGCGAGAACTTGTAGAGCCGCCACGCCGGCTTCGTCCACACCGCAGCGCGCATCACGCGCACCACGTCGCGCAGAAAGAGCGCACCGAGCACTGCCGCGGACGCGAGATACACCACCCCCAACGCGCCGAAAGCGACGGGAAGCAGCGTGAGCGGAATGAGCACGAGCGTATACCAGAGCATCTGCCGCTTCGTCTCACGCTCGCCCCAAACCAGCGGCGCCATTGGCACGCCTGCGCGGTCGTAGTCCTTCTGCTTGAGCAGCGCCAGCGCCCAGAAGTGCGGCGGCGTCCAGTAGAACACAATCAGAAATAGGAAGACCGCGAGCAGGTCGACGCGCCCCGTCACCGCCGCCCAGCCGACGAGCGGCGGAAACGCTCCCGCCGCGCCGCCGATCACGATGTTCTGCGGCGTCGACCGCTTGAGCCAACGAGTATAGACGAATACGTAAAAATAGAAACCGGCCAACGCCAGCGCCGCGGTGAGCACGTTCGCCGCCGCCGCGAATAGCCACACCGCCGCCGTCGACAACAGCACGCCAAACGCCAGCACCTCGCGCGGCTGCATCCGTCCGCTCGGGATCGGCCGCAGCCGCGTCCGCGACATCCGGTCGTCGATGTCCCGGTCGATGTACATGTTCACCGCGTTCGCGCCGCCCGCCATCAGATATCCGCCGACGAACACCGCGAGCACCAGCGTCCAGGCCGGCCGCCCTGCAACGAACATCGGCGCGATCGTCGTCACGAGTAGCAGCGAGATGATCCGCGGCTTGGTGAGCGCGAGCAAATCGCGCGCGAACGACCGCGTGCGCGATTCGACGACGCCGAGGTCGGTCATAGGTCCGCGCTCCGCGGCGCGACCCGCGACACGACCGAACCGCCGTCCGCGGCGTACCCGGTCGCCGCGACCACTGGCTCGGCGATCGTATGCCCGCGCGCGACCCGGTGCGCCAGATACGCCAGCGTGTAGCAGGCGAGCCAGATGCCCACCCCTGTTGCTTCGTGCAGCGACCGTAGCACCGGCGGCAGATGCAACAGAATCATCGACGACGCCACGACGAGCTGCAGCACGACCATGCCGAGCGCAACGTACGCCGCGCGCCTCACGATCGGCGCTTCCTCGTCGCGGCGCTTTCGCAGCATCATCACTACGCCGATCAGGTGCAGCAGGAGCAGCACGGCGATCGCCCGGTGCGTCATCTGGATGTAGACGCCGCTGGGGTCCACCGCCGGATTGCGTCCGCACGTCGGCACCGTGGTGCAGCCCACTGATGCGCCGGGGAACTTGGCGGTCATGCCGCCGAGCGCCACAGCGGCGATCGCGAGGCCGGCCGCAGCACGTCCTGAGCGAGCCGCGCGCGCCGTGCCGCGCTGCATCGACGAGGCAAGACCACCCAGCGTGCCCGCACGGATAGCCGTCGTCGCCACGAGCGCCAGCAGCGTCATCGCGACCAGCCAGTGCGCGACCGTCGCCCACGGCGCATTCTCCATCTTCACCGTGACGCCGCCTAAAATGGCTGCGGTGAACACAGCGCCGACGGCCCCCAGCGCCGTGCGTAGCGGCCCGCCGCGGCCACCGACCCCGGGCTCGTCGCGATGCCGGAACGCGACGAATGTTAGCGAGAGCACCGTGATCACGAGGATCGACGCGAGATATCGATGGCTCACCTCGACGATCAGATCGGGGCGGTTGAATGGCGGGAACCAGTAGCCGTAACATTTGGGCCAGTTGTCGCCGCAGCCCATCCCCGAGCCCGAGATCCGTACGATCGCGCCGAACACGAGGTGCAGGCAAGCCACGATCAACGCCGCGATCGCCAACCGACGCGTGGCTTTCATCGAGCACCCGGCACCGCGCCGACACCCGGGCTTGGCGCCCCGTGCATCGTATGCCAGGTCCAGACCATGACCAGCCCGAGCGCGATACCCGGGATCGCCGCCCAGGCGATCTCGCCGGCGCGCCGCGCGATCGTCGCTTCACCGGCTTCGGGCATCCGAGTGGGCGAGACGATCACAGAATGCAGAATCGCGACCTGCGCGACAGCGCAGCAGGCGGCCGCGATCCAAAAGATCGCGTCGGCGAACGAAAAAGACATCACGAGGCGTCGATGGTGGGAGAGACGACGTGAAAGTTACTGGCCACGCTCCGCCCTGTGGAGGGCGTCAGTAGCCTCCCACCCGCGCGATCAGTCCCGCAGCGCTCACTTGAGGCTGGCGACGTACATCGCTAGCGCACGCAGTTCGTGTCCCGAATATGCAGTGATCGTCGGCATCTTTACCCCCGGCTTGAGCGACTGCGCGTTGACGATCCAGCCCTCGAGATTGCCGAGTGTATTTGGCAAAGTTCCGGCCGCGATCGTTGACCGGCTGCCGATGTGCGTGAGGTCCGGGGCCACCTGCGCTTCAGCCGGCGTGCCCCGCACCGTGTGGCAAAGCGCGCACGGTCCCCCGATGAACAAACGCTGGCCCAGGGCCGTGACCGAGTCGGTCGGCTCTGCTCCAGGCGCCAGCTGCGCCGCGACCCACTGCGCGAACGTCGTCGAGTCCTCGGCCACGACGATGATTCCCATGTTCGCGTGCTGCGCCCCGCAAAACTCGGCGCACGCGCCCGTGAACCGGCCAGCCCGTTTGGCGACGAGGCGGAGGTCGTTCGTGTCGCCCGGAATCAGGTCGAGCTTCCCCTGAAGCCGAGGCACCCAGAAGCTATGGATCACGTCGGCGCTCGTGAGCAGCAGCCGCGTCGGCCGGCCGACGGGAATGTGGATCTCGTTCGCCGTACGAAAGCGCACGTTGCGATCGGGAAACTCGTAGTCCGCTTCCCACCACCACTGATGGCCAACCACATGGATCGTCACCACCGGATTGCGCGCGGGAAAGCGGCCCATCGCCGTCATCGAGACGACGAAGATCCCGACCAGGATGACGCCGGGAAATACAGCTCCGCCCCAAACGAGCCACCCGACGCCCTTATCCTCGAGGTCGACCGAGCTGGCGCTGCGGTCGCGATTGCGCAGCACGCCGGCGACCATCAGCGCCATCACCACGACGAATACGATCGCCGAGAGCACGATCAGTAGCCAGCCGATCCGCGACACACTGGCGGCGGCGTCGCTCGCATCCGAGAACATGCTCATCGGTGCATCGCAGCCGGAGAGCAACGATCCTGCGGATGCTGCGCAGCAACGCAGGAACCGGCGACGCGTCGTCACTGCCGGCTGTAGAGATAGGCCGCGATGTCCCGCGCCGACTGTTCGCTAATATCCAGGTTTGGCATTGCCGTGTTCGGCTCGACCGACTGCGGGTCCCGGATCCAGCGCACCATGTTTTCGGGCGTGTTCGCCAGTTCGCCGGCGATGATCGAGCGTCGCGCCACGCCGGAGAGCGGTGGCCCGACCTCGCCCTGCGCGCCGGCGATTCCGTCGATCGTATGGCAGGCGCCGCACCCGACGGCGGAGATCGCCGTCTTGCCGCGTTGCACGTCTCCCCCGGGAACGACGGACGGCCGGCTTCCGCGGCACGCGCCCGTCGCCGCGACGCCGGCCGCCATCAGTACCCGAGCCGCGCGTCGCCGCGCGGTCGCTGGCCCCTCGACCCAGGCCAAGAAGAGGACGCTCATCGCCGCGACGTACAGCAAGCCGCCCGGTACCCACATGATCAGCCCGGCGAGTTGCTGGTCTTCGAGCGACGTGAATCCCCAGGCCGCCGCGCCGGCCGACTGCGCCGGATACCAAGCGCGGTGTGAGAGCGTGAGTAAGGCTCCGAGAATCCCCATCTGCGCCGCCGTCGCGAACAGCGTGAGAATGCCGACCGCATACGCCGTGCGTCGCTGTCCGCGCGGATGTACGATCGCCCACCAGAGGAGCACGCCGGTGCCAACGAACGACAGATGCTCCGCCGCATGCGCCACGTCGCTTCGCAGCGCTAGTTCGTATAGTCTGGGCGCGTGCCACGACCAGATCGCCGCCGCGTGAATGAGCCAAGCGATGGCCGGTGCTGTGATTGCGAGCCATGAACGACGTACAGGCGTCCACTGTCGCAGTGCGCACATCAAGCGGCGTCGCGGGCCGCCAGGGAGCATCCACAAAAAAGCGAGCTCCGGCGCGCCACACACGAGCAGCGGCGGCACGATCACCGCCAACAGCATGTGCTGCGTCATGTGCGCGGCGAAGAGCTGTTCGCCCATCGTGTCGAGCGGCGACACGAGTGCGATGACGAGCACCGCGACCGCTGCGGCGAACCAGGCGACCTGCGCTCGCCGTATGCCGCGGCCTGCGCCCGCGTGTCGCCATGCTCGGCGAACCCCGGTGCCGTACGCGGCCAGGAGAAGCGCCATCGCGACCGTCGGGCCAGCGTCAGGCCGCCAGTCTTCGATGAGGCGCAGCCAAGGACTGAGCGGGAGCGCGGCGGTCGGACCGAACATCAGCTGTATCACCTCGCCTGGCTGCATGCGTTCACCAGGACCGCCGAGACGCCGAACAGGGCCACACCGCCGGCGAAGAGCACGCTCACCAATACGCCGGCCAACGCCATGAAACGCGCGCGACCGAACTCCGGAGACGCGTCGCGATCCCCCCGCTCTCGCCCCGTGCGCGGATCACGTGCAGTGCCAAGGGCACGCCAACTCGCCACCGCGCAGCCGAAGCCAATGAAAGCGCCGGCGAGCATAAGCAGCACGAGCACGAGTTGCGCGACGCGCGGCGCGGCGAAGCCCCGGAGCGGAAGCCCGGGGCTGCCGGGCTCGCAGCTCCGCGACGCCATGTAGTAACCAACGAACTCCGCGACGAGCCACGCGGCCGGCGCGGTCAGCAGTCCGGCCCACAGGCGCCGACCGCCAACCGGTAACCGCGCGAGCTGCTCCGAGTGCGTCGTCATGCAGTCAATACCAGCGGGGCGACAGGTACAGCGCCGTCAGAATCACGAGCCAAACGCCGTCGACGAAATGCCAGTAGAGCGACGTGTTCTTGATCGCCAGCGGGTGGCGCGGCGTGGTCGTGCCGGACCACTCGCGGGCCAACGCCCAGACCAGCAGAAGCAATCCCACCGCCACATGCGCCCCATGCAGCCCGGTGATGGTGAAAAAGAGCGATTCGTACGCGTGAATCGTCGGCCCGCCTTGCTTCAACGCGCTGACGTATTCTCGTACTTGAATGAGTAGAAACGTGATGCCCAACGCTACCGTGACGAGCGTTCGAATCCGGTAGGCGACGCGCGCGCCGCGCTCGAACGCCTTCTCGGCGAACACCAGCACGACGCTGCTGGAAAGCAGCGCTGCCGTCATCACGAGCGGCAGCCGCAGCTCCGGCTTGGCGATGCCTGCGGGTGGCCAGGACGTCGAGCGAAGGCCTAGGTACAGGTAGCTGGCGATCAACGATGCGAAGAGCGCCGCCTCGTTGAACAAAAAAAGCACCATCCCCCACCAGCCGACCTCGTTGTGCGGCCGGCGCGCCGGAGGCAGGAGATGTTCGTTCCGCAGCTCGATTGCCGTCACGCTTCCGTCTCCAACACGAAGTTCGGCCTCGGCCACATCCACCGCGCGAGCATGAGCAAAGTCGCTGCCGCGCCGACGACCGCCCAGATCCAGGACCGCGCCAGCACCGCGATGAACGCGATCAGCAGCACTAGCGACATCGCCACCGGCCAGAGATTGTCGTTCGGCAGCTCGATCGGCGTCTCGAGCGCGGCGTCGAGCGACGAAGTGCGCGGCGTGAGACGCCTCTCGTCATAGGCGGGTCCGTCGTGCACACCGCCGTCCCACAATGGTTCGCGGCTCTCGACCACCGGGATGTGCTTGAAGTTGAAGTGTTCGGGCGGAGACTCGGTCATCCACTCCAGCGACGCCGCGCCCCACGGATTTCGTCCAGCCTCGGCCCCCGTGCGCGCGCTCCGTACGACGTTCCAAAACGACACGAGCAGACCGACCGCGAACAGATAGACGCCGACCGTCGACAGCATGTTCAGTGCGCCGAGGCCGCTCGACGCGCTGTAGGTATAGACGCGTCGTGGCATGCCGAGCAGCCCGCTGATGTGCATCGGGAAGAACCCGACGTTGAAGCCGACGAACATCAGCCAGAAGCTGATTTTGCCGATCGATTCGCTGAGCATCCGACCGTACATCTTCGGATACCAGTAGTAGATCGCGGCCATCACGCCGAACAGCGTGCCGCCGGCGAGCACGTAATGGATGTGGGCGACGACGAAGTATGTATCGGTCACCTGCCAATCGAAGGGCACCGCCGCCGTCATTACGCCGGAGATGCCGCCGATCACGAACTGCACGATGAACGCGATCGCGAACAGCATCGGCGTCGCCAGCACCACGCGGCCGTACCACATCGTCGCCACCCACGCGAAGATCGTGATCGCGCTCGGGATCGAGACCGTCATGCTCGCCGCGCTGAAGAAGCTGATCGAGAGCTGCGGTAGTCCGGTGGCGAACATGTGGTGCACCCAGACCCCGAAGCCGACCAGGCCAGTGACGACGGTCGCGAGCGCCACGAAGGTGTGGCCGATCATCGGCCGCCGGCAGAACGTCGGGATGACCATCGACAACATCCCCGTCGCCGGCAGGAATACGATGTAGACCCACGGGTGCCCGAATACCCAGAAGAGGTGCTGCCAGAGCAGAGGGCTTCCGCCGCGCGACGGGTCGAAGAACACGAAATGCCACTGGCGCTCGAGCTCGAGAAACCCGAGGCCGACGGTGAGCGGCGGCATCGCGAAGATCACCGCCACCGAGATCGTCAGTGAGCTCCAGAGAAAAAGCGGCATCCGGTCGATCGACATGCCCGGCGCGCGGAGCTTGAGGATCGTGACGATCGAGTTGATCGAGCCGGCCGTCGTCGCGATGCCGAGGAAGATCAGTCCGGTCGTGTAGTAGTCGATGTTCAAACCCGAGTCGTAGACTGCGCTCGACAACGGGGTGTAGTTGAACCAACCGGCGTTGGGCGCACCACCCATCACGAAGCTCGCGTACATCAGGCAGCCGGCGAGCAAAAAGACGAAGTAGCTGAACGAATTGAGCCGCGGAAACGCCAGCTCGCGCGCGCCGACCATGAGCGGCGTCAGATAGAAGCTGAAACCTGACAGCACAGGCTGAACGAAGAGAAACATCATCGTCACGCCGTGCATCGTCATCAGCTCGTTGAATGCCTCGGGACTGATGAGCCGGCTGTCGGGGCGCGCCAGCTGCGTCCGCATCGCGACAGCCTCGATGCCGCCGAACAGGAAGAACACGAACGCGGTGTAGATGTACCGCTTGCCTAACGTCTTGTGGTCGACCGTCGACAGACGCGCAAGCCACGTGTTCGGCGTCTCCCATAGCTCGGTGAGACGCCTGGTCAGCGCGACGTCGTTGTCGCGCTCGCCATCGACGATAGACGCCACGAAGGTGCCTGGCGGTGCCTGGTGAGCCAGCCAATACGCACGCGCACCCGACCTATCGGCCGGGTGGCGCACAGTTTCGGCGCCCAAACGCTTGCATTCCGCGTGCCTTACGGCCTCGAGAATGCCGAAAGTCGTCCGCCGGCGATGCTGTTATAGAACGTGAATTCACAAATACTTACCGCGGTTGCCGGCGCCCCGCCCCGGCCGGTCGAACCGTCACCCCTTGGCCGGGCTCGCCAGCGCTTCCCGGCGGACGTACCATATAGGATGGAATCGACCGCCCTCCCCGCCGAGTCCGCGTCGCCCGGCGCCCTGCCGCGTCGACTCGGCCTGTGGAGTGCCATCGCCGTTGTCGCCGGCATCACCATCGGCTCGGGCATCTTCCGCACGCCGGCCAGCGTCACCAATCGGCTGCCCGGGCCACTCGCTCTCTTCGTTGTTTGGACCGCTGGCGGCATCGTGGCGCTCTGTGGCGCCGTCACGCTCGCCGAGGTCGCCGCTGCGTACCCCGACACCGGTGGGATCTTCGTTTTCATCCGCCGCAGCTGGGGGCGCCTCCCGGCCTTCCTGTTCGGCTGGGCCGAGCTCGCCATCATCCGAGCAGCCGCCGTTGGCGCCATCGCGACTACGTTCGCCGAGTACATGCTCCGCGTCCTCGGCTACGACCCGACCGTCCCCCCGTACGACGGGTGGGTGCACTACGTGGCGGCCGCGGCGATCGCCGTCATCGCGGGGCTCAACTACGTCGGAGTGCGCTGGGGTTCGCTCGTTCAGAACGTCACGACGCTCGCCAAGTTCATCGGGCTGCTGTTCATCGTGGTCGCGGCAATCGCCATCGGACTGCCGCGCACCGGCGGATACTTCACACCGGCCGCGCCGCCGGGCAGCTTCTCGATCGCGCCGTTCGGACTCGCGCTGGTTTCCGTGCTCTGGGCCTACGACGGCTGGGCTGACCTCGCGTTCATCTCCGGCGAGGTCAAGGATCCCGCGCGCAACCTGCCGCGCGCGCTGATCTTCGGCACCCTTGCCGTGATCGTGATCTACCTGCTGGCAAACGTCGCGTATCTCGGCACGATGTCGGTCGGCGAGATCCGCCACTCCAAGCTCGTCGCGGCGGACGTCGCGCTGCGACTCGTCGGGCCGGCCGGCGTCACCCTCGTCGCCGTGACGGTGATGCTTTCGACGCTCGGCACGCTCAACGGCTCGATCCTCACCAATCCGCGCGTCTTCTTCGCCATGGCGGCGGATGGGCTGCTGTTCCGCAAGATCGCGGCGGTCCACCCGCGCTACCAAACGCCGTACGTCGCGATCGCGCTGACCGCGGTCCTCGGCATCATCTTCGTGCTGCTGCGAACCTTCGAGCAGCTCGCCGATACGTTCGTCACGGCCATTTTGCCCTTCTACGCCCTTGGCGTGGCGTCGATCTTCGTCTTTCGCCGCCGGCCCAAGACCGAGTATACGCCGCCCTTTCGTGCCCCGTTCTACCCGTTTGCGCCGATCCTCTTCGTCGTCGCCGCGATGTACCTGCTTGTCAACGCGCTGATCGACCCGAGCAGCCGCTGGCCCACCTTGGCGATCTTTGGGGTGATCCTGGCAGGAATTCCGATCTACTACGCGACCGTGGGACGCGGGGCCGAAGGCGCGGGGCGCTGACGAGCGTGGAATGTGGTTCTGGGCGCCGCCCTAGAATATCCTCACGCTGATGTACTTCTTCGGATTCGCCTTGAAATCCGCCACGAGGGAATCCACGCGTGCGAGCAGGCGCCGCGTGTCGGAGTAGAGAAGGGAATCGCTCATCAGCTTGCCGATCGTCCCGTTGCCATGCTCGATCTGCGCCGCGAGTACGCGAATCTGCGCGTTCGTCGAATCGAGGTTTGCGGCGAGGCGGGCCGCGTTCTGCGACGTGGCCCGCACGTTCTCGATCGTCTCTTCGATCTTTGCCGAGTCGGCGAGGCTCTGCAGGTGGCCGGCCGCGTCGCGGAACGACGCGAGCGTCGCCGTGAAGTTTCGGTTCTGCTCGACGATCACCGCTTGCAGTTGCGCCGAGAGCGCCGCGGCCGACACGATCGTGCGGTGAATGTCCTGCAGCGTCCCCGCCTCGACGACCTGCTGCTGGAGCGCTCGAGTCAATATGGACACGCTCTGTCCAATCGAGTCGACGCGGTTCATGATCTGCGTGATGTCCGCGCTCGGCGGTCCCGGAGGCAGTGTGTCGCCCGGCGAATACGACGCCGTGGGCACCGGGAACGGCGGCGTCAGCGCGACCGCGACGTCGCCGAAGATGCCGATCGCTTTCACCGTCGCCGTCGAACTTTTGGGGATCGTATATTGGTCGTCGATGCTCAGCATCACGTCCAGGTAGCCGTCGCGGCGCAGGTTGACGTCGCCCACATGGCCGACGCTCACGCCCGCGAGCAGCACGGGCTGGCCCTGCTTCAAGTTTTGTCCCCACGCGAATCGGGTGTACAACGGATATCCCGACTTCAGGCCGCCGCGCACGAGCCACAGCGTCCCGAGGACGAGAATGACGACGGCAACTGTGATGAGTATCCCGACCGTGACTTCGTTGCGCCGTTTCATGTTTGGAGAAGGGGACCCAGCACCAACGTCGTTAGCGCGTCGATCACCAGTATCGTGGTGGAGGCGACGACGACAGCCCGCGCCGTCGATCGACCCACCCCCTCCGCTCCGGCCTCGGTAATGTAACCCTCATAGGCGCAGACCAGCGCGATCGTGATCCCGAACATCGTCGCCTTGAGGAGGCTGTACACCACCTGGAACGTGCCGAAGCCCAGCCGCAATCCCTCGATGAAATCGGGCGCTGTAACGTCGGTGATCTTCGTCGAGATGAAATACGCGCTTGCTAGACCGGTGGCGTCGGCGAGAACGACGAGCGTCGGCAGCATCACCGTGGCCGCGAGCAAGCGGGGCACGATGAGAAACGCGACCGGGTCGTACGCGAGCGTCTCGAGAGCGTCGATCTGCTCCGTGACGCGCATGGTCCCGATTTCCGCCGTCATACGGCCGCCGACACGACCCGTGAGCACCAATCCCGTCAGCAGCGGTCCGAGCTCGAGAATGACCATCAGCCGGCTCGCCAATCCGATGATTGAGAGCTGGACACCGGGAAGCAACTGGTAACGCGTCTCGAGCGCGATCACGCCGCCAATGAACGCGGCGACGATCACCGTCAGCGGGACGGAGTCCACGCCGATCGTCTGCATCTGACGAATCGCTTCCGGCACGTACGTCGCTGGATCGCCGAGCGCTCGGGCGATGTCGCGCACGAAATACGTCCGCAGCCCTATGTCGCGGAACACGCCCGTCCAGAAGCGGGTGACGCGGCGGAAGAACTTGATCGACGTGCGCTGAACGACCGGGTACGCCTCGGTCTGGCGGGACAGCGCGTTCGGTTCGATCACGTACGCACTCGCGCGAGCAGGATGACGCCGAGCACACCGACGATCGCGCCTGGTACCCAGGCCGCAAGGTCGGGGGGAATCACTCCTTTGCCGCCGATGGCGCGCGTGAGCTGAATCATGAGAAGAAAGATCATGGTCGTCGCAAGGCTTACGGCGATCCCATAGGCCGAGCCGCCCCGCTTCGTGCTCGTGGCCAGCGGAGCACCGAACAGGGCGATGATGATGCAGGTCGCGGGAATCGCCAGCTTGAGTCCGCGCTCGATCCTCAGCGGATTGGCATCGCCGCCCGACCGCTCTGACGCCGCGATCAAGCGTGTCAGCTGCTGGTAGCGCATGTCGTGCGGGTCATGCGGCTTGGTCATCATCTCCACCGGCTCCTCGGTGAAGAGCTTGTCGCGCGCCGCGGCGAACGACACGGTGAACACCCTGCCCGTGTCGCCGACGATCGTGAGATCGCCGCGCCGAAGCGCCCAGCGGCCGCGGCGAGCGTCATAGAGCGCGGTGTCCGCCGAGATGAGATAGGTCGGGTAGTTGACCCCCTTGCCCTTTCGCTCGATTTGGAGATTGCGGATGCGCGCCGAGTCGGTGCGCAGCTCGTACGCCTTGTAAACGCGGCCGTATTCGCCGGCAAACGCGAAGTTGAACCGGTTCGAGCCGGCCGAGGCTCTATCCTCCTGAAGCAGCTCGGCGCGACGCTGGTTGGTATGCGGCAACACCTCGCCGAGCGCCAGGTCCAGGCCGGTCGCGAACAGCGCGCCAAGCAGGATCGGCGAGACGAGTCGGTAGAAGCTGATCCCCGACGCCTTGGCCGCCGTCACCTCGGAGTGCCGCGACAGTCCGCCGATCGAGAAGACCGTCGCGAACAGCACCGCGGCCGGCAGCACCATGAACATCGAGTCAGGAATCCAGTAGAAATAGCTGAGCGCGATGTCCGGCACCGGGATGTGCCGGTTGAGATACTTGTCGATGTTCTCGGTCAGGTCGATGATCACGACGAGGATCGGCAGGCCGAGCGCCGTGACGATGAAGATCTTCCAGAACTCTGAAAAGACGTACCGGTCGAGCGGGCGGAGGATGCGCATGCTCAAGCCTCCCCGCGCGGCGCCGCGCGCTGGCGCTGCCGCGCGAACCAGGCGCGCGTCGCGTCCATCGTCTCGGCGATGCCGCCGCCGCGGCCCGTGACGCGCTCGTGCCCCATGCGCGACACGAACGCCAGCCCGATGACCAGGAAGAGCACGTTATCGCCCCACATGGCGAGCCCCGGCGAGATGATGTTCTTGTCGGCGAACGATTCGCCGACCGTCAACCACACGTAGTAGATCGCGAAGATGAGAAAACTCACGCCGATGACCAAACCGACCCCGCCGCGAGGAAAACGCAGCGCGATCGGCGCGCCGACGATGACGAACACGATGCAGGCGGCCGCGAGCGAGAACTTCTTCTGGATCTCTACGCCGAACCGGTTGCGCCAATGGCGCGCGTCCTGGAGCCGGATCGTCGCCTCGGTCAACTCGTAGCTGGCGTCGCTCGCGGCCGGACCGTTGCTCTCCGCCTCAGCGAGCGAACGGGCGGGCGGCGGTTGGACATTGATCGGCGTACCCGCCGTGCCCGGCGTACCTGGCGTGGTCGCGGGCACGGCCGGTGCGACTGCTGGCGCGGCGGCCTTGCCCTTCGACGTCGTGTCCTGGCCGAGCATTGGGGCGATGCTTCGCTGCGTGGTGTCCTTGCGCAGCGAATCCCGCTTGGTCGTGTCCTGACTGGCGGCCACGGTGACAGCCCGCACCGGCAGCTCGGCAGCCGCGGCCGCCTTCACGTGCAGATACTTCGTGATGAAATCGCAGTAGACGGCCCCGATGCCACGTGGCGCCACGACCTTTCGTGGCTTGGGTTCTGGTTCGTTCCGGTTGCCGGCGGCGTGGCGGGTGCGGCACCCCGCCACGATGCTGGCGTCGCGCGCCCGCTCGGTCGGCACCCTCCGCTGCGCGTATTCCTTCTGCATCTCGCAGATCGACATCTCCCGCTCGCCCTTCGACGCCGTGTCGGCGTCGACCGACTGGAAGGAGTTCGCCACGTCGCGCACCTTGAGCTCGTCCTGCGTGAAGTACACGCGCTCGAGTTGCGCCGGCTGATTCGCCGGCGCCGTCATCATCATGCCCGAGAACAGGTGCATGACGAGATCGCGGTGATTCATCGCGAACGCGAGCGTTCCGCTGTCCGCATAGATCGTCCGCCGGTTCGCCGGGTTCGCGACATCGTAGATCGTCACGTCGCGGATGCGCCCCGACTGATCGCGGTCGATTCCTCCTGCACGCAGGTACAGCTGCTGTTCTTTCACCGCGTTGATCACCTGCTCCTTGAGCGCGAACGTCGGCTTGGTACGCACAATGGCCATCTGCAGCGCGGCGAGCTCGTGATTCGCGCTCGATAACACTTGATCGTTGAACCAGAGCATGAATAGCGCGAGGATCGCCGATGCGCCGAGCGCCGGCCAGAGAAGCGACCGCGTCGAGATGCCACCCGCCTTCAGCGCCGTCACTTCATTTTCCGCGGCGAGCCGGCTGAAGGCGTACAGCACGGCGACGAGCACCGCCATGGGCAGCGTCAGTGCCACCGTGAACGGAATCGAGAGCACGAAGAACTCGCCGACCACCTGCCAGGACAATCCTCGGCCCACCAGGTCGCCGAATTTCCGGGCGATGTACTGGAGCAGCATCAACGACGTGAGCGTCGACAGGGCGAACAGGAACGGTGCGACGTGTTCCTTGAGGACGTACCTATTGATTAACCGCATCGGGCAATCGCGAGCCTTCGAGGGTGTGACCGGGCCGGAGAAGGTGACTCCGGCGACTGCAGCGACGAATTTCGGAGACCGCGTGCCCCGGCATGTACGTCAATGATTGCGGAACTCTAAGCGCGTCACCGGGTTGTACGCTCGGGTCCGGCCTATATATTCCACCCGCCGGGGGCTCGGATTCAAGGTTTGTTCCGATCCCTCGGCCGCGGACGCCCTCGGTTCGCCTGCTGTTCCATCGGTCCGAGCCGCCGCCCGGTTCCTACCCCTGCTGTAGGGTTTGGTGCGTTCCCTCGCCCTCCGTTCCGCAACGCGACTCGTCGGCGCCTGGCTGTTCGTCCTCCTTGCGCTCGTTGCTGCCCTCGCTCCGCGGCTGCACGCCCAAACGCCACCGCGTGACACGAGCACGCTCAGACGTGACTCGATTGGTCGTCTGCTCCCGCCTCGACCCGCGGCCGACACCGACACCACGAACCGTCAAGGCCTGCTCCTCGGAACGCTTCCCGTCCAGGTCAACCTGCGCGTCGAAGCCAAGGCCGAACGCGATCTCAACCTCCGCTGCAATTCGGCCGACGCCCTTCAGCTCGGCTCCGTCTCCGGCTGCCGTGCGCCATTTCTCTGGCCCAACCTCCAGATTGCCGGCTCGGTGAAGACCGCTGGCGTCATCGCCGACCGGTTTCATCTCAACGTCGACTACGACATGCAGCGCGAGTTCGAGTCGTCGAACACGCTCTCCTTTTACTACCAGGGTCCGGCCGCGTCCAAGCTCCAGCGCGTCGACGTCGGCAATATCGACTTCGCCCCGCCCGCCTCGCGGTTCATCACGTCGTCGCTGCCGCGCGGCAACTACGGCGTCCAGCTCACCAACCAGTTCGGCGCGCTCCGGGTGCGGACCATCTTCGCGAAGCAGACGGGCAACGTGGCCCAGACGCGTCGCTTTACCCTCGCCGCGCGCACGCAACAGCGGAACGAGCGCGACGTCGACGATTTCCAGGTCGAGCGGCTCCGCTTTTTCTTCACCATCAATCCGACATTCTTCGGCGCAGCCTACCCGAACATCGATTTGCTCAACCGCACCCAGCTCGCCGGCATTCGCGCGGCGCTTCCAGACTCGGTTCGGCCGACGCGCGTGTTACTCTACCGCCTCCAGTTCAGTACGCAGCCGCAGAACCCGAATGGGCCGCGCTTCCGACTGAACGGAGATCCTGGCCGCGGACGCCAGACCTACGACCTCCTCCGCGAGGGCGTGGACTATTACATGGATCCCTCGCAGCTCTGGTTCGCGCTCGTTCGCCCGCTCAACGCGTCCAACGAACGGCTCGTCGCAGCGTTCTACGTGAGGTTGAACGGACGCGACACGGTGCTCGCCTCGAGCGGCGGCACGCCCGACCTACAGCTCACCACGGCGCACGACCAGGTCGCTAACCTGGTCATGGATCCCTCCGTCGGCCCGTCGTCGCCGCAGTTCCGCAACGAAATTCGCGCGGTGTATCGGGTCGCAGGCGAAGATCTCGTCCGCCGCACGCTCAGCGCGCGCGTCGTCACGGGCAGCGGCCAGCTCGAGCATCCGGTGGCTGGAACCGATCCGACCTTCCTCACGATGTTCGGTCTCGCCCAACGCACCAACCCCGCCGAGCTCGATTATAAGAACCGGGTCTGGCCGCGCGAGAACGACGTGTTCAATCTGGGCGCCGGCGCCGTGGACGTCCTCAACGGCCAATCGCTCGACGCGGCGAGAATCATTCGCGACTATTTCCTCATTCCGCCGTCGGTGCAGCCGTTCGCGGCGCGGCCGAATGGGCTCGTCGCGCCGGGCAATCCGACCAACGACGCGATCTACACCATCCCGGGCCCGTACCTCAACTCGACCCAACACCCGGCGTCGATTTATCGCGTCCACCTCCGCTACGAGACCGCCGGCACCGACGAATCCGGCGTCATCACCCTCGGCGCCACCCAGATGCGCCCCGGATCCGAACGCGTCGCGCTCGACGGCCGGCCCCTGGTACGCGATCTCGACTACCGTGTCGACTACGATCTCGCGCGCATCGAGCTGCTGCGAGCCGACACGCTGCTCACTCGCGAACGCACGATCGAAGTCGGCTACGAGGAGAATCAGGATTTCGCCGCCTCGCCGACGACGCTCGCCGGCGTCGTGTCCGAGCTGCCCGTGCCCCACGGAGTTTTCAACTTCACCGCGATCAACCAGTCGCAGACCAACTCGTTCACCCGGCCGCAGCTCGGCTTTCAGGGCAACTCGATGCTCACCGCCGGGGTCAGCGGCGACTTCCATTGGGAGGCGCCGTTCCTCACGCGGTTGGCCAATCTGCTGCCCTTCGCCGGCGCGACGACCGCGGCGTCACACCTCGCCCTGCAAGCCGAGCTGGCGTCGAGCCGCCCCCAATTCGCCAGCCGCCAGGGCGACGCCTACGTCGAGACCTTCGACGCCGGCGCGGGGATCGCGATCGCGTTGAGCGATCTCTCATGGTACTACTCGAGCCTCCCCGCCTACGGCAACGCGCTTCGCGCGCAGTTGGGCGGGGCGCTGCTCGAGCCGTCGCGGGCCGCGACGCTCGTCTGGCAGACGAACGTATCGTCGCCCGGCGGTCGGCAGATCACCTTCACCCGCACGGCGATCGACCCGCTCACCCACCTCGTCGGCAGCGGGGTCGAGTTCAACCAGCCGGTGCTTTGGCTCACGCTCTTGCCGCTCGATCAGGCGGGCCGCTACAACCGCGCCACGCACCGCTATGATTGGACCGTGCCCGGTGCGCAGGCCGGCCGCCGCTTCCGTTCGATTCGCACCGTGCTCAATCCGGCAGGTCTCGATCTCACGGGCGGCGAGCTGCTCCAATTCTGGACGCTGCTCGACACGAGCGTCACGGTGCGCGCCGCGAACCCCACGCTCGTCTTCGACTTCGGCGACGTCTCCGAGAACTCGCTCGCCTTTGCGCCGGAGACGCTCACCGTTCGCCGCAACGCCGACGGCACCGTCGACAGCCTGTTCACCGGCAAGAAGCTCCAGGGCTTCGACTCGCTCGATACCGAGCGCGACCCGTTCTCGCACGCCTTCAACGCCGAAGTGAACGACACCGGCCTCCCGGGCGACGTGGTCGATACCCTCGTCGTCATCGACGGCGCCGCCGTCACCCGAGTGCCGCGCTTCCGCGTCTGCCGTGCCACGCCGGGCACGATCGACGCCCTCGGCGACCCCCACACCAATTGTACGATTGGAAACAATAAACTCGATGAAGAGGATATTGACCAGGACAATGCGCTCAACTTTCGCGACGCGCAGCGCGAGAGCGAGCGCCTGTTGCGCTATGTCGTCGATCTCTCCGACCCGGCCAAATACAAGCGGATCGGCGCCAGCTACACCGACACGTTGTTCGTGAACGGAGTTCCACAGACGCGCACGCGACGCTGGGTACTCGTCAGCGTTCCGTTCAACACGCCGACGGACTCGCTCAACGACGTCGACCGCCGCCGCCTCCGCGCGCTGCGGGTGACGATGATTTCGCCCGCCGCTGGCCTCCTCTCCGACGAAGAGCCGATCCAGCTCCCGATCGCCGAGCTCACCGTCACGGGCGCGCCCTGGCTCGACCGCAGCAGCCAGACGCTATCCGGCATCGCCGGCATTCGCCCCGACGGCGGCTTCGTCGTCACGTCGACGATCGGCACCACTGACTCGAGCACCGCGGTCGTGTACCAGTCGCCCCCCGGCGTCGGCGACGAAGCCGATACGCGCGGCGCACAGTTTCAAAGTACGCTCACGCAGATCAACGAGAGCTCGCTCCGGCTGCAGACTGGGACGCTGGGCCTCGACCATCGCGCCGAGGCATTCTTTCGCTTCCCGACCGGGCTGCAGGATTTTCGGGGGTTCAACCAGCTGCGGGTTTGGGCCCGCGGTCGCGGCAACGGGTGGGGCCCGGCGGGCGATCTGCAGATGTACATCAAGGTCGGCCGCGACGAGAACAACTTCTACATGTATCACGCGCCCGCCTCCGCAGGCGCCACGCGCGCTGCCTGGACGGATTTTGCCGTCGACTTCTCGCGCTTCAACGCGCTGCGCAGCCAGATCGAGACGGCCTATCTTGCCGGCAAGACCGCATCGATCGCCTGCACCGGCGTCGACTCGGCGATCATCGCCGCGTCGCCGCTACCGCCCGGCGTCGTCGCCCGTCGCTTCGCCGCCTGCTCCGACGGCTACATGGTGTACACCATCGATCCCGCCGTCACCGCTCCCAACCTCGCGGCCGTGCAGGAGCTCGCGGTCGGCATCGTGCGCGTCGGCGCGACGACGGGCGGTACGGCGATACTCCCAGGCGACACCCTCGAGCTCTGGGTGGACGACATTCGCCTGAGCCAACCGCAGAACACGGCCGGCTACGCCGGCAACCTCGCGCTCGCCGGTAACATCGCCGAGCTGGCCGATTTTCGAATGAGCGTCAGCAATCGCGACCCGAACTTCCGCCAGCTCGGCGAACAGCAAAACTTCATGGGCCAGCGCACGGTCGATTTCGCCTCGACCGTGCGTCTCGACAAGCTCCTCCCGCGCGCCGTGGGCCTCTCGCTGCCGCTCACGATTACAAAAGTCTCGTTGGGCGAGGACCCGCTCTATCTCGCGCAAAGCGACATTCGCGGCGACGCCATCGCCGGTCTCAGAAAGCCGAAGGAAGATCTCACGACCTACAGTCTCACCGTTCGCCGCGCCGCACCGTCCGGCGACGGCTTGCTTGGCGCCGTCGTCAATAATCTGTCGGCGACGTCGAGCTACGTCACCAGCGTCGATCGTACCGAGTTTCAAGATGGGAACGCCCACAACTTCAACGTCTCGCTCGACTACCTCCTGACGTCCGACAGCGCGCGTTCGCTCAGGCTGCCCGGATGGGTCGACGGTGCGCTCGGCTCGCTGCCTGGCGTGCTCCAGGCCGGGCCGGTGACGGCCTTGCGCGACGGCGCGTTCCGCTGGAATCCGTCGCAGCTCCGGTTCACCAGCGGCGTCGTGCGCGCGACCGATCAGCGTGTGTCGTTCATCAAGCCGTCGGGCATCGTCGACGATCAGCCCTCGCTCACGGCGGCGGAAAGCCGGCTCTGGCGCAACGCCAGCGTGCTCGAGCTCCGGCCGACCAGCGACTTCACCGTGCGCTGGCAGGTCGAGTCCACACGCGACCTGCGAGACTACGGCGACACGAGCTCGTTCGCCGTCGCGGCCTCCGGCTTGCGCCGCAATCTGTTCGGCATGGACGCGGGCTTCGAGCGTGAGCGTTCGCTCATCACGACCCTGAGCTGGTCGCCGCTGTTCTCGAGCTGGTTGCGCCCGCGAGCCGATGTCGGCGCGCAGTACGACATGCTGCGCGATCCCAACCTCGCCGCGACGCTCGCGTCGGCCAGCTCGCCGCTCCCCGGCGTCGTCGGCGTCGACAGCCTGCTCGCCGCGCGCGATAGCACCGCGCTCCTCGGCGCCGTCGGGCTGCCGCGGCGCATGACCGCCGCGCAGACCGCGACCGCCGGCACCACGATCGACGTCGCCGGCGCATTCAAGGCGTACACGCGCGACTCGAGCCTGGCGCGCCGCGTCGGGTCCATCTTCGCTCCAATCGATGTCGGCTACACGCGAAGCCTTTTGTCGACCCTCGACGCGTCGCCCGCCGCGGCCCCGCTCGCGTTGCAGTTCGGCCTCGGCGGCCCCGGGTCGTTCCGCCGCGTCGGCGGCATCGATGCAACGACCGCCGGCCAGACCGGCACCTTCGCCGCGTCGGGGTCGCTGCTCCTTCCGTTCGGCGCCTCGATCATCAATCGCCTTCGCCGCACGACGACCCTCAACTGGATCGAGCGCCCCGCGCCGGATTCGACGCAGGCACAGGTCAACGGCGAGCAGACATCGTTCCCCGACGTCGCCCTTCGCTGGGGACTGCACCCGGCGGTGGGGCGGGCGGTCATCAGCACCTTCAACGCCGACGTCGGCTACACGCGAACGCTGGCCACGGTATCTCTGCCGAGCCTGTTCGACGACTCGCCGCCTGAAGTGCGCCGCACGCATGTCGAGACTTTTCCGATCGGCGGCTCGATCGACTGGGCGCTGCATGGCGGTCTTAGCACCGGGGCGCGGTTCGCCTTCACGCGTCGCATCGATAGCCTGCCGGGCAGTGTGGCCCGGTCGCGCGGCAACGAGCTCAATCTCGACGCCGGCCGCGCCTTCCGGCTGCCCGACGCGCTGGCCAGCGCGGTCGGCATGCACGAAGCAGTCCGCGCGCGCGCGGGGTTCCAGGAGAACCACACGACGACGTTCGTCTTTGGCGACGGAACGACGCTCGCCAGCCGACTCCAGGACAATGGGCGCCAGGCGTTCAATCTGACTGCTGATACGAATTTGAATGAGAATTTGATCTTCACCGTGCAAGCGTCGCATGTCGTCACCTTCGACAACAACCTGAACCAGCGTTTCGCGCAGACGCTCTTTTCCACCTCTCTCCAAGTGAACTTCTTCGGGCGCTGACGGGGCGGCGAACGACCCGCTAACGTACACCAGATGCCTCTCTCACAGACGAAACCATCTCACGCGCGCATGGTGATCCTGCTCTGCCTGGCCGCGGCCCTGTCGGGGTGCGCCCAGCTCGACGCCCGCTTCGGCGGCGCGAAGACCGCCTTTGACGGCAAGGCCGCGCTCGAGTACGCGCGCCAGCATCTCCAGTTCGGCCCGCGCACGCCCGGCACGCCCGCCCACGAGAAGGCGGGCGATTGGATCGTCGCCGAGATGAAGAAGCGCACCGACAGCGTGATCGTGCAGTCGTGGACACAGACCACGGCGAACGGGACCAAGCTCCCGCTGCGGAACATCATCGCCAGGTTCAATCCGGCGGCCACGCAGCGCGTCCTCTACCTCACGCACTGGGATACGCGCCCGACCGCCGACGAGGATCCCAACTTCGGCAACCGCCCCCGCCCGATCCTCGGTGCCAACGACGGCGCCGCCGGCGTTGGGTTCTTCCTCGCCCTCGGCGACGTCTTCAAGAAGACGCCCCCGTCCGTCGGCGTCGACCTGCTGTTCACCGACGGTGAGGACTGGGGCTCGTTCGACCCCGATAGCTCGAACAACTACCCGGACGCGTTGTTCGGCTCCCAGTACTTCGCCAACCATCTGCCGGCGCCCGACTACAGGCCGCTCTATGGCGTGCTGTTCGACATGATCGGCGACGCTGATCTGCAGATCTACGAAGAGGCGAACTCCGTCCAGGGCGCGCCGGAGGTCGTGAACAAGGTCTGGCAGACTGCGGCCGACCTCGGCTACTCGAAGTATTTCATCGCCGAGGGCGGGCAGGGGATCACCGACGACCACGTCCCGCTTCTCAACAAAGGCCTGCGGGTGATCGACGTGATCGATTTCCAGTATGGCCCGCTCCCGTCCGGATACAACGCGCTCACGGCGCCGAATCCTAGCTACCACCACACCATGCAGGACACCTTCGACAAACTGTCAGCGCACAGCTTGCAGGTGGTGGGCGATGTGGCCGTGACGTTGGTCAAGTAGCAGCCCCGCTGGCTACGGGGTCACGGGGTGCTTGTCGAGCCACGCCTTCGCCGCTTCACGAACCCCGTAGCGAATCGGCCGACCCGCGAAGTGCAAAAACGCGGCGGAGTCGGTCGCGGCGGCTCGCTCCATGACCAACCGGGCCGCTCGCGGGACCGCCGGTCACTCGGCCCGAATCGCGACGATCGGATCCGTGCGCATTGCTCGCAGCGCCGGCGCCAGACTCGCGAGCGCTGCTACCAGCGCGAGCGCCAGCGGCACGATGACGAATGTCGCCGGATCGATTGCTGTCGTCTGGAACAGCATCGCGCGAAGAAGATGCGTCGCGGCGCCCGCCGTCAGCAAGCCGACGACGATGCCAGCGCCGACCAACCTCGCCGACTGCGCGAAGACGAGCGCGAGAATGTTGCCCGGCGTCGCGCCGAGCGCGATTCGCACTCCGAGCTCTCGCGTGCGCTGTGCCACTCCGTAGGCGATGATGCCGTAGAGTCCGATCGCCGCGAGTAAGAGAGCAAGCGCGGCGAAGCCGCCCATCAAGCTGGCGACGAACAGGCGCGGTTTGCCGACCGTGGCAGCGAACCCACTCTGTATGATGGTCGGCTTGTTGCGGAACACGATCGCCGGCTCGACGTCCTTCACGGCTCGTGTGATCGCCGGCAGCGCCGTCACCGGATTCGCTGCCCGGACGGTGAATTGCATCCAGGGCCATACCTCGAGCGTGTACGGAAGGAAGACCTGCTCTGGCGGATCATTCTCCGGTCCGAATTCGCGATAGTCGGCCACGACACCTAGCACCGGCAGCGTGATCGGTTGGCCAAAGTCCGCGCGAGCTTGCGATTGGCGATACACGGTCATGCGTTGTCCGACCGCGCCGCCGCCCGGCCAAAGCCGTTTCGCAAGATTCTGTGTGACCAGAAACCCGCTCGGCGAACGCATGTCGTCGGCCGTGAACCCGCGGCCGGCGACGATTGGTGTTCGCATCATCGACAGGTAGTCCGCCGAGATGGGATGATAGAGTGCCACTGGTGGCGCCGTCGATCCGCGCAGCGCGTCGGTTTCAATCTTGGTTGGCAGCAATGCGCCCCCGGCGGCAGCGCTTTGCGACACGGTCGGCACGCCGCGCGTCGCCTCGATGATTCTCTGATAGAGCACCGCTGCCTCGGCGGGCGACGTGTACCTGCCGTTGGGCGGCGCCACTATGAAGTAGATCGTGCCCGCGTCATCGAAGCCGAGATCGACGGCGGCCAGCCGCCGCATGCTCTGGATCAACAATCCGGCGCCAATCAACACCGTGATTGCCAACGCGAGCTGCAGCGCGACGAGCAGGTCGCGCGCTCGACGCTCGGCCCTCGTGCCCGCGACGGCCGCGGCCGCGTTCCGCAAGCGTCCCACGAGATCGTCGCGGCTCACGTGCAGCGCCGGCAGCGCGCCGATCAGTAGCGTCGTCGCCGCGCAGATTCCGATCGTGAACCAGATCGCCGGGGCGTCGACGCGAAAGTCGGCAGCGAAGGGCAACCGCAGCGCCGCGTAGGGCCGAATGGCCGCAATGAGCCCGGACGCGATAGCGGTGCCCAGCGCGGCGGCAATTACGGAGATCAGGAGAGCCTCCGCTAAGAGATGTCGTGCGAGCCGCCACCCACCCGCGCCGAGCGCGGCACGCACGGCAAGCTCGCGGCCGCGCACGCTCGCCCGCACGAGCAGTAGGTTGGCGACGTTGGCGCAGGCGAGGAGCAGTACGAACCCGATCGCGCCGGCCACGAGCGCAAGCGTCGACCCGAGCTGCCCGAACATCTCGTCCGAGATCCCGCGCAAATCCACGGCCGTCCAATGACCCTGATCGACCGGATACGCCGCGGCCAGCCGCTGCTCCAACACGTGCATCGCCGCCGTAGCGCGCGCTGAGTCGACGCCCGGTCGCAGGCGAAGGAGTGTTCGACTGTCGACGTGCAGCCCGCGTTGCAACAGCGCCGGCTTGGTCGCCAGCACCGGACCGATCGGCTCCCAGAGCGCCGGCGGTAGCCAGCCGCCGCCGCCGCCGAAGTTGGGATACGCGAAGCCGCGCGGCAACACCCCGACGATCGTTGTCGGCACGCTGTCGACGGGAAGCAGGCCGCCGAGAATCGAGGGGTCGCCGCCGAAGTGATGCATGAAGTATGCATACGAGATCACGCATACGCGTGCCGCGCCCGGCTGCTCATCGTCGGCGGCGAAGGCGCGGCCGAGGAGCGGCTGCATTCCGGTGAGCCGGAAGAAGCCGGGAGTGACGAACGCCGCGATCTGCGTTTCTCCACCGTCTGGACTGGGGAGGTTCACGGCGTCGCCCCGAATGAAGGCGAAGCCCTCGATCGCGTCGCGGACGCTCGCGGTCTGATCCCGCCAATCCTTCACCGTCGGATACGACGGTGTCCGCTGCCGCCCGTCATCCCGACGTTCGTAGACGGTCTGCAGCCGTTCGGGCGAGGCGTAGGGAAGACCGCGTACCAGCACGGCGTCGACGATGCTGAACGTCGCCGTCGCCCCGCCGATGGCGAGCGCCAGCGTGATCACGGCGACGAAGGTGAACGCCGGAGCGCGTCGGAGTGCGCGCAGTGCGTCGCGGAAGTCGTGGAACATGAAGCCTGTAGTCGGTGTGACAAAAACTTATCACTGTCGACAATATTTTGGTCTTGTGCGGTCTTGTCAAGGGCCGTGTGCTTGTCCTACAACATCAACACACCGCGCCTCACCCCTGCCGCCACCGCTTCGGCGCGCGACGCCACCTCGAGCCGCTCGAACAGTTCCTCGACGTGCGTCTTCACCGTGCTGGTCGAGATTCCGAGCCGCGCCGCGATCTGTTTGTTGCCGAGTCCATCGGCGAGTAGTTGAAGTACTTCGCGCTCACGTGCCGTCAGCAGTACGGCACGCGGCGCGTGGAGGTCGATCGACGCTACCTCGGCATCTTCATCGTCGCTCATGCTCCTCGCTTCCTCGGCGACGAGAATCACCTCGGCGCTTCGCTGAAGCCCGTCGCGCGTTGCCGCCGCGGCCACGACCTCGAACTCCGGATGCGCGCGCAATGCCGCGGCGAGCGCGCTCCGCAGCCGCTCCGACGGCGCAACTACCGCGACGCGAGTCATCGTCTACCGCCCGGCTGCCGCGCCCTCAGGCGACACGGCTCGCCGTCGCACGCTCGACGAACCGCGCGACCGTATCGGCCGAGATCGCCACGCCGAGCCCATTCACCACCATGCTGTTGATACCCACCAGCAGCCCCTCGGAGTCCACGAGCGGGCCGCCCGAGTTGCCCGGCGCCAAGCGAACGTCCGCGACGATGAACCGCGCGCCGCCAGTTCGCTCGTCGCGCGCCACGGCGTGTATCACTCCCATCGCCAACGCGTCGCTCACGCCGAGCGGATGGCCATAGGCGAACACGAGCTCGCCCACGCGAAGCGTCGCCGCCGAGCGGACGTCGAGCAGCGGGCCGCGCACTGTCGCACTTGCCAGGAGCGCCAGATCGTGCCGCGGGTGATAGGCGATTGTACGCGCGCCGTGCGTCCGCTCGGCCTGCACGAGCTGCAAGCGCGCGTCGCGCGGCGCACAATGCGCGTTCGTGACGACGAGCCCCGAGCCGCCCCACACGATCCCCGCGCCGCGCCGAT
>JBIOHX010000003.1:0-34590 GCA_044449465.1 Gemmatimonadales bacterium | reverse complement strand
GGTGGATCGACCGCGGACCGTGCTCACTCGCCGTCCCGGCGTGGTCCCCGCCGCTTCGGCCGTGGTCCGTGTGGCTTATGCCGTGATCACCGTCGCCTTGGACGCGCTCACCGACAGCTCGGACGCGCTCACTGACACCTCGGACGCGCTCACCGACACCTCGGACGCGCTCACCGACACCTCGGACGCGCTCTCCGTAGCTTCGGTCGACCTGCCCGCGCCCTGTGCCGTGCTCACCGCGCGCTCGGACATCCCCAACCGTCCGTTCCCGTCCGCTTGTGTCCGTTTGTGTCGTTCACCAATCGTTCCGGCCAGCCCGAGCGGCAGTTCAGCCCCCCTCGCCGCGATGCCGCCCATAACGATTGAACGCCGACACAAACAACTTGGAACCGACAAAAACGGACCCAACCACTTTGACCTTGCACTGGGCAAGAAATCGTCAATCGCCCACGCTCCACGATCGACCCGCCTCGCGAATCCATGACCGCTCGCCGCGGCGATCGCGGTGCCATGCGCGCCGACCATGACGCGATCTTGCCGGCCGATGAACACGCGATGCCGCGCCGGCTCGGTGACGAGATAGTCCCAGCTCCCCGCGCCGCCCTGAGCGGCGAGGCTGCGCACCGCCACTACGGCGAGGAGATAGGCGATCCTGCGCTGCTCGTGCCCCCTGTGAGAGGTTCCGAACGGAACGCTATCGGCGACAGCTGTCGGCAACGTGACGAGTCGCCGCCAACAGTCATACGCGGTGATCGTCACGGATCGACGGACGCCAGCGACAGCGCGACGTCGGCCCCCTCCGTTAAGAAATGCTTGCGCCGTGCCCGCCGGCGGAACGCCGACTTTACCTTGATCGCGACCTCTGCCACGTTCGTCACATGATTTATTCGGTGGGACCGCGACGCCCTGGCGCCGTTACGGCTGTTCTGACGCTTGCCTCGGTCCTCGTGCTCTTATGCAGCGCGGCGCCACGCATGCGCGCTCAGGCGCGGGCATCGGAGGATTCCATACCCCGGACGAACAGCGCAGCCACTCCTCGAGCTCGTCAGCCGTGGGTGACTCCACGCGACGGTGTGCTCCTCGCCGCCGCCGTCGTCGCCACTACCCTCGCAGCGCCCCTCGACCACCCAATTTCCAATGAAGTCGACGAGGCGCACTGGCGCAATGACGGAGTCGTTCGACGCGCCGCCGGCGACGCGGCATTCTTCGGCGGCGACGGACCTTTCCTCCTCAGCGGAGCACTATTGGTCGTAGGCTCCGGCAACGCGACGCTCCGCCGCTTCGCGGTCCATAATATGGAAGCGATCGCGCTGGCCACTGCCATTACAGGAGTAGTAAAGGGTTTCGCCGGCCGCGCCCTCCCCGGCGTGCCGACACGACATGCCTTCGAGTTCGGACGCGGATTTCACGACGCCAACGGCCCATTCGTCGCCTTTCCGTCAGGTCACACGGCGGCTGCGTTCGCGCTCGCCGCGACGATCGCCGGCGAGGTCGAGCACGCTGACTCCAGCCGGCGTCGGATGATCGATCTGCTCGCGTTTGGCGGTGCCGCGACCGTAGGGGTCGCGCGGGTGGTGCAACACGTCCATTGGGTCAGTGATCTTCCGCTCGCCGCTGTCATCGGTACCTGGAGCGGGCGAACGATCCAACGCCACGCAGGCGACGGTGGAAAGCTCGGAGCGGCGCTTCGAGGTGTCACCGTCGGGCCCGGCGTGCACCGCGAGCTGCGGATCGGCTGGCTTGGCCACTTTGGTGGACCCGCGGACGCGCGATGATCCGCGCGTGAACGTCGTCGCGCGCGATGATCCGCGCGCGAATGTAGTCGCGGCTGACGCGAGACGCCGCGTCGCCGTGGTGATCGTCGTCAGTTGCTGCGCGCGAATGGCGCTCGCCGCCTCGATCGGCCTGGGCGTCGACGAATCGTACGCCGTGGCCGTCGCGCGGCCCATGAGCCTCAGCTACTTCGACCACCCGCCGCTGGCATTCTGGATCACCGCCGTCGCCGAGCATCTGTTCGGCTCGCGGCACGACGCGCTGCTTCGATTGCCGTTCATCTTGCTGTTCGCCGCAACGACCTGGATGCTCTATCGGCTCACCGCTCTCCTGCTCGGGGAGCGGCCAGGGTTGTTCGCCGCGATTCTCGTCAGCGTCATTCCGGTCTTCGGCGTGAGCGACGGCGGCTGGATTCTCCCCGACGGTCCGCTGTTGTGCGGCATCGTGGGTGCGTCGCTCTGTCTTGCGCACGCAGTCAATTCACCGGACAGCGGAGCACGGCGCTGGTGGCTCTTGGGTGGACTATTCACCGGTGTGGCGCTCCTCTCGAAGTACCACGCCGTACTCTTTGCCGCCGGCGTGGTCCTGTACCTGTCGACGAACACGCACGACCGCCGGTGGCTGCGGCGTCGTGAGCCCTATCTCGCCGCCTTGGTTGCGTCGGTCATCGCCCTGCCCGTGGTCATCTGGAACGCGCGCCACGGATGGATTTCCTTTCGCTTTCAATCGGGACGCGCGGACCTCGTGCATGGGATGCACGCGTCCGCGCTTCTACAGAACATCGCCGGCCAGGCTGGCTACATACTTCCGTGGTGCTGGATTCCACTCGCCTGGTTGTTCATTGCCGCCGTCAAACGGGGTCCTGCCGACAGGTCGCGGTGGCTGCTCGCCTGCCTTGGCGGCGGACCGATTGTCCTGTTCACGTTGCTCGCGCTCGGTGGTCGAGCGGGGCTTCCACACTGGCCTGCGCCGGGCTGGCTGCTCGTTGTGCCTATGCTCGGTGCCGCGCTTGCTCGCGTGGAGGCGTCCCGTGCTCGGCTCGTGCGCTCGTACTTGGTCGGTTCCACGGTGGTGGTTGCGGCGCTGGTCGCGGTTGCCGCGAGTCAGATCGCGACGGGCTGGGTGTCGCGCCGCTTTCCGGCCTGGTTCGTCCGCGGCGATCCATCGCTCGACGCACTCGATTGGCGCGAGGCCCTGTCGACGATCGACAGCTCCGCGCGGTCGTCCACGCCCGATCTCGTGATCGCCGCGAATTGGATCGACGCCGCGAAGATTGGCGCGGCGCTTTCTCGCGCCAAGCCAGTGCTCTGTTTCAACGACGACGCGCGCCACTTTCGCTTCGTCGCCGATCAGCGAGCACTGGTCGGGCGCAACGCGCTGGTCGTGCTGCGCGACGGGCCTCGCGCCGACGACGCGCGCGCACGCCTGGCCGCGTACTTCCAGTCGCTCCGTCCCATCGACACTGTTCAAGTTCATCGACACGGCGTCGCCGCGGTGAATCTGATCCTGTACCAGGGCCGGACGCTGCTCCGGTCCTACGCGGTGAGCTCGAATCAATGAGCGTCTCTGACGCACCCACCGCGTCATCGTGTCGACAGGTTCGTCCGCTACCCTGATCCGCATCGTATCACTTAGGTCATGACAGACTCGAGCGCGCGCGGCCGGTCGATTGCGATCGTCGTTGTAATCGTCGTCATCATATTCGGCGTGGGCTCGGTCCACGTTGCCGGCGCTTCGGTGGCCTCGAGATTCCTGGCCAGCCTTCGCATCGCGCGGCCGAAGGCAGTCACCGCGCCCTCCGTGGCGCCGGGCGCCGGCGCGCGCCGGTTGCAAACCGTCGTCATGGGCATCGTCGCCGAGACTGCAGCCGTCCCCGTCGACGAGCCCGACGTGCCGGTTCCAACACCAGATTCCGCGGCTCGCATCGCCGGGTTTCGCCCGCGGCTGCTGCGTGCCCGCACCGACGCACCCCGACTCACGGTCGTTGGCGCACACGTCGAGCGAGCGCGCGTCGATCGCGCGCAGCTTCGCACCCTGCTCGCCGAAGCGGGGCGGCGTTCCCTATCCGTCCCGGCTTCCGTCGATGGCGCAGCGATCGAGCTCTCAGTCCCGCGTGGTCTGCGCGCCGAGTACGGCCACTGTCCGGCGCCGGTGGCGAATTCGATTCAGAATCAGATCAACGGCCCGCCGCCGCCATCGGTCGACAACGGCGACTGCGTGATCTTTGGCGAGACGCCGCTCGCCGCCTCGCTCGCTCCGGCGGCGCTCGATACCGGCTCGGTGCTGGAGATCGCGCTCGAGCTCACCGGCATGAGCCCGAACCAGGCGCGCGATTTCCGCCAGCTCTTCAACTGGCGTGCGGCGTTGGCGTTGGCGCCGCCGCGCTTCGTGCGCTCGTACGACATCGTTACCGTCGGCGGCGCGCGCGCCATGCTCATGATCACGGGCGGCCGCCGTGGACCGACATACCTCCTGGCGTGGGTCGACGGCAGCACCGTCTACACGCTGACCGGCTACGGCAGCTCGGTCGACGCGGTGCCGCTCGCGAGCTCGGCCGCATAATGGCCGGCGCAGCTCCCACGGCGGATGTCGCGATCGAGACGCGCGGCCTGCGCAAATCGTTCGCCGGCCGCGCCGCCGTGCGCAACCTCTCGCTCACCGTGCAGCGCGGCGAGATCTTCGGCTTTCTCGGCCCCAACGGCGCCGGTAAGAGCACGTCGATCAAGATGCTCCTCGGCCTCGTACACCCTGGGGGCGGCCAGGCGTGGGTCCTCGGCGCGCCCGTCGGCGACGTCGACGTCCGCCGGCGTATCGGATTCCTCCCCGAGGATTTTCGCTTCTATGAATGGCTCACCGCCACGGAGCTGCTCGAGCTCCATGGCCGGTTGGCGGGGATGCCCGCCGCGCGTGCCCGAGCTCGGGCGCCAGAGGTCCTCGAGCTGGTCGGCATCGCGCCGCACGCGCATCGGCGGCTCCGCGGCTTCTCGAAGGGGATGCTCCAGCGCCTCGGCTTGGCGCAGGCGCTGATCCACGAGCCGGACCTGATCTTTCTCGACGAGCCGACGTCCGGTCTCGACCCGATGGGCCGCCGCATGGTACGCGACGTGATCCGCGCGCAGCGCGACCGCGGTGCGACGGTTTTCTTGAATTCGCATTTGCTCAGTGAGATCGAGGTGACCTGCGACCGCGTAGCGTTCATCAAGGATGGCCAGGTCGTGGCGAGCCAGGACCTCGCCGAGGCCGCGGCCGCGCGCGCGCGGCGGGTCAGCGTGCGCGTTCGCAACCTTCAGCCATCGGTGGTCTTCGAGCTCTCCCGCTGGACCGAGAAGGCGGTGCTCGAGGCGGACGAGCTTCGCTTCGACGTCGCTTCGGACGACGTCGTGCCGACTGTGGTGCGACACCTCGTCGAGTCTGGCGCCGAGGTCTACCGCGTGTCGCCGGAGCCGACGTCGCTCGAGGATCTGTTCGTGAGCATCGTCGGCGAGGATCGGGGACTGTGAGCGAATCCGGGCCGGTGGGGCGGCTTCTCCTCATGGCGGGGATCACCCTGCGCGAAGCGGCGCGTCGCCGCATCCTCTGGACGGCGCTCGGCGCCGCCGCGCTGCTGCTCGCCGTGTTTGCCGTCGCGCTCCACTTCCAGGAGCTCGAGTTCCAGGGTCGGCCGATGTCCCCGTTCGTGCGCTACCAGGTGGAGAGCGGAATGCTCATGATCGGTCTCTACACCTGCGATCTGCTCGCGGTCGTGATGACGATCCTGACATCCATCGATACCATCGCCGGAGAGATCGCATCGGGGACGATTCACGCCATCGCGACCAAGCCGATCGCGCGCTGGCAGATCCTCGCCGGCAAGTTCCTCGGCTTTGCCGGCATGGTGACCGCTTACGTCGCGATCACTTTCGCCGGCACCATCGCCGTCGCCTACGCGGCGACTGGCGTCCTACCCGAGCACCCCATTCGAGGGTTCTTGCTCGTGACCTTCGAATGCCTGCTCGTGCTCACGGTGACGTTCTACCTCGGCACGCGCTTCTCGACGCTCACGGCCGGTGTGCTCGCGCTCGGCCTCCAGGGCGTGGCGTTCATGGGCGGATGGCTCGAGCAGGTTTCCGGATTTTCGCAGAGCCAGCACATCGTCACGCTCGGCGTCATTACGAGCGTGCTCATGCCGAGCGAGTCGATCTGGCGGCGCGCCGCGTTCGAGATGCAGACGCCGCTGGCGGGCTCGCTCTCGTTCTCGCCGTTCGCCAACGTATCGATTCCCAGCGCGGCCGCGCTCGTGTACGCGGCCGCGTTCGCGTGCGGTGCGTTGGGCGCCGCCGTGTACCGCCTCCGGCGGCGCGACCTCTAACGCGCTCGGGGTCTACGGGCGCGCATCCGGGCGGCGCGGTTCGGCGGCCATCGACCGTTCGCTCCGCCGTTCGTGGGCGTGGCTTCCCTCGGCGAACTCCTCGATCATCTTCGCGTTGAACGCCGGGATGTCGTCGGGCTTGCGGCTGGTCACGAGTCCCATGTCGGTCACGACCTCGCGGTCGACCCAATCGCCGCCGGCGTTTCGAATGTCAGTTTGCAGCGACGGCCACGACGTCACCGTGCGGTCGCGCACGACGTCGGCTTCCACGAGCAGCCACGGGCCATGGCAGATTGCGGCCACCGGCTTTCCTGAATTGAACATCTGGCGCACGAACTGCACGGCCCGCTTGTCCATGCGCAGGTGATCCGGGTTCATCACGCCGCCGGGAAGCAGGAGTGCGTCGAAATCGTCCGGGCGCGCCGCGTCGAGAGTGAGGTCCACGGGAATCTCCCGCGCCCAGTTGCCCTTCTGCCACGACTTGATCGTTCCCGATTTGGGTGAGATGAGCGTCGTCTTGGCGCCGGACTCATCCAGCGCTTTTCGGGGTTCGGTAAGCTCGGCGTGCTCCACGCCGTCGGTGGCAAGGATGGCGACCGTCTTCCCGTTCAGGTTGTTGCCCGACATTTGCAAGTGCTCCGCGAAGAGATTCGTCGTTGGGCGGCGCAAAGGGCGGACCGCGGCATCGGGACCGCCGAGCGCGCTGCGACAGCGACACGACAGCCGTCGGTGCCATGCTGACGCTTGCGGGTGCACTTTTGGTCACCGCGCGTCGCCGGCGTCGCCGGTTCCACTCGGACGAACGGAGCGAGAACGTGAACGAACGCACACTTCGCGGCGGCGCGCGGGCGCAGCGCTGGATGTTCGCGGCGGCCATGGCGACTGCGATGGCCAACATGATCGCATCGTCCGCGGGCGCGCAGACACGGATCGTCGGCGACAGCATACACGCGTCAAAAACGCTGTTCACCTGGCGCGACGCCGCTCTGGCCGGCGGGTTCACCGTGCTGACGGTCGCGATGTTCCCGATCGATCAGCGCGTCGCGCGCCATTTGCAAGACCCCGTGAACCAGACGAACCAGTTTTTCAAGAATGCGTCGGTCGACGTGCAATACATGGCGAGCCCGGGGTCGGTGATCATCGGCGTCGGCATGTACGGCATAGGCAAGCTCGGGCACTGGCGCGAGGTCGCGGATCTCGGACTCCACGGCACGGAAGCGGTCGCCCTGTCGAGTGTCATTACCACGGTGGTCAAAGACCTCGCCGGCCGCGCGCGGCCGTACGTGTCGGTCGACACCAACGCGCATGACTTCAAATTCGGGCGCGGATTCGGCAATGGAGGATTCCAGTCGTTCCCATCGGGGCACAGTACGGCGGCGTTCGCGGCGGCTTCGGTGGTGACGAGCGAGTCGCAGCGTTGGTGGCCGCACGAAACCTGGCTCGTGGCGCCGGTGATGTATGGCGGCGCTACGCTCGTGGCGCTGTCGCGCATGTACAACAACAAGCACTGGGCGAGCGACGTCGTGCTCGGCGCGGGCATCGGGACATTCAGCGGCATCAAGGTCGTGCGGTACAACCATGGCCATCCGCACAACTTCATCGACCGCGCGTTGCTTGGCCTCGAGGTCACGCCGGTGCCGGGCGGCGCAGCGCTCGGCGTCAATCTCACCCGGTGAGGGCGCGGCAAGGCTCCGTGCGCGCCTGGCGCTGGGTCGTCGACCGCTTCGACCGTCGGGCGCACCTCGGGTTGCACCTCACGTTGACACTCGTCGTTGGCGTGCTCGCGATCTGGGCGCTCAGTGCGCTCCTCGATGCCGTGCTCGACAACGCCACGCTCGTACGCCTGGACATGTTCGTCGATGCCCGCATTCACTCGCTCGAGACACCGGCGGGATTGGCGCTGTTCACCGTCATCTCGCGCATCGGCTCGCCGGTGTCGATGGGGGTGCTTGGTGCGATCGGGGCCGTGGCGCTGTGGGTCCGTCGCGAGCCCCGCATGTGCGTTGCGTGGATCGCGGCCTTCGTCGGCAGCGCGGTGCTCGAGCGGACGCTCAAAGTGCTAGTCCATCGATCGCGCCCCTCCTATGCCGGCGCGGCGCTAGCCCGGCAATCGTTCAGCTTTCCCTCCGGCCACGCGATGGGGTCGTTCATCGGCTTCGGCATGCTGGTGTACGTCGTCGCGGCGTTCTGGCGCGCGCCGCGCCGCGTCCGGTTGCCGCTCATCGTTGCCGCTTCCATCATAGTTCTGCTCGTCGGAGTCAGCCGCGTGTATCTCGGCGTGCACTACCCGAGCGACGTGCTCGGCGGCTACGCCGCGGCGGCGGCGTGGATGGCGGCGTGCGTCGGCGGGCTTGCCGTCGCGCTTCATCGGCGCGACGTGTCATCGAAATGACAGGTCGCCCCCAGTAGCTTGGCTAGATCACTAGCTTCTTCGCGGGAGTAGATCATGAAGTACGCATCGCTGGTCGCCGCCGCGGCGGCCGTGGCCCTCGGCGTTCCGGCAGCACAGGCGCAGGCAAAGTACAAGCGCGACCTTCCGGATTCGCTCGTCAAGCACACCAAGATCACCGAGACCGTGGCCGCCGCTACCGCGCAAAAGCGCGTGCCGACCGGTTCCATCGACGGCGTAGAGCTCGAGCGTGAGAAGGGAAAGCTCATCTACTCGTACGACATGAAGGTTCCGGGCAAGTCGGGTACCGACGAAGTCAACGTCGATGCGATGACCGGTAAGGTGATCGGCTACTCGCACGAGTCGGCCGCGTCGGAGGCAAAGGAAGCCGCTGACGAAGCCAAAGCCGAAAAGGGGAAGGGCGCGAAGCCCAAGAAGCCGTAGGGCGGTGGGTCTAGAAGTCATTCGGATCGCGGTCGCCGCGCTGCGCGCGAACGTGTTGCGTTCCGCCCTCACGATGCTCGGCATCGTGATCGGCGTGGCGGCCGTGATCGCCATGATCGCGCTCGGCAACGGCGCCCAGCAGTCGGTGCACGACCGCATCGCCACGCTGGGAACGACGACCCTGCAGATCGACGCTTCGCACATCCGGCAGGGTGGCGTGCAGCAGTCAGTGACCAAGCGGATGACGGTCGAAGACGCGAACACGATTTACGAGCGGTCGCCGCACATCCTGGCCGTGGAGCCGCAGCAGGACAAGCAGCTCCAGGTTGTGTGGGGCGACCACAACACGAACGTCAGTATCGTCGGCGCCACGCCGAATTACCTCCCGGTGCGGCATTTCGAAATCGAGTACGGCTCGATGTTCGAATCGGCCGACGACATCGGACGTGCGCGCGTCGCAGTCCTCGGCGCCGACGTGCCCGGCCTGCTCGGCGCACGCGATCCTCTGGCGCTCGTCGGCCAGCAGGTCCGCATTGGTGGCGTGCAGTTCACCGTCATCGGGATCCTCAAGGCGCGAGGTACAGGGTCGGGTTTCGGCAATCAGGACGAACAGGTCCTCGTGCCCTTCGGTACCGGGCGATTCCGCCTGTTCAAGACGGACCGTGTCGACGACATCTTCGCGCTGGCGACCAGCGAGGCCGACCTGCCATTGGCGATGTCGGAGATCACGCTGGCCATGCGGAGGTCGCATCGCATCCCCGAGGGCGCGCCCGATGACTTTCGAATCCGGAATCAGTCGGACGTTCTCGAGACGCTCAGCGAGGCCACCCAGGTCTTCACCGCGCTGCTGGCTGGAATTGCCGCCGTCTCGCTGCTCGTCGGCGGTATTGGCATCATGAACATCATGCTCGTCTCAGTGACAGAGCGCACTCGCGAAATTGGCGTCCGCAAAGCGCTGGGCGCGACGCGCCGGAACATCCTGTTTCAGTTCTTGATCGAGGCGTTGGCGCTCTGCCTGCTGGGAGGCATGATTGGAGTCGTCGCCGGGGTTGGGGGCGCCGAAATGATGCGACAGTGGTTCGGCTGGAGCACCGCGATCGGCCCGGCGTCGATCGCCCTCGCGTTCCTTTTCGCCGCGGCGGTCGGTATTCTCTTTGGGGTGTGGCCCGCGCGTCGGGCCTCGTCCCTCGATCCCATCGAGGCGCTCCGGTACGAGTGACTCGCCACCGGGCGTCCCGTTCCGCTCTCAGCAACTCCGCCCCGTCGATGCGCGTGCTTCTCGTCGAAGACGACCCCGAGCTCTCGTCCGTGCTCGAGCGCGGCCTCGCCGAACATGGCTTCGTCGTCGCGCGTGAGACCAGCGTCGCAGATGGACAGACGCGAGCCGTGCTGGGTGCCTTCGACGTGATCGTGCTCGACGTCATGCTCCCCGGTGGCGACGGGTTCACGCTCTGCCGCACGCTTCGCACGCGCGGGGTCGGCACGCCAGTGCTGATGCTGACGGCGCGTGACACCGTCGACGATCGCGTCCGCGGCCTCGATGCCGGCGCCGACGACTATCTCACCAAGCCGTTCGCCTTCCGCGAGCTCGTCGCCCGCCTGCACGCGCTCACGCGGCGTCCCCCGAACCAGCTTCCCGAGGTCGTGGCTATCGCCGACCTCGAGGTGCATCTTCGGGCGCACCGCGTGCGCCGTGGCGGCCGCGAGGTCGATCTGACCGCCAAAGAGTTCGCGTTGCTCGAATTCTTCGTGCGTCACCACGGACAGGTGGTCGATCGGGCGGCGATCACCGCGCACGTGTGGGACGAGAACCACGATCCGTTCACCAACGTGCTCGAGGTGCTCGTGCGGCGGCTGCGCCGGAAGATCGACGACGGGTTCGATCTCAAGCTGATCCATACGCTGCGGGGCGCCGGCTACCGGCTCGGCACATGACCCGTGGCGCCGCGCCGGCGACGGCGCCGCCACAGTCGCTGCGGCGGCTCCGCCTTCGGCTCACCGCCTGGTACGTCGGAACCTTCTTCGCCATCCTCGTCGTTCTCGGCGGCGCGATGTTCTCCGTGATCACCGACCGCCTCGATCGCGACGTCGATGGCTCGCTCCGCGATGCTACGCAGGACTTGGCTGCGGCGATCGAAGCACGTGGTCCTCGCGGGGCGATCGACGCACTGCGCATTCCCAAGCGTACGCTCATCGTCACCGATCGTGCCGGTGGCTCGTTGGCCGGGCCGCCGGCTGAGCCGTGGATCGCCGAGCTCGCCCGCGCCGCGAGCGCTCACGGCTTCGCGCGGGCGAGCCACGCCGATCCGAACGACCGGGTGCTTCGCGCCTCTGCACGCGCCGCTCACGCACCGTCGGGCGACGTTGTCGCCGTGGCCGTCGCCGACGAAATCGAGCTCGAGGATCGCTACGCATCCTTGATCGCCGCGTTCGGTGCCGGCGCACTCGGCGCGCTGATTCTCGTCGCCGCCGGCGGCTGGCTCCTGGCGCGCAAGTCCACGGAGCCGGTCGAGCGGGCGATTCTCCACATGCGGCGCTTCATGGCCGACGCCGCGCACGAGCTGCGGACTCCGATCACCGTTGTACGCAGCCGGGCCGAGGTCGCGCTGCAACCCCCGCGCGCGTCGCACCACTCCGCCGACCCCCTGCGCGCCATCGACCGCGACGCCGGTCGGTTGAGCCGCATCGTCGAGGATCTCTTGATGTTGGCCCGCGCCGACGTCGGCGAGCGCCCAATTGCTCACGAGCGCGTGTTCCTCGACGACGTGACCTCCGACGCGGTCGAGGCGGCGCGCGCGATCGCCGCGCGGAGATCGACGCGCGTCGAGGTCGAGGAGTTCGACGAGGCTCCGGTCGTCGGCGACGCCGCGCTCCTTCGGCAGCTCGTGCTCATTCTGCTCGACAACGCGATCAAATTCACTGGTCGCAATGGCGTCGTGCAAGTCGCGGTTCGAGCGCTGTCGCCGATTGCCGAACTGCGGGTAGCGGACACGGGAATCGGGATTCCGCCGGAGCAGCTTGGGCACGTGTTCGAACGATTTTATCGCGGTGATCCGTCCCGAACGCGCGTTCCTTCGATGGAAAATCCGCGAGACGGGTCGGGCTCGGATGGAGCCGGACTAGGTCTGTCGATCGCGCAATGGATCGCCGAACAGCACGACGCCGTCATCCGCATCGACTCTCGTCTTGGCCACGGAACGACGGTCACCGTGCGTTTTCCCGCGGCGCTCGCGGGAGATTCCGTGTTATCCTCCTGACAGGCAAACGGACCTACCATTCGCAGACTCACCGCATTCCTCGAGGTCATGCACGCACGCTTCGTCACGTTCCTGGCAAGCGCGGTTTCTGCCGCGCGCATGCTCGCCGGAGCCTCGTTGGCGACCGGCGTTCTCGTCGTCATACAGCCGATTGGCGGGCCGGGGGTGCGGGCCCAGCAACCGTTGTCGTTGGAGGAAGCGCTGCGCGAGGCGCGGGTGGCGAACGCGCTCCTGCCACTTGCGAGCGGAACCGCCAACATCGCGCGAACGCAGGTGCGCGAGGCCAAAGCGAGTCGCTTTCCACGCGTGGCATTGCAGAGCGGGCTGTCTACGGGTGCACCTCTCGCCTATACCACGTCGCAGGGACAGCTCCAGGCGACGGCGGGCGACACCTTGTTTTCCGGCGGATTGCGTCGAGCGAATCTGGCCGTCGCGCAGTACCGAGTCGCCGCGGCGGATGCCGGCATCCGACTGACGACCAAAGACATCGATCTCGCGGTGCGGGTGCGATTCAGCGAATTCATCCGTGCCGAAGAGGAGATCGCTTTTCGCCAGGAGGGCATCGACCGGTTGCGCAGTTATCTCGCGCAGATCGAGGCGCGGCGCGCAGCCGGTCAACCGGTCGGTGGCGACATTCTCACCGCGAATGTTCGGCTTGGAGGCGAGGAGGCACTCTTGGCCGACGCGAGTCGGGCAGTCGACGAAGCGCGACTCGAGCTCAACGATCTCCTCGGGCGCGATCCCACCGCGCCCCTCCGTCTCGCGCCCTTGCCGCCGCCGCTGCCGCCGGCGTCGCCGGTGGACTCGCCGTGGACCGCAATACCCGATTTGCAGCAGGCTGCGGCCAACCGCGCGGCAGCGGAGGCGGCTATCGGCGCCACGCGCGCAGAACGTCGCCCCCAGGTCCTCGCCGCGGCGAACTTCGGAGCGCTCCCCGTGTTCGGGCGCGATGGGGGCACAGGTCTGATTACGGGTTCCGGAGTCGGCGTGGCTGTGGCGGTTGGGCTTTCATTTCCGGTGTGGGATGCAGGTGTGTTCCGAGCGCGCTTGGAGCGCGCACAACTCGAGGCCGTGCAAGCGCGCGACACCGAGACTGTGTTGCGACGACAGGCGCATCTGTCGTGGGAGGTGGCGGAATCTCAGGGAGTTCGAGCGTACGCTCAAGTCGAAGCCTGGGCTCGAGTGGTCCCCAATGCGCGCGACGCTTATTTGCAGACGGCGAGCATGTACGCTGGTGGGACGGCAACTGCCCTCGAGGTGCTCGACGCGTACGCCGCGTGGATCAGCGCCAGCGCGGCCTCCGCCGATGCCGTCCTTCAGTTCCGGCAAGCACAGGCGAACGCTATTCGATGGGGGAGTCCATGAGCGATCGAACCTCGCGCGCCGTGGCGAGCGGCCGCCAGCGCGTCCGATTCCCGGCTCGGTCAGTCATGGGCCTCGGCCTGCTCGCCCTCCTCATCGCGGCCACGCTCGATGCCTGCGGCGGTGGCGATGCGCCTGCGGCGGCGCCTGACACGGCGCGCGCGGATAGCGCGCAGGGCGGCGCCGCGACGCCCGTCCACATGAGCGCTGTCACACGAGGAAACATCGCAGTGGTCGTCAGCGGCCCCGGACACACCGATGCGCTCGACGTGCAAAAACTCCGCGCGCCATTTACCGGCACGCTCCAGGAGCTGAGCGTTGTGGTCGGGGACCGCGTTCAAGCCGGACAAACGATCGCGGCGATGGCATCGCAGGCGAGCGTTTCAGCGCTGACGGGTGCGCAAATCATGTTGACGGCGGCCAAGAGTGCCGCGGAACGCGCTGACGCCGAGCGCGCGCTCGAGCTCGCAAAGCAGAATCTCGTTCAGACGATGCTTCGTGCGCCGCGCGCCGGCGTGGTCGTTTCGCGTGCGGCCAGTCAGGGCGACCTGGTGAGCCAGGGCGACAGCATCGTCAGCATTGCCAGCGAGGAGTCGATCGTGTTCGTCGCGCGCATGGCACAGCATGACCTCGTGGGGATCCGCGCCGGGCAGGCGGCGACGGTCGACATGCCCGGTCGCGCGGCGCCCCTGATTGGCGTCGTCCATGGCTTTCTTCCTGCCGACACGAGCGCGATGACCGTGTCTGTGCGCATCGACCTCGGGATCAACGCCGCCGGAGTGCCGATCGGGATGTTCGGCACGGCCCACATTACCGTGAGCCAGCAAAGCGGTGTCTCGATTGTTCCATCGGCCGCGATCCTTCGTGACGACATTTCGGGAATTTCGCGAATCGCTACCGTGACGCCCGGCGGCCAACTGCACTGGGTGACCGTCACGGTCGGCGCGCAGCAGGGAGATGCCGTCGCGATCCTGACGCCGCCGATTCGCGACCGCACCCGGGTGATCACGTCAGGCCAGGTTGGACTCGCCGAAGGCACGCGTGTGCGAGAGTCGTCCGCCGAACCCTCACCATCGACGTCGGGAGCCGCTGGCAGTTCCCCGGGCTCGCCATGAAGCTCATCGGCAGCGCGCGTCAGCGCGCGGTCGGCATCTTTCTGCTGCTGAGCATTCTCGTCGCCGCCGGCATCTACGAGGCGGCGCGATTGCCTTCGTCGATTTTTCCCTCGGTGACCTTTCCACTCGTCAAGGTCATTGCGGACGCCGGCGACGAACCAGCGGCTCAAATGATGCCGACGGTGACGCGCGTCCTCGAGGAAGCCATCCTTCGCGTTCCCGGCATCCAGCTCGTGCGGTCCATCACCTCGCGCGGGTCGACGGAGATGTCCGCCGAGTTCAGCTGGGGGACCGACATGCAAGTCGCCCTCGAGCGTGTCCAGGCCGAGACGCAGCGCGTACGGCCCGATTTGCCGCCGCAAACGCGCATCGACATCGAATGGATGAACACCGCGATCTTTCCGATCCAGGGGTACGCGGTGACCTCGACGACGGCGACCCAGGCGCAGCTCTGGGATTGGGCGCAATACACGCTCAAGCCCGCGCTGGTTCGAATCCCTGGCGTATCGCAGGTCCAAATCCAAGGCGGGCGCCAGCGCGAGTTCCAGGTACGCCTTGATCGCGCTGCCTTGGCCGGCCACCAATTGGCCGCGTCCGATGTCGTCGACGCGATCAGAGCGAACAACGATGTCGTTTCGACAGGCTTGAGCGAGTTGAACCACGAGCTGTACCTCACGCTCGTCACGGGCCGGGTTGCGGGGATCGATTCGCTGGCGCAGATCGCGGTGGCGGTGTCCGGGGGGCCGCCGGTAACGCTCGGGGAGCTCGGCCAGCTCACCGTGGCGGATGCCGTGTCATACGTCCGGACGACGGCCGACGGGCAAACCGCGGTGTTAGTGAACATCGTCCGGCAACCATCGGCGAATACGATCGCGATCGCCGCCGGTATCCAGCAGCTCTTTCACGACCACCCGGATCTTCTGCCGCCCGGCGTCCATTGGAGCAACTTTTACGACCAGGCCAAGTTCGTGGCCGACTCGGTGAACGGAGCGCGCGATGCGATCATCATCGGCGTAGCGCTCGCGGGTGTCATCCTGCTGCTCTTTCTGAGGAACCTGCGCTTCACCCTCGTCGCCGTGGCGGCAATTCCGATTACCGTCGCGATCGTCGGGCTGGCGCTCGGCGTCGTCGGCCAGACCATCAACCTGATGACGCTCGCCGGCGTGGCCGCAGCTCTCGGGTTGATCGCTGACGACGCGATCGTGGTGATCGAGAATATCGACAGCCATCATGCGCGTGGCGAATCGCACGATCCGACCGAGACCGGGGCCAGCGAACTCCGTCCGGCGTTGATCGGATCGAGCTTGTCGACGATCGTGATTCTGCTGCCGTTCGCGCTTCTGTCGGGCGTGGTCGGCGCGTTCTTCAAGCCACTCGCGCTGACGATGGCGCTGGCGCTGGTGATCTCGCTTGCGGTCGCCCTCATCGCCGTGCCGGTCGCCGTGAGCCTGCTCCATCGTCCGCTACGAAGGGATCTTCCGCACTCGTCTCCGCCGGCCGGCGCGGGTTCCGAAGCCGATGGCGCGGAGGTCGAGGAACCGCTGTTGGCGCGGCTCGGCGCGCCGCTGCGGGCCGTGGGCCGCCGGGCGCGCGAAGGGTACCGCTGGCTCGTCGGGCTGTTCATCACCCAACCCGTCGCGCCGGTCGCGATTACCGTGCTGCTCCTCGCCGCGGCGTACCTTCTTTACGGAAGGATCGGTACGGATTTTCTTCCGAACATGGATGAGGGTTCGATTATTCTCGACTACTGGTCGCCGCCTGGAACGTCGCTCAGCGAGACCGATGGCATGTTGCGCGAGGCCGAGCGAATAATTCGATCGATCCCGGACGTGGCAAGCTATTCTCGGCGGACCGGCACGCAGCTCGGTTTCTTCATCACGGAACCGAACCGCGGCGATTACGTGATCAAATTGAAACCGTTGGCGCAACGCCGGGGCGTCGACGACGTAATCGATGACCTGCGCACGCGTATCCAGGCCGTCGAGCCGGCGCTCCACACCGACTTTGGCCAACTGCTCGAGGATAACATCGGCGATCTCACCGGCGGCGAGCCCCAACCGATCGACGTGAAGATTTTCGGCGATGATCCGGGGCTGCTGGCGCAGCGCGCGCAGCAGATCGCCGGAATCCTGTCGCAGGTCCGGGGCGTGGAGGACGTGTTCAACGGCATCGTGATCGCGGGACCCGCCCTCCAGGTCCACATCGACCCGGTCGCCGCCACGCGGTTCGGGCTGACGACGCAGACGATCGCCGAGGCCGTCGAACCGGCCATCACCGGGACGGTCGCCGGTCAGATTCGCATCGGCGACCGCATGTACGACCTCCGTGTATTCGTCGACGGCAGCACGCCGTTGTCGGCGTTGAAGATCCGCGCGGCTCCGCCGGCGTCTGGCCTCCTGCCGTTGTCGGCTGTGGCTGCGATCTCGACGGGCACGCCGGAAGCGGAAATCGACCGAGACAACCTGAAGACCTTTGTTGGCGTCACAGCACGCCTGTCAGGGCGCGACCTGGGAGGCGCGATGGCCGACATCCGGACCCGGATCGAGCGTGACGTGCACTTGGGGCCAGGGATGTCGATCGAGTACGGCGGCCTGTACCAACAGCAACAGCAATCGTTTCGTGGTTTGCTCTACGTGCTGCTGGCTGGGCTCGTCCTTGTCTCCGTAGTGGTGCTGTTCGAGTTTGCCGATTGGCGCGCGCCAATCGTCACGTCGCTGTGCGCGATGACCGTACTCGCCGGCGTACTCGGCGCGTTGCTCCTCACCGGCCAGACGCTGAATATCTCGAGCTATGTCGGAGCGATCATGATGGTGGGCATTGTCGGCGAGAATGCCGTGTTCGTGATCCACGAGGCACAGCTGGGTCTCGAGGCGGGTCTCTCGGTGCCGGCCGCGTGGGAGCGCGCGGCGGAGCGGCGCCTGCGGCCCGTTGCGATGACCATTCTCGCGACCGCGTTTGCGCTGTCGCCGCTCGCCCTGGCTTTTGGCCAGGGCTCACAGCTCATGCAACCGTTGGCCATCGCCGTGATCGGAGGCTTCGTCCTGTCGGGTCCGATCGTTCTCCTCGTGCTGCCGGGCTTGTACCGCCTGCTCGATCCGCGCGGGGGGCTTCGCACCACCACCCACGAAACCGACTCGGCGATCACCGTCGAACGTTCGACCGCTCTGGCGCCGTCATAGCGCCGCTCCCCAACACTCGGTTGCGCGGCGCTATGACGCGGCGCGCTTCTGCGGCCGCCATCATCGGCGTTCGTCCTCTCCGCTCGGGCCGACGCGGCGGCGTTCGGCGAATTCGTAACCTGTGACGCACGCCGCCAGCCAAACGAAACCCGAGCAGAAGCCCGCGACGACGTCGCTCAGGAAGTGCACGCCGAGATAGATCCGGGAAAAGCCGATCAGCGCGACGATCAGCGCAGCGGCAACGTAGGCCGCAAATCGAACGCGCGGCCAACGCCGCCCGGCCCAATACGCCAGTAATCCGTAGGCAATGAGCGAGTCCATGGCGTGCCCGCTCGGAAAGCTCCACGACGTCTTGTGAAACTCGGCGGCGAAGGTGGGCCGCGAGCGGTGAAACGCGAGCTTGAGCGCCCCGTTGAGCAGCGCGCCGCCGCCCGCGGCGATGGCGAGGAGCGCTACGTGCCGCCAATCCCGCCGCACGATGAGGGCGATCCCCACGCCGATCAGCAACGCGGTGAGAATTTGCGCGCCGAAGAGACTCACGATGCCGAAGCGCGCCTCGCCGGCTTCCGTTCCATGGACTTGGAGCCAGAGCGCCACCGCGTTGTCGACGCGGACCATGGCACCGCGCTCCGGCACGTCCTCAGCGATGGCGAAGAAGGTCCACATACCCGCGACGGCGAGCGCCAGGCCGGCGATGCCGTGCAAGGTGAGGTAGAGCTTCGGGTGCAGCCGGGCGAAGCGTGAAGGCATGGTTGAGCCGGTAAATGCGAAGGATGTGCCGTGTCGCGGCGGGTCTAACCATGCCGACTGTACTATTTGTAAATGGACAAACTCTGATCCCGGTCGGCCATGCACCTGTCGTCCGGCTAACCCGCACCTGACGCCAGGCTGAAACGCGTGAACGCTCCGGCGGATCCCGCGCGCCGAGAACCCGATTTGCGTTGATTGGCCTCGCCTGAGGTCGCGCCTCGATCAGGTGGACCTGCTCGAGGAAGGCGCGCGGACGGGCGTGCTGGGCGCCGCGTGCGACGGGTTCGTGCGGGTTCGTGCACAACCTTCCGGCGTCGTCACGCGATACGCCGTCACCGGCGCTAACCCGGTAATCCGTACTTCGCGGGATCCTTCCCGATTCGCGCCGCCGCCACGAGCTTGGGCACGTACTCGCGCGTTTCGGCCGGGAGATGTCCGGAAATGCGGTAGAAATCGGCGTCGCTTCCAGTCGTGCGGCCAAGGACGCGCTTCATGGCGCGCGCGATCGTCCCCGGGCCAGCATTGTACGCCGCCGCGGCGAGGTACCACGAGCCGAATTGCTTGTGGAGCTGCGAGAGATAGTTCAGCGCGGCGTCGGTCTCCTTCGCCGGGTTCTTGCGTTGATCGCTGTGCCGGCCAACGGACAACCCGAACGTCCGCGCCGTGCCCGCCATGAACTGCCAAAGACCTACCGCCGACACGCGCGATCGCGCGGTCGGCTTGTAGTTCGATTCGATGAGCGGCAGGTAGGCGAGCTCCTGCGGCATACCACGTGCGGCCAGCTTGGTCGAGATCATTGGCACGTAGCTCTTGCCGCGCTGAAGGGCCGCCGCCAGATCACCCCTGAGCGACGTCGTGAACGTGTGCACCCACCGGGTGACACGCGGATTGGAGATGTCCGCGAGCTGCCGCTTCGAGGCCGTCGGGACGCTCGCCGGCTTCGTGTGGCTCGTGGTTTCCGGACTGCTCGTTGGCGCTGCCGCGAACACCGCGCTCAGCGCTGGAAGTGCTGTGCTCGTGGCGTGCACGGGCGTCGAAATCGCGGCCGCGGCCGGCCGAACCGTTATTACCGTCGGTGAACGGACGACTTCGACCACGGCCAGCGTTGCCAGAGAGAACAGTGCCGCGCTACTCGCCCACCGCTCGACCGCGGCCTGATGGCGCGCGAGCGCTTGGCGCATCGTCAGCATGGACATGCGTCATGACCTCCTCATGATGATTTGCGCTTGACGTGCGCACGACTGCATGCAGCCGCGCTTCGCGCGCCGGAGCGCTCAACCGTTCTTTCCGTTCTCCCGCTTCGCCTCGTTCCGTTCGGCGTTCGGTCCCTCGTGCTCGGTGTTCACCACGGCGCCGGTCTTCGCGTTCACGTTGACCTCTTCGATGCCGGAGTGGCCTGCGACCTTGAGCTCGTACGAGTAGATGAGGTTGCCGTTCTCGTTCTCCAATTCAACCGCCTGGATGCGAGCGGTGGGATACTTGGCCTGGGCCTTCTGGGCCGCGTCCACTTCCTTCACTTTCGCCTGCGCGAGCAGCTTCGCGGGAAGATCGCGCTTGTACTTCGGCGCGGGTCCTTGAGCGCCCACCGCGGCGAACGCTGCCGCGGCGAGCAATGCCGCGGGCATGAGCACGTGCTTGATCGAGGGAACCATGTGAGGTGTCTCCTGGCAAATGTTCAGCTTCGACGCCGGGACGTGGGAGCGCGCGGCGCGTACGATCGAGTCCCGGCTAGGAAGCGGGTCGGCGCCTGCGCGTGGAGTGTAAGGTGGCCGCACGTACCTGAACCGACGGTAAACGGTTCGCCACCGGCGGCGTCCGCCGCGCGCGATGCCGTGCGCGGCAGACGCAAGCGGAAGGCGGTGCCAGACTCGTCCGACTTTTCCAGGCCGAGCGTCCCGCCGTGTGCGCCGGCGATCCAGCGGGCGATCGACAGCCCGAGACCCGCGCCGCTCGTCACCGCGCCGGCCGTGTCCGTGGGCTGCCGCGACCGCGCGGCGTCGCCGCGCACGAAGCGGTCGAAGATCCGCGGCGCGAGCTCGGCGGGAATGGGCGGCCCGGGATTCATCACCTCGACGCGATATTCGAGCGGCGTACCGGCGAGGTGAACCGTGACGGCGCCGCCCGGCGGCGTGTGCTTGATCGCGTTGTCGAGAAGATTGATGAGCAATCGGTGAAGCAGTTCCTCGTCGCCGGCGTAGGGCGCTTCCGCAGGCGCATCGACCGCGACGTGCACGCCGCGCGCGTCGGCGAGGGATCGCAGCTCGCGCGCGGATTCGGCGATCACCTCGTCGAGATAGAGCGGGCCGTGCCGAATCGACAGCTCGCCGGCATCGGCGCGGGCGAGCAGGAACAGATCGTCGACGATTCGCCGCAGACGTCTCGCCGCGGTATTCACGACGAGAAGGGCATCGGTGTACTCCGCGGGGCTTCGCTCCGGACGCGATAACGCCCGGCTGGTCTCGCTCTGGACGACGGCAACCGGAGTGCGCAGCTCGTGCGAGGCATCGGCCATGAACTGTTGCTGCTGCGCGAACGACCGCTCCAGCCGCTCGAGGAGGCCGTTGATCACCGTCGCGAGCTGGCCGACCTCGTCATCCGGATTCGCGAGCGGAACGCGCTCGCCGAGCGTGCGCGCGCTGATGCGAGCCGTCGTGTCGCGCATCGCGACCATCGGCGCGAGGGTGCGCCGCGCGAGCAACCATCCCCCGAGCCACGCCAGGACGAGCGCCGCTGGAATGGCCACGACGATCGCGCTGCGCGCCTCGGCCAGCATCTCAGCGTCGTCGTGAATCGACGTCGCGGCGACGAGTGTGAATCGGCCGTCCGGCATGACGAGCGGCGCGAGCGCCGCGCGGTAGCCGCCCTCGCTGTCGGGAAGCGTCACCGCCATCGGTCCCGAGGCAGGACTCGCGCTGACGAACGGCCCTACGCGGCGCGGATCGAACGCAGGCTCGGAGTCCTCCGCGGGGGAGGGCCTGCGCGGCGGTGGAACCGCGATCGCGACCGCGCGCCCGGCCGCGTCGAAGAGAGCGAACGCGATCGTCCGCGAGCGCATGTCGCTCAACACTTCGCGTGCGGCGCCCAGCGTCTTCATGCCGGGGCTGCGTTCGGCGAGCAGCTCGCTTTGGAAGTCGAGCAATGCGTCGGCGAGCGTCGCGTTGGTGCGCGCGGCCACGGCGTGCGCGACGAACGCGTACGCACCCGCGGCGAACGCCGCGAGCAGCACCGCGAGTGCGGCGGTGTACCAGAGCGCGAGCCGCGCTCGAATGGAAGCGAAGATCAGAGCTCCCCGCCGCCCGGCGCGCCGCCGCCGTCGGAGCCATCACCGAGGTCGGCGAGCATGTAGCCGGCACCGCGTCGCGTATGGATCAGCGGACGGGCGGCACCGCTGTCGATCTTTCTCCGCAACCTGCCGACGTAGACCTCGAGCGCGTTCGAGAACGGATCGTGATTCTCGTCCCACACGTGCGCGGTGATGTCGGCGCGGCTCACGACTTCGCCGGCGTGGCGAGCGAGAAACTCGAGCATCGTATACTCCCGCGAGGTGAGGGCGATCGGCTCGCCGGCGCGCCGCGCGGTTTGGCTCCGCGTATCGACGGTGAGATCGCCGAGCGTGATCGTTTCCGGCAGCACGGTGTGTCCGCGCCGGAGGAGGGCGCGGAGACGGGCGAGGAGCTCGTCGAGCTCGAACGGCTTGGTGAGATAGTCGTCGGCGCCGGCGTCGAGGCCGGCGACTTTGTCGCGGAGCGTATCTCGTGCCGTGAGCATCAGGATCGGCGCACGGATATCACGCGCCCGAAGCGCGCGGGCCACGTCGAGCCCGTTGCGCTTGGGCAGCGCGACATCGAGCACGATCGCGTCGTACTCGTTGAGCACCGCTTGCAGCTCAGCGGCCTGGCCGTCAGCCGCGGTGTCAACGGCGTACGCATTCTCTCGGAGCGCTTTGGCCAGCGAGCGGGCGAGCAGCCCGTCATCTTCGGCGACGAGGATGCGCATGCCGCAAGGTAGGCCGGCGAACCTGACGGCCAGCTAACGAATTGTCATCGACCCGTCAGCCTCGGGGTGCTACCTTCGCTGGGTCCGCTCGACCCTTTTCCGGAGATTCAGATGTTCCGTCCGCGTTTGCTTCCCGCCACGGCGACGCTCTCGATCGCCGCGACGATTCTCGCTGTCGTCGGCGGTATCGCGACCGCGCAGGCCGTGCACTACCATGTCGTCAAGACGATCGATATCGGGCCGGCCCGGGCCGATTACATCATCATCGATCCGGTCGGCCGCCGGCTCTACGGGCTCGGCGACAAGGTGATCGACGTCGACAACGACGCGATCGTAGGAACGGTGGAGGGCGGTGGCGGCGGCTACGCCATCGATGACGAGGATAATCGAGGGCTCGTGCGCAACGGGACGCTCTTCGACCTCAAGACGCTCGCCGTCACTGGCCACGTGGATGTCAAGGCGGACGGCAGCCGGTACGATCCCGTCACCCGCCAGGCGTTCGCTTGGGTCGACAAGAGCGGCTGGGTGGTCGACATGCGCACTGGAAAGCTCGTTTCCCAAGCCACGATCGGCGACGGGCTCGAGTCGGGCGTGACCGACGGTCGCGGCAAGCTGTTCGCCAACATCGAAGACAAGGGCGCGATGGAGGTGTTTGATACGCGTTCGCTGAAGATCGAGCAGACCTACCCCGTTCCCGGCTGCGGCCGCGCGCAAGGACTCTCGATGGACACCGAGACGCGGCGACTTTTCATGGCGTGCGACACCGAGATGGTCGTGATGAACGCGGACAATGGAAACATCGTGACGCGCATCAAGGTGCCGAGCCGGTCGGACATGAACTGCTTCGATCCGGTGACCAAGATTGCCTTCAATCCGAACCGGTCCGACAGCACCGTGACCGTCGTGCACGAGGACTCGCCGGATAAGTTCACCGTGGTGGAAAAGCCGTCCACGGGCGGCGGAGCGCGCACCTGTGCCGTCGACGAGAAGACGCACAAGCTCTATGTCTTCTACTACGAAGGGAACCCGCGGCAGGGGGGCAAGCTGGTCGCCGCCGTGCTCGCGCCGTAGCGGCTCGCCACACTCGCCTCACTTAGAGCGCTGCCAGCACCTCGTCCGTCGTCCGCACCCGGCCGATGGTCGGGAAGTATTTGGTCACGGCCATCGTGTGCAGGTCGGCATCGCGAGCGGTCATCGCGTCGCTGACGAAGACGAGGTGGTAGCCGTGCTCGTACCCGGTGCGCGCGGTCGACTCGACGCCGACGTTCGTTGAGATGCCGCAGAGCACCACCGTCGTGATGCCGCGGCGGCGAAGATGAATGTCCAAATCCGTGCCGAAGAAGGCGCTCGGCTGATGCTTTGTCACCACCGCGTCGCCGGGCTTGGGTCCGAGCTCGGGGACGATGTCGGACCAGCCTGGCGCCGGCGTCACGCGCGGACGCTCGATGTCGGTGATCGTCCGCGGAAAGAGCACGCCCGACGGGCCGGCGTCGACGTGCACGAGCACGACCAGCGCCTGCCGCGTCCGGAAGCGGTCGGCGAGCTTCGTCGAGCGCATTACCACGTCGGCCGCCGGGTGCGGCACCGTCGGCATGCCGGCGATCCCCTTTTGCAGATCGATGACGACCAGCGCCGTCGTCTTGGGGTCGAGCGTCAGGTCAGGCATTAGAAAGATTCTATTGAAGTGTTGGAGTGTGTATGAGCTCCGGCGGCACGCCGTCGACGCTCGCGCATCCTGCGAGCGCCATCGCCAGGTCGAGCTCCCCTCGCAGGTGGCGTAGCACCGCCCGCACGCCGTCTGCGCCATCGAGCGCCAGCCCCCACAGCACCGGACGCCCCACCAGCACGGCGCGTGCCCCGAGCGCCAGCGCCTTGAGCACGTCCGTCCCGCGCCGCACGCCGCCGTCGATCAAAACCTCTGCTCTTCCACCGACCGCGTCGACCACCGCGCGCAACATCGTCACCGGCGCCGGCACCGTGTCCAACTGACGGCCGCCGTGGTTCGACACGATCACCCCCGCCGCTCCATGCTCCACCGCGAGGACTGCGTCGTCGGGTGCGAGCACCCCCTTCACGACCACGGGCACGGGCGAGATCGACCGCAGCCAATCGACGTCTGCCCAGGTGAGGCCCGCGTCCCACTGCGCCGCGATGTAGTGCGCCAGCGCCGACACTCCGGCCGCACCCTCCTGATGATGCTTGGTGTGCGACGCGGGGAAGTTGCCGAGCTCGAGGTGTGGCGGCATGCGGAGCGAGTTGCGCCGATCACGCTCGCGCTGGCCGGCGAGCGGCGTGTCGACCGTCAGGCAGAGCGCGCTGTAACCGGCGGCCGCCGCGCGCTGCACCAGATCCCGCGTCACTGACCGATCGCGGTATACGTACAGTTGGAACCAGCGCGGCCCGTTCGACGCCTGCGCGATCGCTTCGAGGCTGCAGTTGGAGACCGTGCTGGCACAGAAGATCGTTCCTTCATCCGCCGCGGCGCGCGCCGTGGCGGCTTCGGCGTCGACATGGCACATCCCCTGGAACGCCATCGGGGGGACGAGCACGGGAAAAGAGACCGGTGTTCCGAGCACCGTGGTGGCGAGCGAGCGTTCGGCGGTCCCGCGGAGCATGCGCGGCAGGAGCTGAATGCGCGACCAGGCAGCGCGATTCTCGGCGAGCGTCCATTCATCGGCGGCCCCGCCGGCCATGTAGTCGAACAGCATCGGGTCGAGGCGCTCGCGTGCCAGCGGCTCCAGGCGGTCGAGGTTGAGAATGTCGAGCATGGATGCGGGCGATGGTGGTGTCGAACGAATGACGTGACGTGACGATGAAGTGTAGCGTGGCTTGTGGCGCGCGGACCATCTATCGAGCTTTCCTGCGCCCGCCGCATGGCCATCTTCCCACCCGGACGCTGACCACCGCATGCTGGATATCGTGAGTCAATGGGTTGCCCACTACGGGCTTCTCATTGTCGCGTTGGTTCTGTTCCTCGAAAGCGCGGGAGTGCCGGTGCCCGGCGAAACGGCGCTCGTCACCGCCGCGGCCATCGCCGGCCGCGGCACACTGTCGCTCGTCGGCGTGATCATTGCCGGTTGCGTTGGGACCATCGTCGGCGGACACACCGGCTACTGGATAGGCGCGCGCGGCGGGACGGCGCTCATCAGGCGGCATGGCCGATGGATCGGTGTCACCGAGGCACGGCTCGAGCGCACGCGCACGTTCTTCGAGCAGCACGGCGCCAAAACGGTCATGCTCGGCCGCTTCGTCGCCATCGTGCGAAGCTTCGTCGGCATCTTCGCCGGCCTCTCCGAGATGCCGATCGGCGTGTTCGCGGCGTACAACGCGCTCGGCGGCTCGATCTGGGTCGCGACCTTCAGCGTTCTCGGATACGTCTTCGGTCGAAACTTGCCGCGGCTCGTCCGCTACATGGGGCGCGTCAGCCTGCTGCTGGCGATCCTGATCGCGTTCATCGTCGTCGTCGTCTTCGGCTGGCGCTGGTTCCAGCGGAACCGCGCCGGCGTCGTGGCCTCGCTCGACGCGGCGTGGGAGCGCGTCACGACCACGGCGCGCATGACCGATCTCCGAGCGCGCCACCCGCGGCTCTGGCGCCTCATGTCGGGCGGCTTCGCGCGCGGCGAGTATTTCGCCGTCCACCTCGCCACGGGATTCGTCGCCAGCATCGCGGTGATCGCGCTGTTCGCGTCGATCACCGAGGGCCTCGTCGACAATTCGCCGCTCACCCGGTTCGACGTCACCGTGGCCGACCGGCTGAATCAGGCGATCGCGCCATCGGCGCTCGCGCTGCTCCAGACGCTGAGCGGCATCGGCGGGCGCGGTGCGATGACGATTCTGTTGTTGGCCGGCATCGCGCTGTTCGCGCTCCGCGGCCAAGGTGTGGAGCTCGCGGGTTGGTGCGCGGCGTTCGTTGGCGGCTCGCTGCTCGACGCATCGCTGCGATTCGTGGTTCGACGCTCCGAGCTGCCGTTCGCCGACATCGTGCTGATCAACTGGGGCACGGGGCTGGCGAGCGGCCACGTGCTCGGCGTTCTGGTCGGGTACGGGATGCTGGCGTATTTAGTGGGGTCGTTCCTGCGCAGCGCGGCGGCGCGCACCGTGATCGTATTCTGCGCCGCGGTGCTGGTCGCCGGCATCGTCGCGGCGCGGCTCTGTCTCGGTCAGGCGTACGTCAGCGACGCGAGCGCCGGGTTGGCGGCGGGGCTGCTCTGGCTGACGACCTGCGTGTCGGGAATCGGAATCGCGCGAGAGCGGAGGTGGACGGCGTAAGCGTGGACGAGCATACGCGGTACGCGCGCCTTCAAAGTCTTAGCGCGGCGGCTTGGTTCTCTTCCGCTGCTCTTGCCGACGCAGCCAGCCGCGCCCGATCGGCGGACTCTCCGTCACCATGGCCGCATCCAGACGGTCCGCGTGTGCCGACAACAGATCGCTCCGCGAGAGGATGCCGACGATCCGCCGAGGCTCGCCGCGTACGACCACCGGGAGCCGCCCCACCTTCGCCCGCACCATGTGGTCCGCCGCCTCGCGTAGCGTGTTCTCTTCGTACACGACCGCCGGCGGCGATATCACCAGCTCGCGTACGTGCATCCCGTTGTCGCCTTTCACGTCGAGCAGCTCATACCGGTTCACCACCCCGACCAGCCTGCCCTCGTCGTCGACTACTGGAAATGCTTGGTGCACCGTCGGCGCGGTTCGCGTCGCTAGCCAGGCCCGTACCTCGCCCAGCGTCTGCGAGCCGGCGATCGTCGCCACCTCGCGCGTCAACGCGTCGCGCACCGGCACGCGGTCGAGGAAGTCGGCAACGTACTCCGTGCTGACCGGTGTGCCACGCCGCGCCAGCTTCTCGGTCATGATCGACCCGCGCATCAATATCAGCGCGATCAGGTACGCCGTGCTGGAGCCGGCGAGAATCGGCAACAGTCCCAGCGGCTGACGTGTCGTCTCGAAGGCAAAGATCACGGCGGCAAGCAGCGCATGCGACGCGCCGGCGAAGATCGCCGCCATGCCGACGAGCGCCGCAACGTGCACGTCGATCCCGAGGCTTGGCGCCAGACTCGCCGCGGCGGAGCCGAACAGCGCGCCGAGGCCGCCGCCCACGGTGAACAATGGCGCCAGCGTGCCGCCCGACGTACCGCTCCCCAGATAGATCGACCAGGACAGAAACTTGAGCACCACGAGCACCAGCAGCGTCGTTCCGAGCAGATCGCCGCTCAGGATGTGGTCGATGTTCACGTAGCCCACGCCGAGCGTCCGCTGATCGATGAGCCCGATCACGCCAACGAACACCGCGCCGACTGCCGGCCACCACATCCAGTGGATCGGCAGCTCCTCATATACATCCTCGATCCAGTACACGAACCAGGTTGTCCCGGCGGCGAAGACGCCGATCACCGCGCCGAGCACCACGTAGGCGAGCAGCGCCTCCATGGTCGGCTGTTGCAGCGTTGGCACGCTGAACACCGGGTCGCTGCCGACGAGCAGCGCCCGCACTCCTACGGCGACCGACGACGCCAGCGCCACCGGGATCACCGATCGCGGCCGGTATTCGAAAAGTAATAATTCGACGGCCAGCAGCACCGCGGACACCGGGCTGCCGAACGTCGCCGCCATGCCCGCCGCGGCGCCGGCGGCGAGCAGTGTCTTCCGCTCGTCGGCCGTGACGTGAATCAACTGCCCGATCAGCGAACCCAGACCGCCGCCCGTGGCGATGATCGGTCCCTCGGCGCCGAACGGGCCGCCGGTGCCGATCGCGATCGCCGCCGACAGCGGCTTGAGGAACATGATTTTCGGCGAGATGCGGCTCCGGTTGTAGAGCACGCGCTCCATCACTTCCGGAATCCCGTGGCCGCGGATCGCCGCCGCGCCGTACCGTGCCATGACGCCGACGACGAGCGCGCCGGCGATCGGAATCAGGATCGACCAAACACCGAGGCGGTCGGTGTTCGGCGAGCTGAAGGCCGTCGACCAGCGGCCATAGTACGAGAGATTCGTGATCAGGCCAATCAGCCGCGTCAGCACGAACGCGATCAGCGCACCGCCTGCGCCAACGCCCATCGCGAGGAGCGAGATCACGACGACCCGGCGATCGACCGGCGAATACGGCGGCGGAGCTTGGACCGATTCGAGCGCGGGTTCGAGCGCGGGCGAGACTGGCAGTCCGCCCGTGGGATTGACTACGCTTTGTTCGCCGTCAGACACTCGCCGATTTCGCCTCTGCGTCTTCCTCGCCGAGCATCGGCGGTGTAGCGAGATCGACGTTCGCTTCGGCGAGCCACCGCTCGAGCAGCGACGCGAGCGTCGTCTGATCGACGCGCTCCATTCGCTGCAGCGCCGTCATGAGCTGCGTCTGAATCGTCATCGGCGCGTTGGCGAGCAGGCCGCGGCCCTCCGCGGTGACGTCGATCTCGATGCGCCGCTTGTCCGCCGCCGATGCATTGCGCGACACGTAGCCGCGTTCGACGAGGCGGCGCACGACGACCGAGACGGAGCTCTGGTGGGTGGCGGTGCGTTCGGCGAGCTCGTTGAGTGAATCGGCCGGACGCTCTGCGAGCTGTTGCAGCACGAAAAGCTGCGCGAGACTGATGCCCATCTGCAGCTCGATCGCGCGCGTGTTGATGCGCAGCGCGCGCACGATGCTGCGCACTGCGTTCATGGAACGCTCGACGGGATGACTGTCAGGACTGTTCAACGCTCGCTCGGTCGATTGGCACCCATTGTCCAAACCAACGTAAGTCTTATCTCTCCCCGGAGACAAGGGGGCGCCGCAGAGTCCTGCCGCCAGCGCCGCCTTATGATAAGCTAATGGCGCTCCCTCGGCTCCCATCCATCTGCCCATGCCCGTAACCCGACGCTCCAAGCTCGCGCGCATCGTCGACGTGCTTCGCGCGCACTATGGTCGCGTGGCGCCTCCGCCCGCCAAGGACGCGTTCGCCCTCGTCCTCTGGGAAAAGGTCGCTTACCTCGCCGACGACGCAACGCGCCGCACCGCCTTCCGCGCGCTCGAGGAGCGCGTCGGCCTCGCGCCGCGCGACATCCTCGCCGCCGAGCCTGGCCTGTTGCGCGAGATCGCGGAGCTTGGCGGAAAAGTCGGCGTCGTCGAGCGCGCGCGTCGCATGCGCGACGCCGCCGAGCTCGTGCTCGGCGAGTTCGGCGGATCGCTCGACACGGCGCTCGCCCGCCCGCTCCGCGAAGCGAAACGCTCATTACAAAAGATCTATGGCATCGGCGAGCCGGGCGCCGAGAAGATCCTGCTGCTGACGCGGTCGCAACAGGTGCTCCCGCTCGACTCGAACGGTGCGCGCACCCTCTGCCGGATCGGCTACGGCGCCGAGCACCGGAGCTACACGACCATGTATCGGAGCGTGTCCGACGCGGCGCGCCCGGAGCTCGTCGCCGACTATGATTGGTTGATCGATGCCCATGTGCTGCTTCGCCATCACGGGCAGGAGCTGTGCAAGACGAGCCAGCCGCGGTGTGAGCAGTGTCCGCTGACGTCCGAATGCACCTACTTCGCCGCTTGGCGCGCTCCGCGCGGTGCGAGCGCCACGCCGGCCCAAACGGCCGGCGCTACCGCACCACGATCTCGCGGATCGAGCTCGCCGGCACTCCGCCGTCCACGCTCGCCGTGAGCTCCATCCTGTAGCGGCCGTTGTGCAGGTGCGTCAGGTCGAGCCGTACGCTGCGCGGGGCGATGCCCTCGCTTGGCCGCTGCACCTCTTGCCACCGCACACGCGTGTTCGTTGCCGGGCCGGCGAGATGCATTCGCTCGGCCGCGCGCTGCAGCCAACCAGCGCCGACCTGCTCGACCCGAAGTGTGTAGCGCACCGTTTCGCCCGTAGGGCGCAAGCCGTACGTCTCCCAGTACACGCCGGTCGGCCGCGACAGCGCCGCCACCTCGCTCGTCAACGCGCTGTCGCGTACGCCGTCGAGCGTCGTCGCGAGCGGACCGGTCACCGGCGGCGCGCGCGGGTAGGCCGATGCGCCGGCGCGCCGCGTGCTTATTACCCGTGGCGAGCAGCTCGACGCTCACGAGGCCGGAGTCGAGGCGGGCCTCGACGCTCATCTGACCCTTGGCCGACGCCGCGCGCCGTGCGATCGACATTGAATCCGGCGATGCGGCCAGCACCAGCGCCGCGTCGAGCGGCCGGCCGAGCAACGATGTGTCGCGCCGCGCGTCCCAGGCGGCCAGGACGAGCGTCGATTCGCCGCGTCTGAACGCGGCGATCTGTGCGGGCAGGTCGTGGATCGTGTGCGCGTAGTCGGGCGCGTAGCCCATCGGCGCCCGCGCGTCGTCGAGTTGCCAATCATCGCTCGACAACGAACCGAGCGAATCGAGCGCGCGCGGTCCCGGCAGAAAGTAGAACGGCAAGGACGCGTCGTGGCCGACGTACGCCGCGTCGCGCAGCGAACCGTACGCCGGCTCGGCGCGCGAGTACCAGCGCGTGAAGCCGTATCGCAATGCGAGCTCGCGCGCGTCGTCGCGCCACGCGTCGCCGTCGGTCGTTGCGGCATGCTCGGCAATGCGTGCTCGCGTCATGCGGGCGAGGTGCTCGGTGAAGAGATCGGTTCCGCTCACACTCAACAGCGGTGCGCCAAGCCAGAACAGTCGCCGCACGAACGCTTGACGACGGTCGCATGGTGTCTTGCCGAACCGGTCGGCGAGCGGCCCATCGAGGTCGACTGACACATCCAGCCACCGACATCGCTCGGCGTCGCCCATAGCGGCGAGCGCGGCGCTGAATGCGCTGTCGGCGAGTGCGAACCGGTCCGCTTCCTGCGCGGCGTATCCGCCGAGCGCGTCGCACCATGCGGCGCCGGCGCGGCATTCGCGCAGCGCGAAGCGAAGCGCGTCGTCCGTGCGCCCAGCCTCGACGAGATAGCGAACGTGTTGGCCGGCGAGCCATGCGTCGCCGGGCAGTGCCACGCTCGCGCTGTCGAGCTGGCTGATGAGAGCGTCGCGGCGCTGCTGCACCTCGGGACGGTCGGGCGGCGGTGGGCGGTCGTCACTTCCGTCGCCGCGCCAGTAGCAGTACCGGCCGACGGTCACGTCGCACGGTCCAGTGTACGTGTCCCCGGGCGGGAGATGCGCGCGCCTGAACGCCTCGAACGAGAATTGCGCCTCGTGCGCGGCACGTAGCAGTCGGACCGAGTCCGGCGGCCCCGCGAGCTGGAGCGCGGCGAACGCAAACAACGCGACGAACATGGTGGCCCTATTCCCTGGTACGGCTCGTTCTGCTGCTGCGGCTCAGCGCGGCACGCGGCCTGCCAACAAAGTGCTCACCGGATTAGGCTAGGCGGCGCGACTGGCATCCGGAAGATCGACCGACCCGAGGAACCCGACATGTCCAACCCCTGGAACCCATCGTTTGACCAGGCGACGCCCCGTCAGGATGAGCGACAGCGCGTGCGTGAAGAGCTCGAGGGCCGGTTGAGCCGCGGCGGCGTGCAGCTCACCGGCTCGGAGACCGACGACCAGCTCGTCGACCTGTCGAACGCGTTCGAGGCGTTCGACCTGGCGCGCGCCCGACTGGGCGGCGATTCGATGGTGAATACGGCGGCATCGTCGCGCCCGGACGACGAGCGGCTCGTGCTCCCCGAGCGGCGCGACGACGAATCGGTCGAGCGCTACCTCTCGCGCGTCCGCGCCGCGACCGAGTTGCTGCTCGGCGCGCGCGGTCGCTGACGGTCGAACGCGGACTACGGTTCCCCGAGCGCCGTGAACGGACCGGCCTTCGACGACACGCCGATGTCGTCGACGACGACGGTGCCGGCGACGAGTCGATCGAACACGAGGCGGATCGACCGCAGGTGCGTGGGATCGAGCTGCGGTGAGGCGCGCATGAAGTCGGCGATCGGCATCACGTACGTCTGGGGCACGAGCTCGTATTGCGTCGGAAAGCGCTGCTGCTCCTCGTCGTGTCGACGAAGGATGTGAATCTCGAGCGGCCGCCGTGGTACGCCGAACCGGCTCAGCGGCAGCCGCGCCGCATGGCCGCTCGCGTCCACGAGCTCGACGCTGAGATCGACGGGCGTCGAATCCTTTCCGGCTTTGGCGTTCGGCTTCTTCGCCGGCGGTTTGGGCTTCTCATCCTTTGTGGCGCTGTCCGCCTTCTTCGTCGTGTCACGCGCCGGCGCGCGCGCTCCGGGCTTGGCGTCGGTCGGCGCAAGCGACAGATACACCGCCGATTGGGCGCTGACATTCAATGCCGCCACCAGCGAATCGCTCAGCGACAGCGTGTACGACGCCGGCCGGCCGAGCTTGGTCGTGTCGTCGCCGCGGATGTGATTGTTCCAGCCGAGCGTCACGGCGTTGGTGTTGAGCGGGTCGTTGCCCGTTCGAAGGACGAGCGGCGCCTCCTTCCAGGTGGCGAGGCTGTCGCCGCTCAGGGTTACGCCCGGCACGGTGCCGGTAGTCACATCGACGTCTTCGTCGAAGGTGGCGAGGGGCTTGAATCCACTTTCCTCGAACCGGGTGATGTACATCGTCTTCGGCAGCCAGGCGCCGGCGACGCGGTGGTCGCGGAAGATCGGGAGGTACTCCGATTTTCCGTGAAGCGTCGCCTCGAGAAATGCCCCGATCATGACCTTGCTGAACTGCCGCTGCTGCGCTGGAGTGAGCAGCCCGCGCAGGTCGAGGTAGCGGCCACTGCGCGGGCCGTTGTCCTTGTTGCCCCACACGGTGTTCCACTGGCCGTGGTTGGCGCGGTAAACGTAGAACGCCGCCTTGAACCATGGCTTGCCGTCGGTGAATTTGACGCGGTCATAGGCGCGCAGGCCGTTGAACGACGACACGTCTCCGTCGTGCGAGCCGTGGATCACCATGTAGTTCACGTTCTCGATCGGCGTGAACATGCCGGCCGGCTTGTACTGGCCGTCGACCGGCGCGATGGCGAACACCGACTTGATGCCGAAGTTGAACTTGAACTTCACGTTCGCGTCGTCGGGGTAATGGCTGAGATGGTTAAACGCCGCCGCGATCCCCACCGCCTCGCCGCCGCGCGAATGCCCCATCAGCGCGATGTTCGCCATGTCGACTTTGTGGTAGAACGGGCCGCCGGCGCTGTCGTTCCACCGCTTCCAATCCTCGAGGTGCTTGAGGAGCAGCCAGGCTCGCCCGTCACTCTCGCCGCGGATGCCGCCATTGATGAAATTCTCGTCAACGGACACCAATATGAATCCCCTCGACGCGAGCAATTCGCCAAGGTAGCCGTAGCCGGGGTCGGAGTAATCGAGCGGGTCGTGGTTGCCGTGAACGATCAGCACGAGCGGAAACGGTCCGTCGCCGACAGGATACCATACCCGTCCGTTGATCGGGACCTTGCTCATCCCGAATCCCCAGTCCTTCTGGCGCGCCTTGGCTTGTTCGGGCTGCATCGACACGAACGGCGACACGTCCACGGTCTTGGTCTTGATCGTGACCGAGTCGCGGAACTCCGCGCGCCGCTTGTCGGTGCCACTCCCGTAATACATCGTCTTCACCGCGAAGCTGCCGGGCTCTCCCGGATTCGGCGCGGTGATCAATTGGTGCGCGAGCACGACGCCCGAATCGTCCTTGCTCAGCGTGAGCGCCTGCGTGCAGGCGGCCGCGGCGACGACGGGCAAAATCAGAAAACGGCGCATGATCGGTAGGGAAAGCGAATGAGATCGAAGACGAACGAGGCTGTGAGCGAACGGACGACTGCGCCTGCTACCGGATGCGCAGGCCCAGCCGGTGCGCGACGCGTCCGCGCGTCGAGGTGTCGAGCGCGTAGTCGATCGACAGCCGGTCCATGGTGAATCCCGCGCCGGCGGTGAGCGGGCCCTCTCCGCGCTCCGGCCGCCGCGCGCCGCCGCGCAGCGCGATCGAGTAGCCGTCGAGCCAACTGTAGCCCATCTCCAGACCGCCCGCCGGCGATAAAAAGCCGTTGCCGTATCCCGTCACGCCGGCTGTGGCCAGGAAATCGAGCGACGTCGTCTGCCAGCCGCGGCCGGCGCCGAG
>JBIOHX010000002.1:0-38608 GCA_044449465.1 Gemmatimonadales bacterium | reverse complement strand
GATCCGCGGTATACGGTACGAGACGTACCGTCGCGCCGCTACCCGGCGGCCATCGTTCCCGGAGCTCGTATGTTGAAGGCTCGATTGCCTCTCGCCGTCGCCCTCGCGGCCACGAACGTCGCTTGTGCCGCGCGCACGCCCGTCGTTCAATCGGGCGCCCCCAGCGCGAGTCCCGTGCTCGCCGCGGGAGGCCTCGCACCGACGCCGCCGATGGGCTGGAACAGCTGGAACAAGTTTGGATGCCGGATAGACGACGCGCTCATTCGCGAGACGGCGGACGCGATGGTGTCGTCGGGCATGAAGGACGCCGGCTACCGCTACGTCAACATCGACGATTGCTGGGAGGCGTCGGAGCGCGATGCCTCAGGCAACCTGACGACCGACCCGCAGCGCTTTCCAGGCGGCATGAAGGCGCTCGCCGACTACGTCCACTCGAAGGGCCTCGAGATAGGCATCTACTCGTCCGCGGGCACCGGCACCTGCCAGCGCCGGCCGGCGAGTCTCGACCACGAACAGGCCGACGCCAAGACCTTCGCGGCTTGGGGCATCGACTATCTCAAGTACGACAACTGTAACAACGAGAACCGGCCGGCACTGGCGCGATACAAAGCGATGGGCGATGCGCTCGCCGCGACCGGCCGGCCGATCGTGTTCAGTCTCTGCGAGTGGGGCTCGAACGCCCCCTGGACCTGGGGGCGCACGGTGGGCGGCGATCTCTGGCGGACGACGGGCGACATCCGCGACTCCTGGACCTCGATGCTCAGCATCCTCGACCGACAGGTCGGACTCGAGAAGTATTCGGGCCCGAACGCTTGGAACGACCCCGACATGCTCGAAGTCGGCAACGGTCGGATGACGAACGCCGAGTACGTGGCGCATTTCAGCTTGTGGTCGCTGCTCAACGCGCCGCTGATTGCGGGCAACGATCTGCGTTCGATGAACGATTCGACGAAGATGATCCTCACCAACCGCGAGGTGATTGCCATCGATCAGGACTGGGGCGGCATGCAAGGCCACAAGATCCGTGATGACGGCGAGCTCGAAGTGTGGATGAAGCCGATGTCGAATGGCGACCGCGCAGTGGTGCTGCTCAACCGAAGCTCGACGCCGCTGCACTACGGCGTGACGACGCAGGAGCTGGGACTTGGCGGCGGGCGGCATGGAGTGCGGGATCTCTGGGCGCACGCGGACCGCACGGTCGACGGGGAGCTCAGTGTGTTGTTGGCGCCGAATTCGGCGGCGATGTATTTGGTGCGGAAGTAGCCGCCAGCCCCGCCATCATCCGCAGCACGCCCGCCTGCGTGGCGTCTGCGCGCGCCGCTTCGCCGACGACGCGTCCGCGGCGTAGCACCAGAATCCGACTCGACAACGCAATCAGCTCCGGCAGCTCGCTCGAGATGAGCAGCACCGCGCACCCGTTCGACGCCAGCTCGTCGATCCAGGCGTGAAGCTCCGCCTTGGCGCCCACGTCCACGCCCCGCGTCGGCTCGTCGAGCATCAAAATGTCGCTCTGCGCAGCCAGCCACTTGGCCATCACGATCTTCTGCTGATTGCCGCCAGACAACGCCGCCGTGGTCACGTCGCTTGTCGCGCGTACGTGCAGCCGACCGAAGAGCTGCGTCACGGCCGCAAGCTCGCTCCGCTGGTCGATCCAGCCCCCATGAGCAAATGAAGAAAGCGTAGGCAGCGTCGCGTTGTCGCGCGTTCGCATCGAGAGCACGAGGCCTTGCTTCTTTCGATCCTCCGGGACGAAGCCGATTCCGTGCGCCATCGCGTCGCGCGCGCTGTTGATCACGACTCGCTCGCCGCGCACGAAGATCGCGCCCGACGTCGCCGGCTCGAGACCGAAGATCGTCTGCGCCACCTCCGACCGCCCCGCGCCGACGAGCCCCGCCAGCCCCAGCACCTCGCCCGCGTGCAGCGTGAACGACACGTCGTTGAACACGCCGCGGCGCGACAGGCGCTCGACACGGAGCCGCTCCTCGCCGCGCCCGCCGCTCACGAAGACGGGGAAATACTGCTCGACTTTCCGGCCGATCATGAGCTGCACCAGCTCAGCGTCCTCGAGTTGCGCCGCCGGCCGCGTCGCCACGTGCTGCCCGTCGCGCAGCACGGTGATGGCGTCGGCTAGCCGATGGATCTCGGCCATGCGGTGCGACACATAGATGATCGTCACACCGCGCGCGCGGAGCCGCTCGATCAAACCGAATAGCCGCTCCGTGTCGTCCTCGCCAAGACTGCTCGTCGGCTCGTCGAACACGATCACGCGTGCTCCCGCTCCCACCGCGCCGGCGATCTGCACGAGCTGCTGCTCGGCGACAGTGAGTGAACCCATCGCGCGGACGGGGTCGATCACGGCGCCGATCGCCGCGAGGAGCTCCGAAGCCCGGCGGCGCATCGCGTCCTGATCGACGAACCCCATCCGCCGTGGGAGCCTCCCGAGGCAAAGGTTCTCACCGACCGACAAGTTGTCGCAGAAGGCGAGCTCCTGATGCACCATCGCGACGCCCGCGGCGAGCGCGTCGCGTGGGCTGCCGAACCGCAGTGGCTGGCCGTCGAGGGTGATCTCGCCGGCGTCGGGCGACTCGAGGCCAGCGAGAATCTTTCCGAGCGTGCTCTTGCCCGCGCCGTTCTCGCCGCACACCGCGTGCACCGAGCCCGCCCTGACGTCAAAGCTCACGTTCGCGAGCGCGACGACGCCGGGGAAGCGCTTCGTCAGGTGCGAAAAGGAAAGCGCGGACATCCGATGTGCTCTACTTCGCCAGTGCCAGGTACTTGGGGTCGACGTCGGTGAAGCCCCAGGCCTTGAGCTGCCGCGCCCAGGTGCCAAGGTTGTCCTTCGACACCCGGACGAGATCCATCTGCACGTGCGCCGGCACGTCCTTCTTTAGATAGACGTGGTCGAAAATCGTCTTGACCGAGACGTAGCCCCAGTCGAACACTGGCTGCGCGAGCAGGACGGGCGCTAACCCCTTGTCGACGTACGGCAGCTCGGCCGGTATCGCGTCGACCGAGACGATCTTGACCTTGCTCGCGTCGAGATCTTTGAGCAGCGCGTCGGTAAACAGCGCCCAGCCGCCGATCATTGCCCATCCTTGAATGTCAGGATAGGCGTTCTTGGCACGCAACACCTCCGCGGCCGCATCCTGCGGCGTTTCGGCGTGGTAGAACGTGCTGAGGATCGTGATGCCCGGGTAGTTCTTCGCCTCGTCCTTCACCCCTTGCACGCGCTTCTGCAGGTTCGGCGCGTTCTGATTCCCCGCGAGGATCGCGATCTTCCCCTTGCCGTTCATCTGCTTCGCCAGCTCCTGCATCACCTGCTTGCCCATCTGCGCGTCGTCGCCGCCATAGAACGAGAAGCGGTTCGATCCGGCGACGTCCGAATCGAACGTCATGACCGGCACGCCGCGCTTCACGGCCTCGTTTACCGCGCCGATCAGCTTGCCCGCATCGCTCGCCGAAAGGAGAATCGCATTCGCGCCGCCGTTCACCGCCTCGGCGATCCGCTGTGCCTGAATCGTCGCGTCCTCATCGGGCGGCGTCATCCAGTCGACCTTGACGTTGACTCCGGTCGCCTTCGTCAGCTCGGCGGCTGCTGAATCGGCACCGGCGCGGCCCGAGAGGAACACCGGATTCGTCGAGCTCTTGGCGATCATCGCGATCGTGAAGGCCTTTCCGCCCGGGCCGCCGGCGCCGTTCGCCGCCGACGATGCGTTGTCCTTCGCCCCGCGGCCTCCGCCGCAGGCTCCAGCCAGCACCAGCGCGAAGGCGGCACTCCACTTCGGGATGCGGTCGACGGTCGATCGAGTGATACGGATGCTCATGAGGGTTCCTGTTGGCGTGACGGGGATGGAGGCGGCGTGCCAGCGGCCGACGCGGCCGCAAGCCGGCGGGCGAGCAGGCGCGTGCTGCTCTGGTCGAGCACGACGGCGAAGATCATCGCGCTGCCGATGATGATCCACTCGTAGTTCTGGTCGAGGTGTAGCGTCCGGATGGCCTGGCGGATCATCACGATCAGAATGGCGCCGAGCATCGCGCTGATCGAGCTGCCCTTGCCGCCGGCCAGGCTCGCGCCGCCAACCACGGCGGCGGCAATCACGTACAGCTCATACCCGGTGGCGTCGGACGAGGTCGAGCTTCCATAGAACGCACCGCCGAGAAAGGCCGCGATCCCCGCGCTCAAACCCGACAACACGTACACGCCGAGCTTCACGCGATTGACCGCCAGCCCGGAATACCGACTCGCCTCCGGGTTGCCGCCGATGGCGAATATATGCCGGCCCATGACGGTGCGGGCGAGATAGACCTGCCCGACAACGGCGACGCCGAGCATGACGAGGAGCGGTACAGGATAGAGCGCAGCGCCGAGGCCGAGCTGCGCCTTGGCGAAGTTGGTGAGCGCGGCCGGCACGAGGATGCTTTCCGCGTGGCTGACGACGAACGCCAATCCGCGTAGAATCCACATCGTGCCGAGCGTGATGATGAACGGATGCACGCCGAGGCCGATCACCATCAGGCCATTGGCGAGACCGCAGAGCACGGAGATCGATAGGCAAACGGCGAGCGCCACGATCACCGTCGACGCCGGGCCCATTGGGCCGAGCGCTCGCAGCGTCATCGCCGTACCAACGCCGGCCAGCGCGTAGATCGCGCCGACCGAGAGGTCAATACCGCCCGAGATGATGACGATCGTCGCGCCGACGCCCATGATGGCGAAGGAGCTGGCGTCCGTTCCCATCTGGACGAGGGTGTAGGCGTTTAGAAAATTGTTAACCCGCCCGCCGCTCAAGGCATCGAGATGCGATCCGGCGGCAAGCGTCAGCGCGGCCCCGAGCACGACGAGCACGGCGACGAGGCCGATCTGCTGCGACTTGAGCAGCGATCCGCCGGCGCGGCGAAAGGGCGAGGTCCAAGGAATGGCGGAAGCCACGTCATGCACGGGCGCGAGGATGAAGGCGCGAGATCGAACAATGTTTCGCCGGAGCGAGCATTGTCAACGCGCCGACGGCACAGCCGGCGCGCGAGACCTTTCGGCCGGTCGCGCCCTCCCGTAAGCTCCATGGGTCGTCCATCGCCCGCCCATCTCACCATGCGCATCCATAAGCTGGAATCCAACGCCGGGGGCAAGTACACGGCGAAAAGCAGCGCGCCGAAGGCCCGCCGCGCCGACACGAAGCCACTCGAACGCCCAACGCTCGGCCTAGTCGTCGGCAACCGCGGCTTCTTCCCTGGCCATCTCGCCAACGCGGGCCGCGAGGAGATGCTCGCCGCCTTTGCCGCTGAGGGGATCGATGCCGTCGCGCTCGGACCGAAGGACTCGACGCATGGCGCGGTCGAAAGCCGCGACGAGGCCAAGGCATGCGCGGCGCTGTTTCGCAAGCACGCCGACAAGATCGCCGGCGTTGTCGTGACGCTCCCGAACTTCGGCGACGAGCGCGCGATCGCCGAAACGCTCCGGCTCGCCAAGCTCGGCGTGCCTGTGCTCATTCACGCGTCTGCCGACGATCCGAAGAAGATGGGCATCGACTTTCGGCGCGACGCATTCTGCGGCAAGATGTCGGTGTGCAACGTGCTCACGCAGTACGGCATACCGTACACGCTCACGTCGCGGCACACCCAGCGCGCGGACGCGCCGGACTTTCGCGCCGACCTGAAACGGTTCGTGCAAACGTGCCGCGTGGTCCGCGGTCTGCGCTCGGCGCGCATCGGCGCGATCGGCGCGAGGCCGGCTGCGTTCAAGACGGTGCGGTTCAGCGAGAAGATCCTCGAGGCGTCGGGGATCGCGGTCGAGCCGATTGATCTATCGGAGATTCTGGGCCGCATCGACCGGCTATCGAATACCGACACACACGTCAAGCGCAAGCTCGACGAGATGCGCGACTACGTCGACACGGGCGGTGTTCCGGATACCGCCCTGATAAAGATGGCCAAGCTCGGCCTCGTCATCGACCGGTGGATGAAAGAAGCCGACGTGACGGTGAGCGCCGTCCAGTGTTGGACGTCGATGGAGGAGTTCTTCGGCGTCGTGCCATGCACGATCATGAGCATGATGAGCAACGCGAATCTGCCGAGCGCGTGCGAGGTGGACGTGTGTGGGACGATCAGCATGTACGCGCTGACCCTCGCGTCCGAGAGTCCGAGCGCGCTCCTTGATTGGAACAACAATTACGGCGAGGATCCGGACAAGGCGGTCTGCTTCCATTGCAGCAACCTGCCGAAGGCATTCTTCGACGACGTGCACATGGACTACCAGGCGATCATCGCCGGCACCGTGGGGCGGGAGAACACCTACGGCACGGTCGTCGGCAAGGTGCGGGCGAGTCCGATGAGCTTCGCCCGCTTTTCGACTGACGACCGCAGCGGGCGCATTCGCGGGTACGTCGGCGAGGGCAAGTTCACCGACGACACGCTCAAGACCTTCGGCGGCGCCGGCGTCGTGAAGATTCCGCGCTTGCAAGAGCTGCTACGCCACATCTGCACCAACGGCTTTGAGCACCACGTGGCCGGGAACATGACGCTCGTCGCCGACGCGGTGCACGAGGCGACGACGCGGTACATGGGGTGGGACGTGTACCGCCACACTTGACGGGCAAGCATGACGATCGTCGCGGGGGTGGACTTCGGCACGCAGAGCGTGCGAGTGGCGATCGTCGACGCCGTGCGCGGACCGATCGGCGTCGGTGTGGCCGAGTATCCCGTCATCCGAACGCGAGATGATCCGGATTTCGCGACGCAGTCGCACGTGTCGCACATGCAAGCGCTCGCCGCCGCGTCGCGTGCCGCGCTCGCCGACGCCGGCGTCGCAGGAAGCGAAGTGAAAGCCATCGCGCTCGATACTACGGGGTCGACGGTAGTGCCGGTCGACGAACAGCTGAATCCGCTCGACGACTACTATCTCTGGTGCGATCACCGCGCCAAGGACGAGGCGGCGCTCATCACCGACGTGGCCCGCCGCACCCGGTTGCCGGCGATCGACTACTGCGGTGGCGTGTACTCGGCGGAGTGGGGATTCGCCAAGCTCCTTCACTGGCTGCGGCACAACCCGGACAAGCGCGCACGCTTCGCGACCGCGCTCGAGCACTGCGACATGGTTGCGGCGACGCTGGGTGGCGTGACCGATGCGCGAGCCGTCGCGCGCTCAGTCTGCGCGATGGGCCACAAGTGGCTGTGGAACGAATCGCTCGGCGGCTTTCCGCGAGAGGAGTTCTTTCAAGAGGTCGATCCGCTGCTCGCCGGCATCCGCACGAAGCTGGGTGCGCATGGGCGTTATCAGACATCCGACAAGATCGCCGCCCGGCTGTCGCCCGAGTGGGCGGCTCGGCTCGGGCTCACCGCGGGCATTCCGATTCCGGTGGGCGCGTTCGACGCGCACTGGGACGCGATCGGCGCCGGGGTGACTGAGGGCGACGTGGCGAACGTCGTCGGCACGAGCACGTGCATCGTGGCGATCGCCAGGGAAGCGGCGTGTGTTCCCGGGGTCTGCGGCGTCGTGAACGGTTCGGTGCGGCCTGGGTACGTCGGCGTGGAGGCGGGACTGTCGGCGGTGGGGGACATTTTCGAGTCGATCGCACGCCGCGCCAACACGACCGTCCGCGATCTGTCGGCGGGGCTCGAGGCATATCGCGCCGGCCAGACCGGTCTCCTGCGGCTCACCTGGGACAACGGCGACCGGACGGTGCTCGTGAACCCGAACCTCGGCGGAGTGACGCTTGGCTGGAACCTGACGCACGATGCGCGCGACGAGCTATTCGCGGCGATCGAAGGAACTGCGCTGCACACGCGGGTCGTGCTCGAGCGGATGGCAGAGCACGGTGTGCCGATTCGCCGTGTGATCAACGCCGGAGGCATTCCGCAGAAGAACGACGTGCTCAACCGTGTCTACGCGAACGCGCTCGGCGTCCCGGTGCTGGTACCCGAGCGGCCGGTCACGGGACTGGGCTCGGCGATCTTCGCCTTCATGGCCGCGGAGTCCTTTCGGTCGATCGATGACGCGCAGCGGGCGCTCTGTCCGCCCTATCGCGTGATCGAACCCGACCCGCAGCAACGAACCATGTACGACCGGCTGTACGGCATCTATAGAAAGCTTTATTTTTCGTTCGGTGATCCAGCCAGCGAGCCAGCGCAGATCGGCCAGGTCTTGCCGCAGCTGCGACGAATCGCCGCGGAGATTCGTGCGTGAAACGTTCTGATGCTCCGGGATGGATCGGCCGCTTCTTGGCGGGGGCTGCCCTGGCGGCTGGTGCGCTCGCTTCGCGAGCGGTCGTCGCGCAGCTGCCGCCGCGGCCCATCGTGGTACAGTTGCGAGTCGTCGACAGCGCGAACGGTCCGATCCCAGGCGCGAACGTCGCCGTGGTTCGCGGCATCGCCGAGGTCGCGGCCAGCGCGACGACGAACGCCGCCGGCCGGGCATCGCTCATGGTCAACGATGCACAGGGCGACTACGAGATCGTGGTGCGCAAGATCGGCTGGCTGCGCGGCGACCAGTTTTTTCGCGCCGGCGCGGGCACGTCGTCGTTCGTGATCCTCATGCACCGCGCGGCGCAGACGTTGCCCACCGTGCGCGTGGACGAGGCGGAAGACATCAACCGCAAGAGCTACTTCATCGACGCCGACGAGATCGCCAAGCATGGCGACGCGCTGATCGACGCCACCGACATCTTGAGAAAGCTGAAGCCGGACATGATTTGCGGGCGCGAATGTACGCCTCTGGCGGCGGCCGGTGCGCGGACGAAGACCGCCGTGCGAACCTGTCCTGGTCTCGCATTCAGCCAACCACGCGTCTGTCCACCGGACAGGTCGCCGCCGTCGCTCGCGACCAACGTTTGGGTCAACGGCGAGTGGATCCGAACCATGGGCTACGAGGACGTCTCATCGTGTCAGATTGGGCGGCGGGGGATGCTTGCCGGGCTGCTCCCCGGCTCGATGGAAGTGCTGTGCGAGATTTTGCCAGAGCACATCGCGCAGATGACCTACGTCGATGACTACGACAATACCATCGGCAAGATCGGCAGCAACGGCGCGCTGTTCATCGTGCTCAAGCCAGGAGTGCAGTACAGGCCGGGGCGAATGTCGTACGTCGTCGTCGACACGTCGGCAGTCGGCGCGCGAGCGAGCGGCGGCAGCGCGTTGGACTCCGCGGCCATTCTCCCCGAGTATCGCCGGCGGCTTCTCGGCGTGTTCGACGCGTCGAGCGGCGAGCCGATCGAGGGCGCGCGCGTCATCGACATGGCGACCGGCACATACGCGACCACGCCGGCGGCGGGCGTCGTGAGCCTCGTATTTCTGCCCGAGGGCGTGTCACTGCTGCGGATCGTGCGTTCCGGATTCGAGGACCTTACGTTGTCCGTCGAGATCGCGGCATCCGCGACGACGCCGGTGACGTTGGTCATGAAGAAACACGTCTCAGAGCCCGAAATGGCGCCGCCCGGAGGGTGACAACATGGCCGTCGTGACCGTACGCTACATCGTCGACAACGTGGATGCCGCGATCGCGTTCTACCGCGACCATCTCGGTTTTCAGCTGCAGATGCATCCGGCGCCGAACTTCGCGATGCTGGTGCGCGGCGACCTACGGCTCTTGGTCAGCGCGCCCGGCGGGGTGGGTGGCGGGTCGCAGGCGATGCCCGACGGCACGCGCCCCGCCCCAGGTGGGTGGAACCGTTTCGAGCTCGAGGTCGAGGATCTGCCGGCGATGGTCGACCGGCTCAAGCGACAGGGCGTGCACTTTCGGAACGAGATCGTGCACGGCATCGGCGGCGACCAGATTCTGCTCGACGATCCGTCGGGCAATCCGGTCGAGTTGTTTCAATCAAAGCGCTGACGATCGATGCGTCAGATCAATCGCGGGGCGATCGTGACGGTCGCATTCGCGATCGCCGCCGTCGCGACGTCGTGCGCACGCTCACGCCCACGAGCCGGGTCGATGCCGGCGAGCGAGCCGCAGGCATTCCTGTTCTCGTATTTCACGCGCAATGGCGAGGACGGCGTTCATCTCGCCTACAGCCGCGACGGCATCACCTGGACACCGCTCAACGGAGGCCGCTCGGTGATCACACCCGCGATCACCGGCGCTGGACGGGGATGGCAGGAGTGGAACACCACCGCCGCCCTCATGCGCGACCCGAGCATTTTGCGCGGCCCCGACGGCGTGTTCCATCTCGTGTGGACCGTGGCGTGGACCGACCATGGGATCGGCGTGGCGCATTCGCGTGACCTGATTCACTGGTCCGAGCAGACCCGCGTGCCGGTCATGGAACACGAGCCGACGGCGCTCAACACCTGGGCGCCGGATCTGTTCTATGATGACGCCACGGGCCAGTACGTGATCGTCTGGGCGTCCTCCATTCCCGGCCGATTCCCGGCCACCGATTCGCTCGCCCAGACGACGTCGCGAGGCCGCGCCGACCATCGGCTGTACTACGTCACGACGCGCGACTTCAAGTCTTACTCGCCGGCCAAGCTGCTCTACGACGGCGGCTTTGCCGCGATCGACGGCACGATCACGCAAGCCGGCGAACGGTACTATCTCGTAATGAAAGACGAAACGTTCTATCCGCCGCACCGCAACATCCGCGTCGCATCGAGCGCGCACGCCACGGGGCCCTATGGTCCGGCGTCGGCTGCGATCACCGACAAGGACACCGAGGGGCCGTCGGTGCTACATACGGGTGACTGGTGGTACGTGTACTACGACGAGTACACCCGAGGGCACTACGGCGCCGTGCGCACGCACGACTGGGTGCACTGGGATCAGTTCTCAGACTCGCTCCATGCTCCGCGTGGCATGCGGCATGGCTCGGCATTTCTGGCGCCGCAGTCCGTATTGGACGGATTGTTGGCCGTCAGCGACACCGTGAATCGGTGAGAACACCTCATTATTTGTCAATCGCCACGCCCAGCCGCGCCAGCACATGGTACGTGCTGTCCGTGATGATCCCCGTGCCGCGCCGCTGATCCGGCTCGCGGGCGTAGAACAGCGGGCCGACACGAAGCACAACGAATTTCGTCCGCGCCCCGATCGGATGGCCGAACTGCGTCGCGAGCTTGGAGCAGACGAGTCCATCGTGCACCATCTCTGGCGCGAGCGCCTTGGTGTCGCCGATCCCGTTCTCCTGTCGCAGCTCCTGACCGAGCGTGCCCGGGCTCGTGAGAACAGTCATCACTTCTTCACGCGCGCTGTCCGCAAAGGCGCGAGTAGTCGAACAAGGTGCCTGCGCGGCTGACGTGCTCGGCGCACAAACAATTGCAGCCGCGACGATGCTGAGCGTCGCAACGATGGAGCTCGATGACATGGATCCCCCTTGTGGTGCCATCCGTGGTGCCGGCCACTACAGGCAAGTGTGGGGCCGAGCGCGACGAGCTGGCGGGCCCGACCGCTCGCCGATCCCGGTGATGGACGATAGCTTCGACGCCCATGGCTGATTCGCTCACTCGCCGCGAGGCCCTCAAGCGCCTCGGCGTCATTGGCGCCGGAGCCGCGCTCGCTCCGGCGAAAATGCTCGGCGGTGCCGAAGCGGGGATCATCATTGCCGGTCAACCGGTGGAGATCGCGATCGCATCGCTCAGCCCAGTAACGGCGCGGATCACGATTCAGCCGGTCGTCGCCGGCGGTCTCGCACCGCTCGCGCCGACCGGAGCCTTGGCCGACGAGCGCGTGCGCGACGCGGTAGGGCGCGGTCGTGAGGTGTCGCGGCTCACGCGTGTCCGAGCCGGTGATCTCGTCGTGACCTGCACCAACGATCCTCCAACGCTCGCCGTCGAAACGCGCGCCGGTACCGTCGTGCAGCGGCTCGAGCTCGACGCCGCGCTGCCCGGCATGTCGTTCCTCAGCGGCGACGGTCCACTCCTCGGACTCGGCGAGGGCGGGGCGCAGTTCGATCGCAAGGGCTCGACGGATCGCATGATCATCGGGCAGGGCGGCTACCATCTGTCCACGCATGGGACCCGCGCCCCGATCCAGTGGCTGGTCGGTACGAACGGCTGGGCGATGTTCATCCATCAACCGGCGGGATCGTTCGACTTCACCGGAACGCGCGCGCGATTCACGCCGCACGACGCCGCGTTGCCGCTCGATCTGTTCGTCGTGTCGTCGCGCGATCCGGCGACCATCATGCGCGAGTACGCGCGCATTACCGGATTGCCCGAGATGCCGCCGCGCTGGGCGTTCGGTTACTTGCAATCGCACCGAACGCTGGCCGGCCCGGAGGAGATCGCCGGCGTCGCGCGCACGATGCGCGACAAACAGCTCCCCTGCGACGCGCTGATCTACCTCGGCACCGAGTTCGCCCCGTCGGGGTGGAACACGCGCAACGGCGAGTTCACCTGGCACCCCGGCAACTTCCCGGAGCCGCGCAAGCAGCTGGCCGCGCTGCATGACGAGCACTTCAGGGTCGTCGTGCACGTCGTCGTCGAGGGAAAGCACCTGACGGGTGCAGTCGGCGACCCTTGCACCGCGCCGCCGTTGCCGAGCGGTCGCACGGCCGACGACAAGTGGCCGCCCGACCGTCAGGTGTCATGCTACTGGCCCTATCATAAATCCGTGATGGACGACGGCGTCGATGGTTGGTGGCCAGATCAGGGCGACGGCTTCGACGGGCCCTCGGAGCTCAACCGGCATCGCATGTACTGGGAGGGTACGCAGCGCTTTCGCCCGAACGAGCGGCCGTTCGCGCTCCACCGTAATGCGTCCGCCGGCGTCCAGCGGTACGGCGGCCTGCTCTGGTCGGGCGATGTGCAATCGCGCTGGGAGACGCTTGCGACGCACGTGCCAGTAGCGCTCAACGCCGGGCTCTCAGGGCTTCCCTATTGGGGAACCGACATCGGCGGGTTCATCCCCACAGCCGAGCTGACGGGAGAGCTGTACGTGCGCTGGTTCCAGTTCGGCGCATTCTGCCCAGTGTTCCGGTCGCACGGTCGCAATTGGCATCTCCGCCTTCCGTGGGGATGGAACGGCGGCGACGGTGGGCCCCCGGAGACGCGCGGCTTCACACTCGATCCCGCCGAGATGCACAACCAGCAGGTCGAGCCGATCTGCCGAAAGTATTTGGAGCTGCGGTATCGGTTGATGCCCTACCTCTACACAGCCGTTCGCCAGTCGCACGACGCGGGGCTGCCGATCATGCGTGCGCTGTGGCTGCACCAGGCGGACGACCCGGCCGCCGTTGCGCGGGGCGATGAATACCTGTGGGGGCGCGATCTACTCGTTGCCCCCGTCGTCGAGAAGGGCGCCGCGACACGCCGGCTCTATTTGCCGCGCGGCCGATGGATCGACTTCTGGGATGAGCAAACAATAGATGGCGGGCGAGAGGTCGAGCGGCCGGTGGACCTGGCGACGATACCGCTCTATGTCCGAGCGGGCGCCGTGCTGCCGATGGACCCGGTCCGCCAGTACACGGCTCAACCGGTGACCGAGCCGACGACGCTGGTCGTCTATCCAGGGGCCGACGGCGAATCCGTTTGGTACGACGACGACGGCACGTCGTCCGATTACACCCAAGGCCGAGCGATGCGCCTGGTCATGCGTTGGCGCGACGCCGAGCGCCGGCTCTCCCTACGGGTGGACCCGGGTTACGCCGTGTTCCCGGCTGCGCCCCGGCACGTAAACGTGCGAGTCGCTGGATCAGCCAACTCGCGGTCCATCGAGCTGACCGGCCGCCCGATCGAGCTGACGTTGTAGGCAAATCGCCCCGGCCAGAGGCAGCGTGAACCATTTCCTGGCGGCCGCTGTCTCACCTATACTCAAATTGAGCATAGATCCCGGAGACGAGGATGCCATCAGGCCACAAACGCGATCGCGATCCCGCCGCCCTGCTGCCGCTCAAACCGATCGAGCTGCTGATCCTCACCATGCTCAGCGCCGGCGAACGGCACGGGTACGGCATCCGACAGGACATCATCGAGCACACGGAGGGGCGGGTCGCGCTCGAGGCGGGCAATCTCTATCGCCATCTCCGCCATCTGGAAGGTGAAGGTGCGCTCGCCGCGACGGAACCGAAGGCCGTCGCCGGCGAAAGCGACGACGAGCGTCGCATCTACTATCGTCTGCTCCCGTTTGGCCGTCGCCTGCTCGCCGCCGAGCTGCATCGGCTCCGCGCGCTGATGCGGATCGCCGAGGCCAACCGCATCATCCAGCCGGTGCGCTTATGATGACGCTCCGCGCGCGTGCTTACGCCCTGTTGCTCGCGCTCTATCCCGCGGACTTTCGCGCCCGGTATGGTCGAGCCATTCGCGACTTTCACCGTGACCGCGTCGCCACGGCGCGCGCGGCCGGCGAGTCGATGCTCGCGCTCTGGATCAACATCACGATCGACACCATTCAATCCGCCGCAGCAGAGCGTGCGCGGCTTCTCGCCACGAGGGACGGGATCATGAGTACGCTCGAGCAGGATCTGCGATACGCCGCGCGTGGACTGGTTCGCCGGCCGGCTTTCACCGCGATGGTCGTCGCGACGATTGCCCTCGGGGTCGGCGCAAACGCGGCGATCTTCAGCGTCGTCAATGGAATACTCATTCGGCCGTTGCCGTATCCGCAGCCCGAGCAGATCGTCGCGTTCGGCCACGAGCCGCCCCACTGGTTGTCGTCTGCCGCCGACTTCGTCGACTACCGGCGCGACGTGCGCTCGCTCAGCGGGCTCGCGGCCTACATTCAGCGAGAGGCCACGTTGTCGACGAATGGCGATCCGCTGCGTGTACGTGCGGTGCGCGCGAGCGACGACTTTTTTCCCGTCCTCGGCGCCCGTCCGCTGCTCGGCCGACTGTTCGCCGCTGACGAGTATGTACCGGCCATCGCGCCAGTTGTCGTCTTGAGTTACGCGCTCTGGAGCCGCGCATTCGGCGCCGATCCGGCAATCGTCGGGCGTACGGTTCGGATCGAGGGGATACCGCGCACCGTGATTGGCGTGATGCCGGCGCAGTTCGACTTTCCCGAGGCGCGTACGGACCTCTGGATGCCACTTCCGCGCTTCAACCCCGACAGTCTGGGCGACCGTTCCAACAACTCTCTATTCATGGTCGGCCGTATGAAACCGGGCGTGACGCTCGCCGGCGTCCGCACCGAAGCCGCGATGGTTGCGCAAAGGATCGTGCGCGACAATCCGGCGAGCTTCGATCCGGCGACCCCGCTCCGACCGCACATCACGCGTGTGGTCGACGATCTGGTCGGTGGCACGAGACCGTATCTCTTCGCGTTGATTGGGGCGGTCGGTTTTGTGCTTCTCATCGCCTGCGCGAACGTCGCGAACCTGCTGCTCGTGCGGGGTGAAGGCCGGCAAAAGGAGATGGCCCTGCGTAGCGCGCTTGGCGCGTCGGGCGCGCGGCTGACGCGGCAGCTTCTCGTCGAGAGTGGGTTGCTGGCAACAGCCGGCGGTGCGATCGGACTCTTGCTTGCCTGGGCCGCGATGCGCGCAATGCTCGCCGCCGCCCCGGTTTCGATTCCACGGCGCGACGCGATCGAGATGGATTGGCGCGTCGTTGCGTTCACGGCCGTCGTCGTGATCGCGACGGGCTTGCTGATCGGGTTGCTCCCGGCGCGCCGCGCGGCAACTAGCAACGCCGCAGACGCACTCAAGGACGGCGGGCGACTGGTCACTTCCACCGGCGGGGCGCGCGCCGTGCGTCGCGCCTTGGTCGTCGCCGAGATGGCGCTCGCCGTGGTCGCGACGTCGGGGGCCGGGATGTTGCTCCGCAGCTTGTGGAACCTGCAGAGCGCAACGCTCGGCTTCGAGCCACAGGGCGTGCTGACCGCGCGCGTGTCGGTCTCCCGCACGGGATACGACGATGCGCGTTCCGCGGTTTTCTTTCACGAATTGCTCGACCGCGTGCGCGCGATACCAGGCGTACGCGCCGCCGGCGCCGCTGGGTGGTTGCCGGTCGTCGACGCGGGCGGGCTGTGGGGCTATCGACCAGAGGGCGGCAGCTATCCCGACGGCCGGTGGCCCAGCGCCGTGCCGCAACAAGCGACGACCGGCTATTTCGCCGCGATGCGCATTCCGCTCATCTCGGGTCGGGACTTCGACGATCGCGATCGCGCCGGATCACAGCTCGTTGCGGTGGTGAGCAGGAAGTTCGCGGACGCGAGCTGGCCAGGGCAGAGCGCAATCGGGCGTCGCTTCCGCCTCGGCGTCGATTCGTTCGTCACAGTTGTCGGCATCGTTGGCGACTTTCGGTCACGTGGCTTTGCCGACGCGCCGGAGCCGACGATGTACTTTCCCTATCCCCAGACCGCGTTGAGCGCGTACGCGGAGCCGCGCGCCATGGTACTGACCGTTCGCGTCGACGGCGACCCGATGGCGTTCGCCGCGCCACTGCGAGGCATTGTGAGATCGCTGGACCGGAACGCGCCGGTGTCCGAGGTGAGGACGCTCGAGCAGGTCGTCGGGACGTCGGTGTCGAACCGCCGCTTCAACACCGCGCTGCTTGCCGGCTTCGCCGGGCTGGCACTGTTGCTCGCCGGCATTGGCACATACGGCGTGATTTCGTACGGCGTCTCGCAACGAACGTTCGAGATCGGCGTGCGCATGGCGCTTGGCGCTGGCGAGCGGTCGGTCATGGCGCTCGTGATGTCCGAGGCACTGTGGCTCGCGGTGATCGGGCTAGTCATCGGCCTTGGCGGATCGATTGCCGCCGGACACGCGATTCGCGCGATGCTCGTGAGTGTGTCGACAATCGATCCCCCGACGATTGCCGGAACGACTGTCCTCCTGCTCGGCGTCGCGCTCGTATCGTGCGCGCTGCCGGCGCGACGGGCGCTGCGAGTCAATCCGCTCGACGCACTACGAGGTTATTAGGACGGCTGGCCGTAGTACGCCGCGGGCCCGTGCTTGCGGTGAAAATGCTTGTCGAGCAGCTCGGCGGAGATCGGTGTCACGGCAGCGTTGAGCGCCACCGTGTCGTACGCCATATGCGCAACTTCCTCGAGCAAGCTCGCCGTCTCGACCGCCTGCTCCACCGTCGCACCCCAGCAAAAGCTCGCGTGGCCGGCGACGAGTACGGCGGCCATGCGCACCGGGTCGAGTCGCGTATCGCGAAAGAGCCGCACGATCACTTCGCCGGTGTTGGCTTCGTACTCCGACTGAATCTCCGCGCCCCCGAGCGATGGGGTCACGGGAATTGGTCCGTGGAAATAGTCGGCGTGCGTGGTGCCGAGGCAGGGGATCTCGCGCTGCGACTGCGCCCAGACCGTCGCGTAGTGCGAGTGCGTGTGAACGATACCGCCGATGTCGTCGAACGCGCGGTAGAGCACGAGATGCGTCGGCAAGTCCGAGGACGGCCGCATCGACCCTTCGATCACGCGGCCGTCGACGTCGACGACGACGAGCTGCTCCGGCCGGAGCGACTCGTACGGCACGCCGCTCGGCTTGATGGCGATCAGCCCGTTTGCGCGGTCGATCGCGCTCGCGTTGCCGAAGGTGAATCGCGCTAGTCCACGTTCCGCGAGCTCGACGTTCGCTTCGCGGGCGGAGCGGCGGAGCGCCGTGATCGCAGCCCGACGGTCGCTCATACGATTCCCGCCCGCTCTTTGGCGCGCTGGATGATTGCCGCCATCACGTCGCGGTACTTCGTGAACGTGTCGTCGACCACCTGGAGCGTCGGGATGGCGTTGGGGGAGAGCGAAAGAGTCTGTGGATTGAAGCGTCCAAAGCCGGATTCGTGAACGCCGCTCGAGCCGCGACCAGGTGCCGGGCTGCTCAGGTGCTGGAAGAACCGGCTGTACTTGTGCCACCGCTCACCGCCGCCTGCATGGTACATCGGGATGAAGGCGTGCAGCGCGTCGTATGGCATCTCACCCACGCAGAGCACGTGCGGGTAACGGGCGCGAAGATCGGTCACGAGACGCTTCGTTCCCTCGTGCATGTCGCCGTTCGTGCTGTTGACGTGCCCACCGGCGATGTCGAGGAAATACGCGTCGACGCCGTAGCGGTCGATCATCTCGGCGATGCGGCCAGTGAGATGGTTGCGCCAGGAGTCCGACCCGAGGTTCATGTAGCCAAGCCAGCCGTCTTGGTGGCGGTCGTTGTTCCAGTCGACCCAATCGAGATTGTACGCGTTGCCGTCGATCTTGTGCGTGATCGAGTCGGCGACCTTGCTCCAGATGGGCAACTTCTTGTTCGCCGAGTTCATGCCGTACATCGGCATGATCTTGAAGCCGAGCTTGTGCCCTTCGTCGATCAGTCGCTTGAATCCGTCCTGCCCGCCCATGCGGTCGGAGACGACGTAGTTGGGATAGTCCCAGTAGTAGCGGCCGTCCCACGCCGAGATGAACACGAGTACGCGCTCGCCGGGAATCTGCGTCGACATCCAGCGAAGGATGTCGAGCATGCGCGCGTAATCGTTGAACATGTATCCGGTGTAATGCATGCCGTGGAGCGTCGTGACCATGGCGATGCGTCGCGTCCAATCGGGCACGTCGGCGCGCGACTCCCAACTCGGGATGGCAAAGGCGCGCTCGAGGTGGGCGATGTGTTGATCGATCGCGGCGTCCGCGGTCGCCACGCGGCCGAGCCGCCACGCGGGTGTAGTGAGCTTGGTGTCGTTGCGCCAGGCGTCGTGCTCGTAGATCGCCTCGACGCGATACGTCGACTCGCCGGGCGCGAGGTAGAAGCGTTTGGGGCGAACGCGATCATCGAGCGATGAAACGAAGAACACACCCCCGCTTGGCGGCTGGATCATGAGCAGCGGCGTGGTCATGCTCCCCGACGCATTCAGGTCGCCGCCGCCGAAGGGATAGCCGACGAGCGATTCGCCGTCGCGTGGGTCGGTGAAACCGCCGCCACCGAACGAGATCTGCCCGCGCGGCACGCCGCGGATGATCGTCGTGACGGACTTGATCGGCCTGTCCATCTCGACCGTCGCGTCCCACTCGATCGTGTCGCCGTTGCGGCGGAGGGAAGCGACGAGTCGGCCCGGTGCTCTTTCTTGCCCACCCGCCCAGACGAAGCCGTCGGCGACGAGCCTGAGCGCGTCACCATTCCCGTCGGCGCGGAGCTTGGCACGATCGAGGCCGTAGGTGTTCTCCTCAGTGAAGACCAGAAAGCCGAACGTGTAGTCGCCAAACGCGACCGACGGCTCCGGGAAATCGTAGCTGAACTTCTGGTAGGAGCGCCCGCGCGGCGGGATGAAGATCTCGCTCGTCGACGTGAGGTCGACGATGTCGCCCGGGGTGCCGACCGGCGCGCGCGGGGCGGCGAGGCGCTCGGTGAGCGCGCCCTCGGGCAGGTCGACGCGCAGCGCGTCGTGCGGGACGAGCGCGCCCGCGCCGACGGCGCCCATGGTCTTGAGCCAGTCCCGGCGGGAAATCTCGGACATGGGTTGGATATTGTACCGCCCGTCCCGGAGCCGCCAGATGAACGACGGCTGCTGCGGGCCTTCGTCGGATGGCGCCGGCGCGCGCGCCGGCGCATCTTGGAGCACTGCCCCGAGTCCAGGAGTTTCTATGATTCGCTTCGCTCGCCCCGTGTGGCTCGCGTTCGTGGTCGCCGTGACGGCTGCGGTCTCCGCCGCCGCGCAGATGCCGCGCCCGATGAACTTCCTCGATGCGCAGAACATGCGACAATCGAACGGCTTCGACGTGAGCCCGGACGGTCGCTCGCTACTCTACGTGCTCAGCACGCCGGACTGGAGCCAGGCGCGGCGGCAGTCCGACGTCTACGTCGTGTCGACCGAACGCGGCCTGTCGAGCGCGCGGCAACTCACGTTCACCGAGGACCGGAACGAGACCAGCCCTCGCTGGTCGCACGACGGGAGCTTCATCGCGTTTCTTTCTGACCGCGACGCGGCCACTCCCGCGGCAGGCGGCCGCGGGGCCGCGACGGCCGCTGGTCGGGGGCGCAATCAGATTTTCGTGATGCGGATGGAGGGCGGCGAGGCGAAGCGCGTCACGGACGCGCGCGACGGCGTCTCGAACTTCTCGTTCAGCAAAGATGGCAAATCGCTCGTCTATACGTCGGGACGGACGGGCGACGAGCAGATCTACGCGCTCGACGTCGCCGGGCTATGGGCCGCAGACCAGCCGCGCGCCGCGCAGTGGACGCATCACGCGACCGGGGTCGGCGCCTGGCTGTGGTCACCCGACGGCAAGCGGATCTACTTCGTCACGCCGGACTCGATCGACCGCGACGACCGCGCGCGGCAGGACAAGCAGTTCACGGTGCGGCCGCGCAATCCGGCGGCGTCGGTCGCGAGCCTGTGGGCGCTCGACCCGGCAACGCGCCAGGAGCGCCGCCTCACGACCGATCCGAGCTACAGCGTGGCGGACGTCACGATCTCGCCCGATGGCAATTGGATCGGCTACCACGGCATGTCGGCCAATCGGTACGAGCGCAACATCCTCGAGCAGAACGACTACGCCGATCTGTATCTGCTCAACGTGGCCAGCGGCTCGGTCGAGCGGCTGACAAAGAATACCGACATCGGCGAGGGCCCGATCAGCTTTTCGCCGGACAGCAAGCTGCTCGCTTTTTCCGCGCCCGACGACTTCAAGTACATGCACGACGAGCGCATTTACGTGCGGCCCGTCGTGCAGGCCGGGGCACCGCTCAAGAAGCTCGGGTCCAACTTCGACGGCGACGTTCGTATCGGCCGCGGCTTCGGCGGCAGCGACGCGCCGGCGTCGAGCTTCTGGTCGGCCGATGGCGACACGATCTACTTTGGCACCGGCGTGCGCGCCACGTCGCAGTTCTTCGCCGTCTCGGTCGCAACCGGGCAAGCGAAGCAGTTGACCGACGTCAAGGGGACGCTGGCGGTATCGCGCGACGAGGAGACGGGCAGGGTGCTCATCACCTACGCCGATCCCAAGTCGCCACCCTCGACCTATACCGTGAGCTCGCTGTCCGGCGTCGCCGATCGCGCAAAATGGACCCAGCTGATCGACCAGAACGCGTGGGTCAAGGGCGAGATCGCCCTGGGTGACGAGCAAGAAGTCACCTGGACGTCGAACGACGGCACGAAGGTTTCGGGAATCCTCATCAAGCCCGTCGGCTACGAGGCAGGGAAGCGCTATCCGCTCATCGTCGCGATTCACGGCGGACCGGCCGCGGCCGACATGCTCGGCTTCGACGGCGGCTACAACTCGCAGGTCTACGCCGGCGCGGGGTACGCGGTGCTGCTGCCCAACTACCGCGCGTCGACCCAGTATGGCGAAAAGTTCAAGATCGAGACGCAGGGCGACTACTTCACGAAGGGTTATCAGGACATCATGACAGGCGTCGACTATCTCATCGCGCAGGGGATAGTCGACAGCACGCGCATGGGGGCGCTTGGGTGGAGCGCCGGCGGCCACTACTCGAATTGGATCGAGACGCACACCGCGCGCTTCAAGGCGATCAGCTCCGGCGCCGGGGTGGCAAACTGGATCTCGATGTGGAGTCAGAGCGACACGCAGCGGCTCCGCCAGTGGTACCTGGGCGACAAGATGTACTGGGAACCGGGTCAGTTGGAGAACTGGTGGAAGCAGTCGCCGATCGCCACGGTCAAGAACGCGAAGACGCCGATCTTCATTCACGTCGTCGAGGGCGATCCGCGCGTGCCGCGGCCACAGAGCGAGGAGATGCACATGGCGCTTTCCAAGCTCGGGGTGCCGAATGAATTCTGGGTGTATCCCGGCTCGACGCATGGCATCCCCGACGTGCGCAATCAGTACGTCAAAGCCGTCGCCGAGAAGGCGTGGATGGACTACTACGTGCTCGGGAGCGGAAAGAAGTTCGCCTGGCGCGACGTGCTCACCTCGGTGCAGTCGGGCGGGCCGCAGCTCGCGGGCGAGGCGACGCCGCAGCCCTAACGCGGCCGCGCATCACGCGGTCAGCCGAGGCCGGCCGCGTGATCGCTCTGCGTCCATCGCTCGGCGGAATCGACCGCGTCGTTAGCCGCGGCGTCGGCTTGCGCGAGCATCCACGCGGCCTGCTCGATCAAGCCGACCGCGGCAGTCGCGCGCGCGATGGCGAAGGCGAGGCGGCGGGCGCCCCGCTCGCGACCGGGGCCGTCGCCCGCGCCCGCGACGTATCGTTCGATGCTGGCGACGGTGTTCCGCACTCGCTTCGCCGCTGCGCGTAGAGCGTCGCTTGACGCCGACTCCGCGGTCGTGAGACGCGCCATCACATCCGCGAGCCAGAACTCGAACGCGTTCGTGCGCTGAATCGCCCGCAACGTGTCGAGGCTCAAGACGTTGGTCGTGCCCTCCCAGATGGGCAGCACCTGCGCGTCGCGCAGGAGACGGGGCAGACCCGTGTCCTCGATATAGCCGGCGCCGCCGAAGGCCTCGAGTGCCTCGCTCGCGACCGCGACCGCCTCCTTCGCCGTGTACAGCTTGGCCACCGGCGTGAGGAGCCGAAGGATCGCGCGTTCGGCGTCCGTCGCTTCGCCGCATTCTTCCTTGCCCATCAGCTCGGCCGACTGGAAGGCGAGCAGGAAGCAGGCGCGAACGCGGGTCTCGAGGTCGGCCAGCGTCTCGGCGTGCAGCGGTTGGTCGATGAGCCGCTTGCCAAACGCGGCACGGAGGCCAGCGTAATTCCGCGCAAGCGTCACGGCGCGGCGCATGTTTGCTACGGCCGCGACGGCGTTCGAGACGCGCGTGACATTGAACAGCGCGGCGATCTTTCGCACACCGTCGCCTTCGCCGCCGACGAGCGTGGCCGGCGTGCCGTCGAGCGTGAGCTCAGCGGTGGGCAGGGCGCGCGTGCCGAGCTTGTCCTTGAGGCGGTTGACGCGAATGCCGCGCAGGGCGCCGGCGGCATCGCGGAGCTCTACTATGAATACGCTCAAGCCGCGGTTGCCTGACTCCGCTCCTTCGATGCGCGCCAGCGCCACCGCCATCTGCGACGTCGTCGCCGACGTGAACCACTTGGTGCCGAACAAGCGGTAGGCGCCGTCTGCCTCGCTCCAACGGGCGACGGTCGACGTCTGCGACACATCCGATCCGCCAGTGCGTTCGGTCATCCACTGGCCCGACGTCCAAAACCGGGTCGGATCGCGGGTCGTCAAGTGCTCGAACGCCGCGCGCGCCACGTCGTTGGCTTGACCGTGGACTTCGATGAATCGCGCCGCACCGTCGGCCATCGCCAGCGGACAGCTGTATGTCGCCGACGACGGATGGAACAGGTAGAGCTTCGCCATCTGATGCACCCGGGACCAGGCGCCGTGCCGCCGCTCGTATGCCGTGGCGACGAGCCCTTCCTCGGCCGAGACGCCGGCAAGCGCGCGCCAGGCATCGGAGATGACGATGTCGTCGACGCGCCGGCCCCAGGCATCGTACTGTACGAGGCGTGGCGGATTCGCCTCGGCGGCGTTGCCCAACTCGAGAATGTCGCCCGCGACGCGCGCGCCCAGGCGCTGCAGCTCGGGCTCAACTTCGGCTAAGGTGCTCGCAGGCAGCCGGCGACGGAGGTACGAGCGGAGCAAGTCGTCGCTCTCGTATTGGTTGCCGAGCTGCGGTGCTTGCTGAAAGAACTCCGTCATCGGTTTCAGACTGCCCGCTGCAACAGCAACTGCGTCCGCCATTGTCCGAACTTGCACCCCACGTTCGGCAATCGGGCTACCTCGACGTAGCCCAGCGACTCGAACAGCCCCATGCTCGCGCCGTTCTCGGAGTCGATGCTCGCCACGATGGCGCGAATCTCGTTGTGCGCCGCCCAGTCGTGCAGCGCGGCGACTAGCCGCCGCGCGATGCCTCGTCGCTGTGCGCGCGGATCGATGTACACGCTCACCTCTGCCGTATGCCGGTACCCGCTCGATGGACGATATCTCGACAGCGACGCCCAGCCGGCGACATTGCCGGCGACCGTCCCTATGAGCACCGGCAGGCCGGCCTTCCGATGCGCGCCGAGCCACTTGAGACGCTCGCCGAGCGTGATCGGCGTCTCCATGTAGAGGTACACCGACCCGGCGATCTCTCGATTCAGGATCTCGACGACCGAAGGCAGATCGGCATCCGCTGCGTCGCGGATGCCGATCGTCGTTGCCTCACCGCTCAACGCCGTGGCCATGTCACATCGGGAATAGCATCTCGCGGTACTTCGGAAGCGGCCAGCAGTCGTCTCGCACGGTGGTCTCGAGCGAGTCGCAGCACTTCCGGACTTCGGCCATCGTGTCGGCGCCGGCGCTCGTGAGGAGCTCGGCCTGCTTCACCAGATCGTCGTGCATCGCTTCGGCACGGTCGATGGCTTTGCCCATGGCCACACGGTGCTTCAGGAGATCGGCGCTCATCGCGTTCAGTGCATTGGCGGCTTCAACCTGCGCTGTTGCCTTGATGCCGGCCGCCTTCGCCTGCGCCGCCGAATCGGCGAGCGAGCCCGCGTAGTCGAAGGCCGCGGGCACTACGAGCGTGTCGACGATCTCGCGCATGGTGTGAAGCTCGATCAGCATGTCCTTCACATACCGCTCGAGGCGAACATGGTAGCGCGAGTCGAGCTCGTCGTCGCTGAGGATGCTGAGCGACGTGAGCAGTTTGCGCGACTGCTTCGTCACCATCTGCGCGAGCGCTTCGGGCGTGCGGCGCAGGTTGGGCAGGCCGCGCTTGGCGGCCTCCTTGACCCACGCGTCGGAATAGTTGTTTCCCTCGAACCGCACCGACGCGGTCTCCTTGAAGATCGGACGCACGACTTTGAGCACTGCGTCATCGACCTTCTTGGTCTTCTTCAACTCCGCCCGCAGCGCGGAGGTGATCTCACCGATCGCTTCCGCCACCGCGGCGTTGAGGAGCACGATCGGGAAGGCGATCGACTGTGACGCCCCCACGGCGCGGAACTCGAATTTGTTCCCGGTGAACGCGAACGGCGACGTGCGGTTGCGGTCGGTGTTGTCCTTCTCGATCTCGGGCAGCCGCGCGACGCCCAGCTTGATCATCTCCTGTTCGGCGCTCGCGGCGCTCCTGCCGGACGCGATCGAATCGATCACCTTAGTGAGCGTGGCACCCATGAAGATCGAGATGATCGCCGGCGGCGCTTCGTTCGCGCCGAGCCGGTGTTCGTTGCCCGACGTGCCGATGCCCGAGCGCAGCAAACCGGCATGCTTGTGCACCGCCTGAAGCACCGCGGCGAGAAAGACGAGAAAGCGAATGTTCTGGTGCGGCGTCTGGCCCGGCTTGAGCAGGTTGTAGCCATCGAGGTCGGGGTTGTCGGCGGCGATCGACATCGACCAGTTGCAATGCTTTCCCGATCCGTTGATACCGGCGAACGGCTTTTCGTGCAACAGCGCCTGCAGACCGTGGCGCAGCGCCACGCGTCGCAGCGTCGCCATGACGAGCTGGTTGTGGTCGACGGCGACGTCGGTCTCCTCGAAGCGCGGCGCCATTTCGAACTGACTCGGCGCCACCTCGTTGTGCCGCGTAACGATCGGCACGCCGAGTCGATAGAGCTCGTATTCGACTTCCGCAATGCAGGCCTGGATGCGTTCCGGGATTCCGCCGAAGTAGTGATCCTCGAGCTGCTGGCCGCGCGGCGGCGGCGCGCCAATCAGCGTGCGGCCGGCCATCACGAGGTCCGGCCGCAGCGAGAAGTGTGCGCGGTCGATGAGGAAGTACTCCTGCTCCGCTCCGAGGGTGGTGTACACGCGGTACACGCGGCGGTCACCAAGCAGCTCGAGCAGCTCGATTGCTTTGGCGGAGAGCGCGTCGGAACTCCGCAGGAGCGGCGTCATCTCGTCGAGTGCTTCGCCGTTGTAGCCGACGAACACGCTCGGGATGCAGAGGGTCTTCACCCCGGCCCACTCGGCGATGAACACCGGGCTCGCCGGATTCCATGCCGTGTAGCCGCGCGCCTCCCAGGTCGCGCGCAAGCCGCCCGACGGGAAGCTCGACGCGTCCGGCTCGCTCTGAATCAGCTGCGCCGCGCCGAACGCTTCCATCGGCTGCCCGTCGTCGAACGACAGGAAAGCGTCGTGCTTCTCGGCGGTGAGTCCGGTTTGCGGCTGGAACCAGTGCGTGAAGTGGGTGGCACCGCGGCCGATCGCCCATTCCTTGATCGCCTGCGCAACCCGCGGGGCGACGTCGAGGTCGAGCTTCTTTCCATGCTTGACGGCGTCGAGGAGCTTGGCGTAGGTGTCGCGCGGCAACTTGTCGCGCATCTGCCGGACGCCAAAGGTGTTGACGCCGAAGTACTCGGAGGTGCGCGGATGTGCGCCGTTTTCGCTGCCCGCCGGTGGACGGACTTCTCGCACGGTGATCTCGCGAATCACGGAGCTGCGGGGGGAAAGGTTGGAGCTGGACGCGGGCATGGCGTGCGGGCCTCGAGGGTGATTGATCGCTGGGTTCGACTGCACAATGTACAGAGAATAGTGCAAAAAATGCAATTCTTGCTGGTCACTTGGCAAAACGCGAGGACCGGACTGGCCTGATTAGCAGTTGTGGCGTGCGTTATATGCGGCAGCAGCTAGACAGAGCTAAGTCGATCTAGGCTCGCATTTTAGAGGCCAGATAGGGTCCGTCGGCAGCCTGAGGACGCTCTTCACGCCGCCGTTTCCTGCGGGCCCTGCTCATCGATCCGTCGGAGGCGCCGCAGGCGCGGCACCGACAGGCCAACGCTGATCACGACGGCGAGCGACGCCGCTCCGCCCAGCACGACGGACTGCACCGTCCCCAACAGTCGCGCCGCCACGCCCGATTCGAAGGCGCCGAGCTCATTCGACGATCCGACGAAGATCGAGTTCACCGACGACACGCGCCCCAATAGATGTGCCGGCGTCAGCACCTGCAGGAGCGTCGAACGAATCAGTACGCTCACGTTGTCCGCCATACCGCTGATGGCGAGGAGGACGAGCGACAGCGCGAAGCTTCGTGACAGTCCGAATCCGATGATACACAGCGCGAAGGTTCCCACCGCGTAGAGCAGCGTCGGACCGGCGCGCTTGAACGGCGGTTTATGCGCCAGATACACCGAGGCGATCACCGCGCCCGCGGCTGGGGCAGCGCGCAAGACGCCGAGGCCTTGCGGACCGACGCGCAGGATTTGGTCGGCGAACACCGGCAGCAATGCTTCGGCGCCGCCGAGGAGTACGGAGAAGAGGTCCAGCGTAAGCGCGGACAGGAGCACGGATTCGCGGAACACGAACGAAAGGCCCACGCGCAGGCTTTCCCCGATCGATACCTGGTGCGCCTCGGGCTCACGCCCGGCATAATCGATGGTCCAGAATGCGTAGAGCGCGACAGCCATCATGATCGCGTCGGCGATGTACGCGACTCGCGGCGACGCGAAACCATAGATGAGGCCGCCCAAGGCCGGGCCAACCACGGCCGCAGTCTGCCAGGTCGAGCTCCGCCAAGCGACGGCGTTGGAGTACAGCGACCGATCGACCAGCTCGGCGCCGAGCGCATTGCGCGCCGGCGTGAGAAAGGCGCGGGCAATGCCACTCGTGAAGATCACCGAATAGAAGGGCAGCGCGCCATGCTCCGTGAGAAAATTCGGGATCAGGTTGAAGGTGAGGAACGACAGCGAGCAGGCGAGCAGCAGCACGATCGACGCGAGCGTCACGCGGTGGCGGTTCAACCGATCAGCGATGTGTCCGGCATAGAGGGACAATCCGACGAACGGGAGCGCTTCGGCGAGGCCCATGAGGCCGAGCGAAAGCGGGTCGTGGGTCATGTCGTAGATCTGCCAGGCGACGACGACGGCTTGAATCTGCGTCGAGATGGTCATCGTCAACGTGGAGACGATGAACCACCGGTAATTCCTGACGCGGAGAGAGGCGTAGGGGTCGTGGGCCACTGGCGCTCCAATTTAATGCGTCGGAGAAACCGCCGGCCGCCCGAGGTGTATCATCATGCGTCTCGTGTATTCACCGCTTGGATTGGGAGCAGCAAATGACAACCTATGTGACGATCGATTTCGACGCCGCGGGCGGCGTCGACCTGGACCGCTTGGAGCGGAGCCTTGGGCTGCACGGCGAGCGGGTCGGCACGGGCCGGTACCGCGTGAGCGGAGGCAGCCACCACCATTGGGTCGACCTCTACACCTCCTCGCACCCGCGCTGCGATTGCGGCGATCACATCTGGCGCGAGCGAATCTGCAAGCACATCCTTGCGGCACTGCTACGCGAGGGGAACGAGCGCGTGGTCACCATGCTGCCGCGGCTGATCGAGCGGGCGCACGCGGCGGCGGTCGCGCAACTCACGGCGACGTTGCCAAGGGACGTCATGACTTTTTTCTAACGCCGCACCTTTTGGCGCCCCGAGAATCAGAGTGGCAACCGCACAACGTCTCGCCCGGTGCGTTCAGTCGGACTCATTAGGAGCCGCTAATATGCGTGCGCGCATCGCTCGCTGGGCCGCCGTCGCCGCGTTGTTGATCGGCGCGCGCTTGGGGGCGCAGGCCACGCCGGCGGGCGTGCGCGTGAGGGTGCACGTCAGCGACACTGCTCGTGCAGCGGTGTCGGGCGCGGAGGCGTTGCTCACGCACGGCGGCGGTCCGGACATCCGCGCGCGAACGGACTCCGCCGGTGACGCTCGGCTGGTTGCGCCGCCGGATACGGGCTATCAACTCATCGTCCGCAAGGTGGGCTACGATCAGGTCGTGACGCCGATGCGGCTTCGGACGAGCGATACGGTGTGGACGGTCGAGATCCAGCTTCCGCCGCTGGCGCGCTGGTTGGCGCCGATGGTCGTGAAGGACAAGAGTCTGCCGCGCGCCCGACAGCCGTACCTCGACTCCGCCGAGATCGCGTCGAGCTCGCGCTCGATGCTCTCGCTGCGCGACGTGGTGGGCAAGCTGCGGTTTCAAGTGGACTACCAGTCGGCCAAGTGTTTGAGACCGCCGCCGGTGGCATTCGTCGACGCCGGAGTGATTCCCCGAGCGAGGGGGATTCACGTCCCGAACGCGGTCGTCTACGTGAACGGGCGGCAATACCCGCGCGAATGGAATCCGTGGGACAACGTGCACGCCGAGGCCATTCAAGAAATGCTATATGTGAACTGCTTCGACGGATCGATTCCGGGCTTGCCGAAGCTGTCATGGCCGGCGGTCTACGTCGTGCTGAAGCCGGGGTATGACTGGGACGCGAAGGACGGGAGCTTCAAGGTCGACTCGACGGCGCGCTGACGGCGGCACGCGGCGGTTTCAGTTTGGCATCGTGCTGCGCCGGATCCGCAACCATCTGCGCGAAACCTCCCTCGCGGCCGCCGCCATGTTCGAGCTCGCCGAGCGCGGCCATCGCACGCTGTTCGAGCAACTCGTCGGCTGCATGATCTCGATCCGCACGCTCGACGAAGTCTCGCTGCCCACGGCGCTCGGCCTGTTCGCGCGAGCGCGCACGCCGGCCGCGGTCGCCGCGATGGGGGTCGCCCGAATCGACGCGCTCATTCACGCGTGCTCGTTCCACCGCACCAAAGCGGAGCAGATCCACGCGATGGCGCGCCGCGCGGTCGACGAGCTCGGCGGCCGGCTTCCGCCCGACGGCGAGGTGCTGATGTCGTTCAAGGGCGTGGGCCCGAAGTGCGCCAATCTCGCGCTCGGCGTCGCTTGCGGCATGGCCGCGATCGGCGTCGACATTCACGTCCACCGCGTGACCAACCGTTGGGGCGCGGTGAGCGCGCGGACGCCGGAGCAGACGATGGCCGCGCTCGAGCGCGTGCTGCCGAAACGCTACTGGATCGAGATCAACCGTCTACTCGTACCGTTCGGCAAGCACGTCTGCACCGCGGTGCGCCCGAAGTGCTCGACCTGCCCGGTGCTGGAGTACTGCCGGCAGGTCGGCGTCACCTCGCATCGCTGACATAGTCGGGCCTCAGCGTTTCTTTTTCCGTCCGCCCTTCTTCTTCCGCGGCACTTTCGCGCCTTTCTTTCGCGCCTCGGACAAGCCGATTGCGATCGCCTGCTTGCGGCTCTTCACTTTGCCGCCATGTCCCGATTTGCCGCGTTTGAGCGTGCCCTTCTTTCGGCGGTGCATTGCGCTCTTCACGCGCTTGCTCGCCGATTTCCCGTATTTCCGACGACTCGACTTCTTTCTCGCTGCCATGGTCGCTCCCGGTCACGGATGGTTCGCCCGTCTGCGAATCAAGAGGCGTTCCAGCAGCGTGAGCCATTGCGGAATCGATGAGCGGTGCCCAGTACTACGACGACGGCGATGCGCCTTTCGCCGCCGGATGCTCGTCCTCGAGGAGCTGCGGGGCATTGTGCTTGGCGTAGAGCTGAGCGGCTTCGAGCACCGCCATGCAGAACGCCGCCCAAGCGAGCCCGATGACGATTCCCGCCAACACATCCGACGGATAGTGGACGCCGAGGTAGAGCCGGCTGGCACAAATGAGCAGGATGATCAGGGCGGCGAGCACCATCGTCAGCAGCCGGGATCGCGCGTTCCGCTGGAGTCGCGCCGCCAGATACGCCACAGTTCCGTACACGACGACCGAGCTCATGGCGTGGCCGGACGGAAAGGACGAGCTCACCGCGTACGTCCCCCACTTGAACACCTGTGGCCGAGGGCGATCGAAGCCAGTCTTGAGCAGGCCGTCGAGCACGAGCGCGCCGAGCGTCGCCGCGACGAGGAGCACCGCGGAATGCTTATGTGAGTTGAGCCAGAGAAAGAGGCCGGCGACGAACACGATCATCGCCACGACGGTGCCGGTGCCCAGCGAGGTGATCTCGAGCATCGCCATCTGCACTTTGGGGTTCTGGTGCAGGGCGATCCAGCGCATCACGCCCTCGTCGAACCCCTGCGTGCCGCCGGCGCGAACCCGTTCGGCAATCTCCGAAAAGGCCCAGGTGCAGCCGATGGCGACGGCGGCGCCCGAGAGGAGGAAGATGCCGAAGATGGCGTAGGCGTTGTGGGCGCGCCGGCCGATGAAGCGAAGGGCACCGAACGTCAGATCCCAGAGGAGGTGAAGCCTCCCGCGGGTGGGCGACGTCGCGACGTCTCGGCGGTCGCCGGGGCCGGTGGCTGGCGTGGTGATCACGCCCGTCGCTGGTATTCAAGACCCGCGCCTCGACCGGAGCCGCGCACTCTCGCAAAATGGAGTGCGAACAGTAGATTTCTGTTCGTTCTTGGAGGCGGCATCAGCCGACCAAGGTCGGCGCGGTAGCCAAGTGGTAAGGCAGCGGTCTGCAAAACCGCTATTCGCCGGTTCGATTCCGGCCCGCGCCTCTGCAGGGTGATTCGCTACCGGCCGTACCCGTGTTCACTCCGGCGTCACCGCGGTCGTGCGCTGCCCGCCTGGGTTGCCGGCGGTTTTAGATACCTGTCGTACCATCGCACGTATCGCTCGTACCGGTCATAGACGAAGCTAGGCCGGCTGATGCCGTGATGTTCGCCAGGGTAGATGATCAGCTCGGTCGGCACGCCGAGGCTTCGCAGCGCCTGATACATTTGCTCGCCGCCGACGACCGGCACGTTGAAGTCTTTGTCGCCGCCGAGGTAGAGCGTCGGCGTCGTGATGCGGTCGGCGTGATAAAACGGGTACGAGAGCTTGATCCAGAGGTCCTGCGATTTCCACGGCGGCCCGAGCTCGGTGTCGTACTGGTAGACGTATTCGTCGACGCCGTACATTGACGTTTGAAGCGCGCTACCGGCGCCCGAAATGGCCGCCTTGAAACGCGTCGTCGTCGCCGAGGTGTAGTCCGTGAGAATGCCGCCATAACTCCAGCCGCCGATGCCGAGGCGGTCGGGATCGGCGACGCCGGTCGAGACCGCGTAGTCCACTCCAGCGAGCAGATCCGCAACCTCCTTGTTGCCCCAATCGGCGTAGATGGCCCGCTGGTACTGCTCGCCGCGGCCGTTACTTCCTCGATAGTTCACGTTGAGGACCGCATAGCCGCTCCCGGCCAGAATTTCGCGCTCGAGGCTGAACGCATGTTCGTCCTGGCCGGCGGGACCGCCGTGGATACGCAGGAGAAGCGGGTACCTCGTGCCCGCCACGTAGCCAGGCGGCTTCGCGAGCAGCCCGTGCACGTCAGTACCATCCTTCGACCTGAAGCCTACGTCTTCCGTGGTCGCGAGCTCCACTTCAGAGACCCACGCGTCGTTCTGATGGGAGAGTTGGCGCAGCGCGCCGTTCTCGAGCGCGAAGACCTCAAAGGGCCGCGCAGCAGTACCGGCGAGAACAGCCACCCTGCCGTCACTCGACGTCGCCAGCGCGGCGACTACGCGGCGCCCGGTCACCAGCGGCTGAACGGCGCCGCCGTTCACGCCGACGCGGCCGACGTACTCCGCGCGGTCGTCCGCATACAGAAACTCGAGACTCTGGCCGTCGGCGGTGAATCTCGGCGACGACACCGGCCGATCGAGCGCCGCCGTCATGATGCGCGGTTCACCGCCGGCCACTGAAACCAGCGCCAGGCGGTCCTCGCTGTATGCATAGTACTTCGGCTCGCTGCCGCGGAGGTAGGCGATCGTGCGACTATCGGGGCTCCAGCTGAATGGTCCCGTATCTGGTCCGTCGAACGTCGTGAGCTGCCGGGGCTCCGATCCCTCCCGCGGTGCGGTGACGTACAGGTTTGCGTCGTTACGGCGATCCGCATCGCCAGCCGAGCGGTCACTCTGAAAGGCGATCCAACTTCCGTCGGGGGACCAAGCCGGGCTCGCGACGTCGAACCTGCCGGGGGCCAGGGCGATCAGTTTTTTCGATTCGATGTCGAAGACGTACAACCGGCTCCGCGTTGAGTCGAGGTAGCCGTTGCCGTCGTCCTTGTAGTGATAGCGGTCGATGACGATCGGCTTGGGATGCTTTTCGGCGGAGTCGGCGTCGGGCTTGGGGTCGTGCGTGACGAGCGCGATTCGCTTGCTGTCGGGGGCCCAGTCGTAGTCCTCGATGCCGCTCCTGAGCTCGGTCACGCGCTGCGCTTCGCCGCCGCGGCGATCGAGGAGCCAGAGTTGCGCCCCCTTGCCCTCGCTGCGCGACGAGAGGAAGGACAAATAGCGTCCGTCCGGGCTCCAGCGCGGCGCCGTTTCCGCGTCCGGCGAGGACGTCAGCTGGATGGATTGCGCGCCGTCCCAACTCGTCATCCAAATATCGGTATTCGACTTGTCTTTCGCGGAGTCGCTGGAGGCGCCCGTGTCGGCGACCCTTGGGCCGTCGGGGGCGACCCGCGGACCGCCGACGTTTCTGAGCCGGTACATGTCGCCGACGCGCACCGGCCGCTTAGGTGCGGCCCGCTGCGCTTGCGCGGTGAGCGGCGAGACGGAGAGGACGACGCCGACGACGGCGGCGAACGAGTTGATCAAGGCGCGGTGCATGGTCGCAACTCCGGCGGTGGAATGGCCGCCAATACGCTACCACGCGATTGACCGCGTCACCAGCACAGCCTCACTCGGGTCGCGCTATCGGCCGGGTGCGACGTCGGCCAGAGCAGAAACGGCGCCCCGTCCACCCCTGATTCGACCTTCCGGACGGCCGCGGTTTGGACCAACAGTCGGGTGGCGCGGCGCGTAGCTTACGGTGAGTGAACGCGGCGGCGCCTCCGCTCGAGAGGCGCCGCGTTGCTTCCAGGTCGGCCGACGTTGGGCCTGGAGTAGCTGGCGGTCGAAGGCCGCGCAATGAACTCTTGACGGGCGCGCGCTCGGGCGCGACCGGCCCTAGCTTACCTACATCTGCGCTTCGGCGCCTTTCCCACCCCCATGCTCTTACGCCGCATCAGCTTGCCTCTCATGGCCGCAGCTCTCTGTGGCTGTAAGGGCACGCAAACCGCCGCCGCGCCATTGCCGACCGCCGAGGTGTCGCGCGGCGACATCGCCGTGCGGGTTCAGGCCACCGGCACCGTAGAACCGATCGACACCGTCGCCGTCAAGTCGAAGGCGAACGGGATGGTGACTCAACTGCCCGTCGAGGTTGGCAGCGCCGTGAAAAAGGGCGCTTTGCTCGCCCAGGTCGACCCGCGCGACGTGAAGAACGAGTTCGACCAGGCCGCCGCCGATGACGTCGTCTCGGCCGCCGGTCTCCAGCAGGCGATGCAGAACCAGACGCGGACGGATTCGCTGTTTGCGCGGCACGTCATCACCGTCGCCGAGCACGACAGCTCCAGGTCGACCACGGCGGCGGCGGTATCGGCCATGGTGAACTCGCGCGCCAACCTCGACCTGGCACGCCAGAACCTGGAGGATGCGACCGTCCTCGCGACGATCGACGGCACGGTGATCAGCCGGCCGGCGACCCAGGGTACGATCATCACGTCGGCGACGTCGGCGAACGGCGGGACGACGTTGATGACGCTGGCCGACCTGAGCCGCGTGCGCTTCCGCGTTACGATCGACGAAGTGGAGATGGCGAACGTGCGGGTCGGCGAGCCGGCGTCGGTGAGCGTCGACGCATTCCCTGACCATCCGTTCGACGGCGTCGTCGAGAAGATCGAGCCGCAGGCGGTGGTGACCCAGGGCGTGACTTTCTTCCCAGTTCTCGTGAGCGTGAACAACAAAGCGGGTTTGCTCATGCCCGGGATGAACGGCGAGGTGACGATCAAGGCCGCGGACCTGTCCAACGTGGTTCAGTTGCCGATCGACGCGATCCGCCCGACCAACGAGCTCGCCGCGGTGGCTCGGATGTTCAAGATTCCGATTGACACGCTGACCAACGTGCTGCGACGCGACCTCATCGCCGGTGAAGGTACCACCGGCATCCCCGGCCGGTACGTGGTCGTCGCGCAGCCGAACGGCAGCTATCAGATGCGGCTGGTGAAAGTCGGCCCGACCGATCTGCGCGTGACCGAAGTGCTCGACGGCGTGAAGCCGGGCGATCGGGTGGTGCTTCTGGGGTCGATCCTCACGGGCCGCACGGCCTCGCCGCCCCGGCTCGAGATCGCGGACAACATGAGGCGGGCGCCGAGCACGGGACCGTCGACAGCGGCGGCGACAGCGAAGACTACGACCGTGACGGCGGCGGGAACGGCGGGGACGGCGGGGACGCCCGCGAGCCAGGCGGGCAAACCGGGCGAAGCGAGGAAGGCGTCGAAGCCGTGATGCTCCGGGCTCGCGCGCTTCTCTGCCTCGCGCTGGCGGCGTGCGCTCGTGGCGCGCCGGCGATCGAAGGCGCCGCGCCGGTGCCTCAAAGCTCGAGCTCACTGTGGGCGCCGCCGGCGAGCGTCGTGCACGCGGGAGACAACGACGCGCGCCGCATCCCCTCGTCGACGACCGAGCCGCGCCAACTCACGTTGGCTCAAGTGGTCGACCTCGCGCTCCGCAACAGCCCAGCAACGCAGGAGTCGTGGACTGAGGCGCGCGCCGCCGCGGACGTCTACGGCTCGACCGAGGGACGCCTCTATCCGACGGTCACCGCGGGGGTGGGGACGAACAAGACGCTCGCTCAATCGCCAGGGCGCGCGCCGACGGAGCGCACGCAGTACGGTCCGACGCTTGGCCTCAGCTACACCGTGCTCGACTTCGGCGGTCGGGGCGGGTCGATCGACGTGGCGCGGCAGACGGCGATCGCCGCCGATCTCACGCACAACGCTACGGTCGAGAATACGATCCTCGGGGTCGAGAGCGCGGCGTTCACGTACCTCTCGACTCGCGCGCAGCGCGACGCGGAAACGATCGCGTTGCAGCTGGCGACCGCGGCACTGGACGCGGCGAACGAGCGGCATCGCGTGGGGCTGGCGACGATCGCCGATGTGCTGCAAGCGCAGACAGCGCGCTCTCAGGCCGAGCTCGAGCTCGAGACGCTCGAGGGCTCGTTGCAGATCGCCCGCGGCGCGCTCGCCGTGGCGATGGGGTTGCCGGCGAACACGCCGTTCGAACTCCCCGACCTGCCGGCGACGGACTCGACGTACTTCGTGACCCAGTCGGTCGACTCGCTGATCGCGATGGCGGTGCGGTCGCGTCCCGAGCTGGCGACGGCGCGGGCGCAGGCCGCGGCGGCGCAGTCGGAGATTCGCGTGGCGCGGTCGGCGTATCTGCCGGCGCTAGCGTTGTCGGCGACGGGAGCGAGCAATGGCTCGAACGTGTCGAATTTTTCCGGGAACAGCTACGCGATCAACCTCGGCGTGCAGATGCCGGTGTTCACCGGGTTCTCGAACCACTTCGACGCCGCGGCGGCGAGCGAGCGCTACCACTCGGCGCTGGCGCAGAGCGACGCGGCCAAGCAGGTGGTCGTGCAGCAGGTTTTCACCGCGTTTTACACGCTCCGTACGGCGAACGACCGGGTGCGCACGTCGCGCGATCTGCTGGCGAGCGCGATCCAATCCGAGACGGTAGCGCGCGAGCGATATCGCGAAGGGGTCGGCAGCATCGTCGACCTGTTGGTGGCACAGAGCGCGCTGGCTTCCGCGCGCGCGCAGGCGGTGGACGCCCGCTGGCAGTGGCGGACCGCGCTGGCGCAATTGGCGCACGATGTCGGCGTGCTCAACGCGCGCGGCGACACGAGCTTCGCGCCGCTGACTCCGGCGCCCGACGTGAAACCACGGCGATGAAACATAAATTTCAGTTCAAGTATGTGTTCCTGTTCGCCGCGGCCGGCGCTGCGTGCGCCAAGCCGCCGGCCGAGCGCGTGGCGACGGTGCCAGTGCAGCTCGCAGCGGTGACGACGATCGCCGCACCGCTCACGATCGACGCCAACGGTGCCGTCGAGCCGCTGCAGACGGTCGCCGTCGAGGCGCAGGTTGGCGGCATTCTCGACACGGTCGCTTTCAGCGAAGGCGACGACGTCGAGGCCGGCCAGATACTGTTCCGCATCGACCCGCGCCCGTTCGAGGCCGCGCTCCGGCAGGCCGACGCCGCGCTCGCGCGCGACGACGCGCAGGCACAGAGCGCTCAGCGCGACGCCGACCGGTATAAGGCGCTCGCGGAAAAGGATTACGTCACCAAATCGCAGGCGGATCAGGCGGTCGCGACCGCGGCGGCGGCGGCGGCCAGCGTGGAGTCGGACAAGGCCGCGGTCGACAACGCGCGGCTCAACCTCAACTACACGACGATTCGCGCGCCGATCGCCGGCCGAAGCGGGCGCCTCCTCGTGCGCCGCGGCAACCTGGTCAAGGCCGGCGGCGATCCACTCGTCGTCATCAACCAACTCCGCCCGATCATGGTGCGATTTCCGATCGTGCAGCATGATTTTCCGAGCGTGCAGCGGCGATTCCAGATCGGTGCGGTGCCGGTGAGCGTCGTCACCGCTGACTCGAACCGAGTCGGCGAGGTCGGCGCGCTCGCGTTCCTCGACAACGCCGTCGACTCCCTCACGGGAACTGTCGTGGCCAAGGCGCGATTCCAGAACCAAGCGAACAGCCTGTGGCCGGGCGAGTACGTGCGCGTGAGCCTGCAGCTCGATGTCCAGAACGGCGCGGTCGCGGTGCCGACGCGCGCGGTGCTCGCCGGACAGGAGGGTAACTACGTGTTCGTCGTGGGGAGCAACCGCATGGCTGAAGTCAGGCCGGTGTCTGTGGGGCGCGCGGTCGGTGAGCTGACGACGATCGCCAAGGGACTCACCCCCGGCGAGCAGGTTGTCGTCGACGGGCAGTCGCGGCTCACGCCGAACGCGCGAGTCGACGTCAAGCCATCGACCGGTGGGTCGGCGACGCAGGCGGGAACGGAACGATGAACTTCTCCGAGCTGTTCATTCGACGGCCCGTGACCACCGTCCTCGTGATGGCGGGCGTGCTGTTCTTCGGGATCACGGCCTACCGCCGGCTGCCGGTGAGCGATCTGCCGACGGTCGACTACCCGACGATCACCGTCGGCGCGAGCCTGCCGGGTGCGAGCCCGGAGACGATGGCCTCCGCGGTGGCGACGCCACTCGAGAAACAGTTCTCGACGATCGCCGGCATCGACAACATGACGTCCTCGTCGAATCTCGGCTCGACGAGCATCACGATCCAGTTCACCCTCGACCGCAACATCGACGCGGCCGCGCAGGATGTGCAGGCGATGATCGCCAAGACGCTGCGCAGTCTGCCAGTGGGCATCATCCCGCCTTCCTATCAGAAGACGAATCCGGCCGACAAATCGATCATCTACTACGGCTTCACGTCGTCACTGATGCCGATGTCGACGCTCGACGAATACGCCGAAACGTTCATGGCGCAGCGCATCTCGATGGTCTCGGGCGTGGCGCAGGTGAACGTCTTCGGCTCGTCACAATACGCCGTGCGCGTGCAGTTGGATCCCAACGCCCTCGCCCAGCGGCAGATCGGCATCGACGAGGTTGCGAGCGCCATCGGTGCCCAGAACGTGAACCTGCCCACGGGCGTGCTCAACGGCCCGACCAAGGCGTACACGCTCCAGGCCAACGGCCAACTCAACAACGCGGCGAGCTTCCGCCGCCTCGTCGTCACGTACCGCAATGGATCCCCGGTGCACCTGGGCGATCTCGGCCAGGTGCTGGACGACGTGCAGAACAACAAGGCCGCGGCGTGGTTCGGCCAGACGCGCGGCGTGATCCTCGCCGTCCAGCGTCAACCGGGGACGAACACCGTCGCGGTCGCCGACGCCGTGCGCGCGCTGATGTCGCAGCTGAAGACTCAGGTGCCGGCGAGCGTCAGCATCTCGCTCCTCTACGACCGAGCGGCGACGATTCGCGAATCGGTCGCCGGCGTGAAGTTCACGCTCGTGCTCACGCTCTGCCTCGTCATCGCCGTCATCTTCCTGTTCCTTCGCAACGTATCGGCGACTGTCATTCCGAGTCTCGCGCTGCCCATCTCGGTGATCGGCACGTTCGCCGTGATGTACAGTCTGGATTACAGTCTCGACAACCTGTCGCTCATGGCGCTCACACTGGCCGTGG
>JBIOHX010000001.1:0-42130 GCA_044449465.1 Gemmatimonadales bacterium | reverse complement strand
CGCTCGACCCGTCGCTGCCGACGTACGGTGAGAAGCCCCTCGGCGACCTCGTCAGCGCCGCGTCGGCACGCGCCCGCGAAATGCTGCTCCTCGTCGCCGTCGCCAGCCTTCTCGCACTCGTCCTCGGCGCAGTCGGCCTCTACGCGGTCATGGCCTACGGCGTGAGCCTGAGGCGGCGCGAGATTGGCGTGCGCATCGCCCTCGGCGCGCAACCGTCGCAGGTCCGGCGAATGATCTCGCGCGACGGCGTCGGCCTCGCCGCCATCGGCGTCGCCATCGGCGTCGCCACGGCCATCGGCGTGACGAGGTTCCTGCGCTCGTTGCTCTACGACGTGAGCCCCACCGACCCCACGATTCTCGTCGGAACGTGCGTCACCCTACTCCTCGTTGCCCTCGCCGCCAGCTGGATCCCAGCACGGCGCGCAGCCGCAGTCGATCCATCCGAGGCCCTCCGATCCGGATGAGTTGAGATTGGAGTTCTCAGTCGACGTTGGAGAGCGCGCTTGTCGTTCGAGACCCCGACGTCTCTAAACGAGACCAAGCTTCGAGAAATCAGCTGCGAGATCCAAGTCCGGAGATGACAGCGATGTCAGACGTCGGCGGTATGCCCCGGCCCATCTCACATCGCCCCTATCTCCCCTTCTGCCATCTCGCATCGCCCCTATCTCCGTTCTGCCATCTCGCATCGCCCCTATCTCCGTTCTGCCATCTCGACGCTGACATCTCGACGCTTGATCTCGCTCAACGACGTCGCGATATCCGCCCAGCGCACCGCCCCAGGCGCCGCCCTGAACCCTCACATCTCATATCTCATATCTCTCAGACCCTCAGATCTGAGTCATTCCGCCTTCATCGCGATCACCGGATCCACTCGTGCCGCCTGCCGCGCCGGCAGCCACGCCGCTACCGCCGCCACGCCCACCAGCAGCGCCCCCACCCCAACGTACGTCGCCACATCCAGCGGATCCGTTCCGAACAGCATCCCGCGGATCGCACGCGTCATCACCCCCGCTCCTATGGCTCCCGCGACGATCCCCACGAACGCCAGCTGGAGGCCGCCGCGGACCACGCCGCCGGCGACGCGTTCCGCCTGCGCGCCGAGCGCGATCCGAATGCCGAACTCGCGCGTGCGCTGGCGCACTGAGTACGACACGACCCCGAAGATCCCGAGCGTCGCCAACAGCAGCGCGACCCCCGCGAATGCTCCGAGCAGTATTGTATAGAAGCGCGGTTGCGCCACCGTCGCAGACATCGCGTCGTCCATCGTGCCGACTTCGTACACAGCGGCACTCGCGTCGACGTCGTGCACGATGCGATACGCGGCCCCTTCCACCAGCGACGGATCGCCGGTGACCCGTGCCACGAATGTCGCCGCGAACGGCGCCGCGTTGTACGGGAAGTACGCGGCCGGCCCGGGCACTGCGCCGAGTGCGGAGTTCGTCACGTCCTTCACGACTCCGATCACCTCGCCGCGCAGTCGCACCGTGTCAGCGGGGTCCGGCGTCGTGTTGTGTGAAAGGCCAAAGGTGAGGTGCTTGCCAATCGGATCGCGCCCCGGGAAGTACCGCTTCGCCAGCGCTTCATTGACGACCACGACGGGCAGCGCGGCTAGTCGGTTCTCCGTCTCATCGAATGCCCGCCCCCGCTTGAGCGTCACTCCCAACGTCGTGAAGAAGCTCGGCGTCACCGGCAGGATGCGCGACTCGGGCTCTGTGCCCTGTTGCGGCTTCGGGTCCCCCTCGATCGTGAACGAGGTGGAGGCGCCGAACTGGGGCTCTGGGTCGAACGGCCGGTCAGCTGCCACGGCGACGGCTTGTACTCCGGGAAGCGCAGAGAGGCGAGAGCGCACATCGCTCGCGAACTGGATCACCGCGTTCTCGTAGTCATACTTATGGTTCGAGAGCGCGGTATTGAACACCACGAGATGGTTCGCGCGAAACCCAGGATCGACGCGCGTGAGCCGATCGAAGCTGCGCATGAGCAGCCCTGCGCCTACTAGCAGCACCATCGACAGCGCGGTCTCCGCGACGACGAGCGTCGAGCGGACGCGCCTCGTGCCGCCGCTCGAGCCGCGTCCGCCGCGCAGCAGCGCGGAGGTGTCCGAGCGCGCCGCGTGAATTGCCGGCGCCAATCCAAACAGCAACCCAGTCACGATTGCGACGCACACGGTGAAGGCGAGGACGCGGCCGTCGACGGCAATCTCGCCGATGCGCGGCACTGAGCGCGGCCCAAGCGTCGCCAGCGCGCTCAGTATCCAGAGCGCAACCAGCGTCCCGAGCACTGCACCCCCGGCCGCGAGCACCAGACTCTCGACCACGAGCTGCCGAACGATGCCCGCGCGATCCGCGCCAAGCGCCGAGCGCACCGCTATTTCCGGCGCTCGGCCGGCCGCGCGAACGAGCAGCAGATTGGCCACGTTCGTGCACGCGATCAGCAGCACGAACGCCACAGCTCCGAGCATCGGCCACAGCGCCTGACCCACGTCGCCGACGATCTGCTCCTGGAGCGAATTCACGAACGCACCGACCTTCGCGTTGTATTCCGGATGCTCCCGCGCGAGACGCGCTGCGATCGTCTGGAGCTGGCGCGCTGCACTTTCCGTCGTCGCTCCAGGCGCAAGGCGGCCGATCGCGGTGACCGAGTGGTACCCGCGCGCCCGTTCGCCGATCTCGTACGACTGCCAGGCCGCCGGAATCCAGATCTCTGGGTTGCCGGGATAGGTGAGCGTCGGCGGCGCGATCCCAACCACTCGAAACGCCTTGCCGTCCAGTACGATCGACTGGCCGATGACCCGCGTATCACCGCCGAAGTACTTCGCCCAGGCCATCTGCGAGAGCACCGCCACTTTGGGTGACGACAACGAGTCCTCGCCCGGCGCGAAGAAACGGCCCAGCGCGGGCCGGACCCCGAGGATGGAAAAGAAGTCCGCGCCAACGCGCGCCTCGTTCAGGCGTGCCGCGGCCGCGTTCGTGCGATCGAGGTTCGCGCTCTTGCCGCCGTCGACTGCGGCAATCGCCGTGAAGGCCGTGCTTCCCTTCCCATAGTCGGCGAGGTCCTGCGGCGACAGCGGCATTGGCTGGCCACTGGGATCGGTCGACTCGATGAACGCGAGCCCGGCCGGATCCGCAAATGGCAGCGGCTTGAGCAGAATGCTATTCACGACGCTGAACATCGACGTCGTCGCGCCGATCGCGACGCTCAACGTGATCAGCGTGACAACGGTGAAGCCGGGCGTCGACAGCAGCTTGCGAACTGCGTAGCGAACGTCGCGAAGGAAGGTCGTCATGGCGCCGGGGTAGGTGCATCCGGTGTGCCCCGTTCGTACGTCGCGATCGCCATGCCCCCCAAGCACTTAGACGCAGATCCGCGGCCCCGGCGATGACGACGCTTGTCCATCAGTGGGACGCATCGTCCGAAAACGGACACCTTCGCTAAGGCGCAATCGCTCTCGTCTGCTCGATCCCGGCCCTCGCGATGAATGCGCTGAGCGTCCCCGCGTCAGCCGCCGCATCCGCGAGGGCGACGTAGCCATCGGGCCGCACGAGGTACGCGGCATCGCGCGCCAAACCCGCCGCTCGCATCGCCGGACGCCACGCGATCTCCACAACCTCGAGTCCGAGCTCCGCGCAGGCAGCCGCAAAGTCCGCGCGAGCCTCGCCGTACACGTGGACCTGCCAAGCCATGGTCTCGAGCGGCGTGAAATTGTCCGTCTTGCCGTCACTCCCCGGTTCGGGCGCGACCCATGGCAATCGATCCCCGCCGTGAACATCGCCCGCCGTCCCGTGACTCAGCCGGCTGTGCCGATAGTTGATCGCGATCTGCGAGATCGTTCGAAAGAGCCAACGCCGCGCCGGTGGTATGCTCAACACGAACGGAAATACAATGGGCACGATCCGCGTCCGCGCGAACGCTGCCAGTCGACTCGGCGTCGACACAAGCACGAACGCGCGATCCGTCGTCGCGACGAGCCGCCGTGCGAACCGGATTCGTTCGGGCTCGTACGTATCGAGAAGCGCGGGAGCCGCCGTTCCCTGAAGGACGGACGCCAGCTTCCACCCGAGATTCATCGCGTCGCCTATGCCGGTGTTCATTCCTTGGGCGCCGACCGGGCTGTGAATGTGCGCTGAATCGCCCAGGAGAAATGCTCGGCCCGATTGAAACCGGCTCGCCACCCGGTGGTGGACGCGGTAGGTCGAGAACCAGTGGACGCTCTCGATCGTGATCCCGAGCTGGGTCATCAGATGGTGACTGACGTCGTCGAACGTCAACTCCTGCTCGGCCGGCGCCGCGTCGTCGCGGATCGTACCGACGAGACGGACGTGGCCCTTACCCTTCATCGCGAACACGGCGAGCAGATCGTTCGTGTCCAGATCGACGTGGAAGTCGCCGTCCGTCACCGGTCCCGTGGCGGTGACATCGGCGACATAAAACAGCTTCGTGTAAGTGCCGCCGGGAAAACCGAGGCGCAGCCCTTCGCGCACAACCGAGTGCGCGCCGTCGCAGCCGGCGATGTACAGCGCGTCGCACACCTCCTCCGCGCCGTCCGCCCGTGCGAGCGTCGCACGTACGCCTCCGTCAGTCATCTCGAAGTGGGCCAGCCGCGTCTCGCGCTGCACCGTCACACCCAAGCGCTCAAGTTGCTCGATCAGGAGACGCTCATGGTCATTCTGCGCGAAGCTGAGCACGAACGGGAACGGCGTCAGCCCATCGCCGGCATTTGCCAGCGGCAGGCGAGCCACGCGCGCGCGTTTGACCCACAGGCTCACCCCCTTGGCCACCACGCCGCCCTCCATGACGGCGTCCGCGAAACCCAGCTGCCGGTAGAACTCGAGCGTGCGCGCGTGGACGCCGAGCGCGCGCGAGTAACGGGCCGGCCCGGGCGTTTGGTCGATCAGCCGCACCCGAACGCCGAGCTTGGTCAGCACCAGCGCGAGCACCAGTCCGGTCGGCCCGGCGCCGACGATGAAAACCGGGGTATCCCCGGGCGGTAGTCTCCCCACTTCGCGCTCCCAATCGCAGGTGGTGCCGCGTGGCAACTAAACATCACACGACACGCCGGGGCCGGAAGTGGCGCCACTCCGTTGACTTACCGCGCCCCTCAGATCTGAGGCCTCAGACTCGAGATGTCAGTCGAGATTCGGGATCGCGGGGGCTGATCGAGATCGCGACGTCGCAGAGCGAGCCCAAGCGTCGAGAACTCGGCGTCCAGACGGCAGAAGCGAGCTAAGGGCGAAACGAGACGCGCCGGCCTAGACCGTCGACGTCTGAGTTCGCCCCTATCTCCATCCTCGTACCTCTACCCTGAAATCCCGACGCTTGGTCTCGTTCAGAAACGTCGCGATCCAAACCCCCGCACGCCGCCCTCGAGGCGTCACCCTGACATCTCGAGCCTGACGCCTCAAATCTGACCGGTCACCCGCGCAGCTCGGAATCGAGCTCTCGCATTGCTGCCGCGTAGTACGGATCCGCGCTCGGCAGCTCCCGCACAACGGGCATCTCATGCCTCGCCCTGCCCCGTGGCGCGAAGAAGAAGCGCCCGACTCGGTACAGTCCGTAGCCCACCAGCCCGATGCACGCGAGGCGCACGGCCATCGCCACCAATCCCACCACCGTGCCGACGATGCCGACCGTCATCGCCATCACGAACAGCCCGACCGGGATCGCAATGGCGAGTCCGATCGCGATCTTGAGTAGCGTCCAGAGAATGCGCACACCCGCCTCCATTTGGCCCGGGAATCCCTACGAGGAGCGCGGATGACCAGTTTCAACCACGATCGGCGCCGTCCACCGGAACGGGCCCCACTCCATCACGAGCGCACCGCGCTGCGCATTCTCCGCCACGATCGAGATCGTGAATTGCTCGACCGGCGGTGCGGCGGTGTCTGACGCCATCGCTGCCCTGCCGAGGTCGTTCGCGCGACCGTATTCGGTGCCCCACTGCCCGATCTGCTTGTTGACGATGAGCTCCGTCCCGTTCGGCTGCGGCAGCGTCCACAGTGTGTACCTCCCCGCGGGCACTTTCATTCCCGCGAGAATGATCGGCGCGGACGTCGTAAACTGCGTCGCCGCGTTTGCGCCAGTGCGCCACACATACCCAAAGGGGATGACGTCGCCGAGGAGCTGCCGCCCACGCGCAAGCGGACGTCCGTAGTCGACGGTGAACGTCGCCGCGCCGATTGTGCCATGCGCCGTGTCACGCACGCTTAGCTGCGTGACGCCGCCAGCCTTGTTCTCCTTCTCGGCGAAGCGCGCCGCGACGGCTCGAACGTTCGGCGGCTCATTGAGTCGCGTCACGTCGACCTTATACGTCGTCCTTGCTCCGCTGTAGCTCAGCATCCGCCCCGCCGAATCGACCGTTGCCTCACCGATACCCGACAACCAGTCGTGCCAGATCTCGGCTCTGCCGCCCGGCAGACGATGCACTACGGCGCGGTGCAGCGGAAAGCGATCGAACTCGCGGTCGATGTAGAATTGCCGCATCTGCACGGTGTCGCCCGGCGTTGACGTCGACCTTTTCATACGGCCGAGCGCCGATGCGAAGTACAGCTCGTAGAGACCGTACATCTGGGGGACGTGCGCCATGACCGTGGCACCGCCCGTGGCGAACGCCCAGCGCTTGTTGCTCTCCCCGTCGCGCTTGGTCATGAGAACCGAATCACCCGTCACGTCGGCCACCACATGTCGCTGGCGTTCGTTCGCGGGCTCGCTCGGCGTCGTGATGTCCATGACGAGATGCCGAATGCCGCCATCGGGTGCGAGCGTGATCTCGCTGTGGCGCTGCCGCACGCGCGGGAACCGGTCGACTTCGTCGCTCGTCAGCGTGCTCCCGCTCCGCGTCACGCTCTCGAGCGAAACGGTGTCGTTGCCGAGTCGGGCGACGAACCCGTAGCGTTCCGTCGGCCGGCTCTGACTACACGCCGCCGCCGCAGCAAAGGCGAAGATCACTAGCTTCATCGCTGAGCCTGAGCCAGCCCGTTGCCCGGCTGTGCCCGCGGCAGCAAGAGCGCAAACGTCGACCCGCGTCCAACGACGCTCGACACCACCACGTCACCCCGCATGCCACGCGCGAGCTGCCGGCTGATCGACAGGCCGAGGCCCGTGCCCTCCGCCGTTCGCGTCAGTTGCTGATCCGCCTGAATGAACGGTTCGAAGATCTTGTCGAGGAGCTCCGGTCGAATACCAGGTCCGGTGTCCGTCACCCGGACTTCGAGCGAGCGATCTTGCACGACGCATCGAACTTCGATCCGTCCCGACTGGATGAACTTCGCGGCGTTCGACAGAAGGTTGAGCAGGATCTGCTCGACCTTTCCGCGATCGGCGAGCGCGACGGCGCCGCCGCCGCAGGGCTCGAACTGATACTCGATCTGCTTCCGCTGCAGCGTCGGCGCGATGAAGACTTCGAGTGTGTGCAGCAGCTCATCGAGCGGGACCTCCGCGACATCGAATTCTACCCGCCCCGATTCTATCTTCGCGAAGTCCAACACGTCTTCGATCAGCCGCAGCAGCGTCTGTTGATTCTGCTTGATGCGCCCGAGGTCCGCCTGCTGGGCGCTGGTGAGCGCCCCTCGAATGCCCATCTCCATTAAATCGACGTAGCCGGCGATCGCGTTGAGCGGCGTCCGCAGCTCGTGGCTCATCGTCGCCACGAACGCGCTCTTCGCGCGATTCGCCTCTTCGGCTGCGTCCTGGGCCGTCCGCGCGACCTCCAGCGACCGATGCAGCTCGTCGTTCGTCTGCTCGAGCTCCTCCTGTAGCGATTGCGCTTCGTCGACCTGTTGTTCGAGCTCGGCCGCCTGTTGCTCGAGCTCGATCGCCTGCTCCTGAAGCTGCTCGGACAGCACGCGTTCGGCACGGCGCAGTCGATGCTCCTCGCTGACGTCTCTCGCGATCTTAGCCGCACCGACGATCCGGCCCGCGTCGTCGCGAATCGGCGAGACGCTGATCGAGACATCGATCAGCGCGCCATCCTTTCGCATGCGCACCGTCTCGTAATGATCGACCCGCTCACCGCGCGACAGGCGCGCGACGATCGCCGGCTCCTCGTGCTGGCGGTCCGGCGGCATCAGGGTCACGATCGAGCGCCCGACCATCTCGTCGGCCGTGTAGCCAAAGATTCGGGTCGCTCCCCCATTCCAGCTGCGAACTATGCTGTCCAGCGTCTTCCCGATGATCGCGTCGTCGGAGGAGTCGACGATCGCGGCCAGCCAATGCATCGGATTGACCTGCCAGACATCAGCGGCCGATGGGTTCGACGGAATGTCCATACGCTTATCGCACCGTTGGGTTGAGACGTTGGTCCGCGATCAGCGCGGCGCCGTCCCCCCGAACGCCGTCGAGATGAAGTTAACGATTCTCTGGCGACCGTCGAAACCGTGCCAGGGCTCTGGACTGGGGCTTCCGTTTATTCCCGCCGACAGCGGCCCATGGTTCTCGCGCGGATAGGTCACGAGCTCCGCGGCGACGCCCGCCTGGCGCAGCGCACGATACATCTCGAGCGACTGTCCGATCGGATCGGTCGTATCCTCCTCGCCTTGTAACAGCAGAAACGGCGTCTTCGCGTGACTTACGCCTGACAGCGGACTCTGCCGCCATGCATCCGCCATGCGCTCCCAGGGCTTGCCGAAATACCAGCGGTCGTACCACGAGCCGCCCTCGGTGCCGTACTCGCTGAACTGGTCGATCACAGGCGCACCCGAGACGATGGCCTTGAACCGGTCGGTCTTGCCCTCGACGAATCCGGCCATCTCACCGCCGTAGCTGTAGCCGATGAGCGCGAGCTTCGATGCATCGATCGAGTCGGCGCGGACGACCGCGTCGACGCCGGCCATGACGTCGCGATAGTCGCCGCCGCCGAGGTCGTTCTTGTTCGCCGCGGCGAACGTGGTGCCGTACCCGGTGCTGCCGCGCGGATTGGGCTCGAGCACGGCCCAACCCTGCCCGAGCAGGAATTGCGTGAGCGGTTGATAGCTGTCGCGCCATCCGCCGGCCGGACCACCGTGCACGTTGACAATGAGCGGTACGCGGCGCGAGGCGGCCTCGGGAGGCAGAAAGAGCAATCCATCAATGCTGAGTCCATCGCTCTTCCAATGCACTACCAATGGCTTCATCGCGCGCCAATCGCCCGCTGTCGCCGGCAGCGACAGTCGGGTCGCCGCTTTGCCGAGTGCCGGCGTGTAGTAGAGCGCTGCGGGCTCATCGCCCGCGGTGCGCGCGTACACCCAGCCCGTCCGATGCGCGTTCGTCCCAAGTTGCGTCACGACGCCGGCGCCGAGCTCGATCGGCGTGAATGCCGCGGTTGCGGGATCGACATGCGCATAGCCCGCCGCGGTCCCTCGCAGCACATCGGCGATGACGCCAGTGCCGTCGTCCAACGCCGCGGCGCCAACTCCGTCGCGCGCGGTCTGAAAGCCCTTTGAGAGATTCTTGATCGCGCCGGTCGCCGGCGTGAGCGCAAACAGGTCGACGGTGCCTGGCGGCGCGTCAGACTCGGCTTGGGCAGTGAAGAACAAGCGCGAGTCGTCGGCCGACCAGACCACGCTCTCGACGGTCGGTGGCACGGTCGTGAGCTGCTTTGGATGAAGCGGATCGGCAGCCGACACGAGCCACGTGGTATCCGCCGGGGCGAGATCGCCGGCGCCGTTCGTAGCGCCGCTCACCAGCACGAGGCGGTCCGACGCATGCGACCAGGCGACGCCGCCCACGTTTGGCGGCACCGCGACCGGGCGCAGCACGCCGGAATGAAGGTCGAGCAGATAGGCGCGGGTTCCGTGGAGATCGTGGTCGACCCAGACCGCGTCCGCCTTGTCGATCCGCTGCTTCTTCTCACCCGGCGTGGCTGGATCGCGGGCGACGATGGCCGCGTACGCACCGTCGGGGGACAGTGCGTAGCCGGTCACATCGAGCGCGAGCGGGGCCGGTGCTGCGCTCTCACGCGAGCCGTCGACCGCATCGCGCGCCCGCGATGCATCCACCGGCGGAACAACCTTGAGATCGAACGGCACCGCTTCTCCGCCGGCCATCGGCAGCTTGAAGAGTTGCGTTTCGTCGCCCCGGCGCGCAGTGAAGAAGATGGAGCTGCCGTCGGCCGACCAGCGGCCGCGAGCCTCGCCGCTCTTCATGCCCGTGGGCGAAAACGTGAGCTGCCGGGCTGCGCCGCTCGCGACATCGACGATCCAGAGATGACGCCGCGCGCCATCGACAGTTGGGTCGGCGACGGCGGCGAGCACGTACCGTCCGTCCGGCGAGAGCTGCGGATCGTCGACCGCGCGCGTGTGGCGCAGGTCTTCATTCGTCGGGAAATGCCGCGCTTGGGCCGTCGACTGGGCGGCGGCCGGCCCGGCCGCGACACATGACGCGAGAGCGACCATCGCCCTGGCATATCGGTGCATGCTGACCATCTGTCCATCTCGTCTCGGGATGCAGGTGACGCTACCGCACAGGACGGGGCCCGCGCAAGCGCTACCCGGCCACCAGAGATCCGCCCGATAAGCATGGCTTGACAAGTATATACCCCATCGCGTATATACTGGCCATGGAATCTGCCTTTGGCATCATCGCCGAGCCGAGCCGTCGGGCGATCTTGAGCCTGCTCGCCTCCTCCGAGCGCTCCGTCAGCGAGATCGAGCACAAGCTCCGCATGCCGCAACCCTCGGTCTCCAAGCACCTCGGCGTGCTCCGAAAGGCCGGACTCGTCGAGGCGCGCGTCGACGCACAACGCCGCGTCTACCGGATCAGAGCCGAGCCGCTCAGGGAAGTCGACGCCTGGCTCGCTCCCTTCCGGCGCTTCTGGTCCGCCCACCTCGACGCGCTCGAGCGGCACCTCGACCGACTGGAGCGCTCGGCTCCCAAGACCAGGAAGCCGACCAAACCAACCACGTCAAAAAAGGAACCGAGGCGATGAGCACGCGCGCCGACTACGCATCGGGCCCCGCCGCTGGTGCCCACGTCCGCAAGGACGGCGACCGATGGACGCTCGTGCTCGTTCGAGAGCTGCATCATTCGCCAACGAAGGTCTGGCAAGCGCTCACCGATCCCGCAGAGCTGCGCGAGTGGGCGCCGTTCGACGCCGACCGGAACCTCGGTGCGACTGGCCCCGCGACGCTCTCCACCGTCGCTGCTCCTACCCCACAGGTCTCAGAGACGAACGTCACGCGGGCCGAAGCTCCGAGGCTGCTCGAGTACAGCTGGGGCGGAAACGACATCCGCTGGGAGCTCGAGCCGTTGCCGAACGGCACGCGCCTCACGCTCTGGCACAACATCGATCGCCGCTACGTCGCGATGGGCGCGGCCGGCTGGCACATCTGCCTCGATGTGCTCGACCGGTTGCTCGGAGGCCAGCCCATCGGCCGCCTCGTCGGCGGAGCCGCGATGAAGTTCGGCTGGCAACGGCTGCACGCCGAGTATGCCGAGCAGTTTGGAGTGACCAGCTCACTCCCCAACGCGTGACACTACCCTAATAGGAGAGATTGACATGAAGATCAAGCTCACGAGCGTCTACGTGAACGACCAGGACAAAGCGCTGCGCTTCTACACCGACGTGCTGGGCTTCGTGAAGAAGGCGGACTTCAGCCAAGGCCCTTTCAGGTGGCTGACCGTTCGCTCTCCCGAGGAGCCGGACGGTACCGAGCTCCAGCTGGCCCTCAACAACAATCCGGCGGCCCAGGCTTACCAGAAGGCGATGTTCGACCAGAGCCAGCCGGTGGCGTTGTTCTACGTGGACGATGTACAGCACGAATTCGACCGCATGACACCGCTCGGCGCGGAGTTCACGATGGCGCCGACCAAAGTGACAGGTTCCACGATTGCCGTGCTGAACGACACTTGCGGCAATCGCATCCAGATCGTCAAGCTCGATCGCTGGCAAGGTTGATCACCTGGCGTTCACGAAGTCTTATCCCGGGAGAAAAGCGCATGGCCCCTGCTGCCAAGAAGGCGTCGACATCAACGGCTCGCGCATCCGCGTCGACCCTGATCGACGAGAGGATCGCCGAGCTGGGAGACTGGCGCGGCAAGATGCTGGCGAAGATCCGCAAGGCCATCCATGCCGCCGATCCCGACGTCGTCGAGGAGTGGAAGTGGATGGGGACGCCGGTCTGGTCGCACGATGGACTGATCTGCACGGGCGAGTCGTACAAGAACGTCGTGAAGACCACATTCGCCAAAGGCGCGTCATTACCGGACCCGGCGCATCTCTTCAACTCGAGTCTCGACGGCAACGTCCGCCGTGCCATCGACATTCACGAAGGCGAGGACCTCGATGAGCGAGCGTTCAAGTCGCTGGTGAAGGCCGCAGTCGCGCTCAATGTTGCTGGGGGCAAAAAGAAGACGAAGCGGCCGCCGACAACCGGGGGAACCTGACGCATCAATCTCGGGTATTCGGGATCGAGCCGACGACGGTTCGCCGTCCATCCAGCCCGAGTCGGATTTCCCATGCGCTACCTCGCACTCGTCTTCGTCTCCTTCGGGTTGGCACTTTCCAGTTCCGCAGCGCAACTGCCGAATACGCAACGCCCGCTCCTGCGCGGCGATCACGTCCGCCTCTCGGCCGCGGGCGACAGCGCCTCCATCGTCGGCCACGTCGTCCGATTGGACCCCGAGCAGGTCGTGCTAGCGCCGGACGACTCCGCGTCGCTGCCACGCGACATCCCGCTTTCGCAGATCACGCGTCTCGAGGTCGAGCGCGACGCGCGAGCCCGCACCATATCGGCGTCGGTCGGCGCGCTGCTCGGTGTCGCAGCCGGCGCGTCATACTATTACTTCGGGCTCTGCCGCCAGGACGAAAGCGGTTGCGCCCAGGAGCGACGCCGCGCCGACATCGCCACCCAGTACGACCGAACGTACGTCACCACTGGCGACGTGCTCGCCATCGGCGGCATGCTCGCCGGCGGATTGCTCGGCTACGTTCTCGCACCGGCGCCGCATTGGGCGGTCGTCGCTGCGCCGACGTTCAAGCGCGGCGGCCAGGGCGAGACGCATACGGCGTTGCGAATCGGTCTCGAGCGAACGCTGCTCGGGCGCTGAGATAGCTCTGACTCAGCCCATGCATCCAAGGGGCCGAGCGCCGACACCTCCAGCCACTGAGCGCCCCGTCGCCTCGTTTGCTTGCTAGCTCGCTGAATACTGTGCGTCGGTCACCTGCTCCATCCAGTCGACATTCCCGCCGTCCAGCGACTCTTGCACCGCGATATGCGTCAAGGCCGTCGTCGGTGACGCGCCGTGCCAGCGCTTTTCCACCGGAGGGAGCGCGCCAGGCTCGAACGTCACTTGCACTGCCGCTGCGCGCGCCGGAGCGGACGCCTGAAACAGCGGATCGATTCGAACGCTCCCGGTGAACCAATCGGCATTGCCGACTACCGACGCTTGCGTGCCTGCGCGTTTGATGTCCATCGGCTCGCTCCTCGACGGGTCAGAAAGGCGACATCGCGAACGACACGCCACGCGCGTCGATTCGCACGTTCGCTTGCACCCTCGGACGAAGAAACCTACGATCGATCACGTTGTTCGGGTGCGCGTGACTGTAGAGCACGACCTTCTGCCCGGAGAGCACACCCAGAAACACGCCCATGCCGATGTCGCTGAGCCAATGCTCGTCGAGATACATGCGAGCGAGCGCCGGCATCGCGGCGCCAACGTATAGAGCCGGTCCGATGACCTGGCGATCCGGCGTGTGGCGAACGCGCATTTCCTCGGTAAGCGCACTGGCTACCGCGAAGCTCGCCATCGCATGCATCGATGGAAATGAGCGATAGTTGAAGCTCGTGAAGCCGTGCAAGAAGTCGAAATCATAGGGCTCGCCGTCGCGGCGCTTGCCGTTGTCGTCGACGAGATACGGCCGCGCACGGCCAAGCGCGCCGCGGACGACCTGAATGAACATTGCCGCCCCGGCGACCGACTCCGTCGAGTGAAGGGCGACATCGGCCGTGCCGTCGCCCTTCCGCCAGCGCGCGATGCCGTACACCAGACCACCAGTGCCCATGAGCACCGTCTCGGTGACGAAGCTCGCGCGCTTCGCCGCCGTCTCGAAGCCCGTGTGCCGCGCGTGGAAACCTGAATCGCTGAACACGCGCGCCATGCGACTGTCTTCGCGCGACAACCCGATCGCGCCAACCGTGGCCACTGCCGTAAGCGCGATGTCGCGGCCGGAAATCAGCGCTTCCTGCGCGCGCGCATGCTGCCCGGCGAGCGTTCCTAGCAGAAGCAACGCGACCGTCACGCGTAGCATATGGCGATGCGACGGTCGGCCTATCATGGATTACCGCCCATCGATTCGTGTCGTTCTGCGAGCACGTAGAGAAATCCCGCGATTAATGCCATGAGCAGGCCGGCGCACCATCCCCCCAAGACGTCAGTAACCCAGTGCGCATTGAGGTACAGGCGACTGAGCCCCACGAGCAGCGGGGGAAGTACCGCAAATGCAATTGCAGTGCGCGTTCTGATCAGCCCCTCACGCCAGAAGGCGAACGCGAGTGTGCAGCATACCGCGGCCGCGGCCGTCGCGTGCGCGGATGGGAACGAATAGTCGCTGTCCACTCCGCTTCCGGGGCCCGTCGGCCTCGGCCGCCCGTATGCGCCTTTGACGCGGTCCAGCAGCGCGATCGTGATGGCCGACGGCAACCAGACGAACACCACCCGGTAGCGTTTGATACGAAACGCTAGATATCCCGCACCCAACGCCGCGACGACCCACATGACTGTGGGTCCGCCAAGGTTCGTCACCTGATGGAAGAAGTCCGCGACCGACCCGTTTTGATGCGCGACGATCCAGCGCTGCACCGTGCGATCGACAAGGCTTCGCCGAGTCCGGTCGCCGGCCTCGCCGGTTGCAACGAACCCGGCGATACACACCACACCGGCGACGATCGAAAGAAGGGTCCACGCCCGACGATCACGGGCGTCAACCGATGCCATCGCTCCCGGCGCTACGCGCGAACTGACGAGCGACTGGGCGCCGCCGCGTTCACGACCACTTCAAACTGCCATCGGCAATCGGCAACGTGCGAACCCGAATGCCGGTCGCGGCGAAGATCGCGTTGCAGAGCGCCGGCGCGGCCGCCGGAAGACCCGGTTCGCCCAAACCCGTCGGTGGCGCTACGGACTTGATGAACTCGACGTCGACGACTTGCGGTGAGTGATTCATCCGCAGCATTCGGTAATCGCTGAAATTGGCCTGCGCAGCGGCGCCGCGCTCTATCGTGAGCTTCTGAAACCACGCGGCGCTGATGCCATCGAGCATCGCGCCTTGCAGCTGATTTTCCGCGGCGCTGAGATTGATGATCGTGCCGGCATCGACGACGGCGGTCAGCTTCTTGATCGCCAGCTCGCCTTCGCGGCTCACCGTGACATCGGCGACGATCGCGACGTAGGCGTTGTTGGTATGGGTGATCGCGAAGCCTTGTCCCTCGCCGCGCGGCCGCGACTTGCCCCAGCCCGCTTTTTCAGTCGCGCGCTCGAGCACGGTCTTCATCTTTGCGGGGTCGAAGCCCCGGCCGGTTGCCGCGGGAGCCGCGGCCAGCAAATCGAGCGTGAACGCGAGCGAATCGCGGCCGGCTGCGTGGGCAAGCTCGTCGACGAACGACTGTGTCGCCCAGACGTTCCCGTTGTCACCCGGTGCGCGCCAATACCCCGTTGGAATGCCTGCGGGCAGCTTGCTCGACTTCACTTCCGAACCCGGGATCGCGATGAACGGAAATCCGCTGGCATTCATGTCGCCCGGGCCGCCCTGCATCTTCACGAACGCGTCGTGCAGCGCGACCACCTTGCCCGCACCGTCGAGGCCAGCGGTGAAGTAGTGCCAGCCGTTCGACCGGTAGTTGTCGTGCGCGAAGTCGTCCTCTCGTTTCCACATGAGTTTGACCGGCGTCCCGTCGAGCCGTTTCGCGATGGCGGCCGCCTCGATCGAATACTCGTTGCTTCCTCGCCGGCCAAAACCGCCGCCGAGCCGCGTGATGTGCACGATGACCTTGTCTGGCGCGAGGCCGAGGCCGCGCGTGACGAGGCCCTGGCCGCTCGCCGGAATCTGCGTCGGCGTCCACATCTCCATCACGCCGTTCTTGAACACCGCGGTACAGTTCTGCGGTTCCATCGTCGCGTGCGCGAGGAACGGATAGTGGTACGCCGCCTCGATGACTTTCGCGCCCGCCATACGCGGCGCGGGGGGGGTCGACTTCGCGAGTTGCTCCGCCTGCGTCGCCATCTCCGCGCTGCTCTGACTTGCGACCGGCCCCGCGTTCCATTGGACCTTCAGGCCCTCGCCGGCGCTGAATGCGTTCCACGTCGAATCGGCGACGATCGCGACACCCGGCGTCAGCCCTTCGATGCCGTCGAGCACGAACGCGTCGCGCACACCGGGCAGCTTCTTCACCTCGTCCAAGTTGGCGCTCACGACGGTGCCGCCGAACACTGGACACTTCGCGTACGTCGCGTACAGCATCCCGGGCAGCTTCACGTCGATGCCGAAGAGCGGCGCGCCGATTACGATCTTCTTGTTGTCGACCCCGGCCACGCGTGTGCCAATCAGCTTGAAATCCTTGGGGTCCTTGAGCGGAGCGTCGGCGGGCGGCGTGAGCGTCGCAGCCTTCGTCGCGAGCTCGCCGTACGTCGCTCGACGCTTCGACGCGGTGTGAATCACGGCGCCCCGCTCGGTCGTGCACGCGCCGGCCGAAACACCCCACGTCTGCGCGGCAGCTTCGATCAGCATCGCGCGCGCGGTCGCGCCGGCGTGACGAAGCGGCACGTAATTCCCAATCGTCGAGCCGCTTCCGACCGAGAACTGCCGGCCATAGGCGGGATTCAAATCTCCCTGCACGACCGTCACCCGCTCCCAGGGGACGTCGAGCTCCTCGGCGACGATCATCGGAAGTCCCGTCTTGATCCCCTGCCCCATCTCTGAATTCGGCGCGATGATCGAGACGGCGCCGCTCGGCGTGATGGTGATGAACGCGTTCGGTGCAAAGCTGTCGCCCGCGAGTGGCGCGTTCTCCGCGAATGCGGGCGAAGCTCCAAAGCGCAGATACGTGCCGATCAGAAGTCCGCCGCCGGCGAGAGCGCCGACCTTGATGAACGCACGCCGGTCCACGACCGGCGACGGTGAATTGACGGCGCGTCTCATGACCGGCCTCCTTGCACCGGCATGGCACCGGCGGCGATTTCGCCGGCTCGCTTGATCCCGGCGCGCATGCGGACATACGACGCACAGCGACACAAGTTGCCCTCCATCGTGGCGTCGATGTCGGCATCGGTCGGGTGCGGGTTGCGCTTGAGCAGCGCCGCCGCCGTCATGAGCTGTCCGGCCTGGCAATACCCGCACTGCGGCACGTCGAGCTCAACCCACGCCTGCTGCAGCGGATGCTTCCCGCCAGCATCGAGGCCCTCGATGGTAGTCACCGCCGCACGTCCGACCTCCGAGACCGGCGTCTGGCACGCGCGCGTGGGTTTGCCGTCGAGATGGATGGTGCACGCCCCACATTCGCCGATGCCGCACCCGTACTTCGTGCCGACGAGGCCAATGGAGTCGCGCAGCACCCACAAGAGCGGAGTATCCGGCGTGACGTCCACCGAGTGGGACTGGCCGTTGACGCTGAGGTTGTATTTGCTCATAGCCGCGGAGGCGGAGACATCCTTATAGTACAAACCTGGGCCCCGGCCGGCTATGCCCGGCCGCCGGGCGGCTGAACGCTCCGGCTCGGTTTGGCGTTCGTGCGCCCGGGCGTTCCAATCCGCCACCGTCACTCGTCCGCTGCGATCAGCCTCTGCTCGCGCGCCACTCGCGCGGCCGCCGTTCGATTTTCGACGCCGAGCTTCTCGAAGATATGTACGAGGTGCGCTTTCACCGTCGGTTCCGCGATGCCAAGCGCGGCGGCAATCTGCTTGTTCCCGTCGCCGCGCATGACGCATCGAAGAACGTCTAGCTCCCGCTCCGTGAGTGTTACCCGTGCCGGCTGCCGCCAACGCGCCATCAGCCGCGCCGTGACGGCCGGAGCGAGATAGCGCTCGCCGCGTGCCACGGCGCGGAGCGCGCGAAACAGCTCGTCGTGCGGAACATCCTTGAGCAGGTAGCCCACCGCACCGGCTTCGATCGCTCGCAGCACCTCGCCGTCCGACGCATACGTGGTCAACACGACGATCCGAGTCATCGGCCGCCTCGCCAAAATCGCGGCCGAGGCGTCAACGCCACCGCGCACCGGCATCCTCAGGTCCATCAAGACGAGATCGGGCTCGAGCCGCGCCGCCGCAGCCACCGCTTCGTCGCCGTTCCCGGCTTCGGCGACGACGTCGACGTCGGCTTGGCTCGCCAGCACACTGGTGATGCCGCACCGCACGATTGGGTGATCGTCCACGACGAGAATGCGAATTCGGCCATCCGGAGGGGCGATCACGCCTGAACCGCCGCGATCGCCGCCAGTGGGAGTGCGACGGTGATGCTCGTGCCGGTACCGGCGCCGCTCTCGACGATCACCCGCCCCCCGAACGGACGAACCCGTTCCCGTATTCCCGCGATTCCCATGCGCCCCGCACTGGTGTCCTCGGCCTCGGCGACACCACGGCCGTCATCCTCCACCGAGAGGAGAAGGAGGCCGTCGACGCAGTCCAAGGTGACCGCAACTCGAGACGCGTTCGCGTGGCGCGCCACATTGCTCAACGACTCCTGCGTGGCCCGCAGACAGGTCACCTCGGCGCCGAGATGCAGCGCCGGCAGCTCTCCGATCACGCACGTCGCCTCGATCGCGTTCGCCTCACTCCACTGAGTGACGATGTGGCCGATCGCCGGGGACCGCTCGAATGACAGCTCGATCGCCTCGAGATGTTTGATGACGCTCGTGAATCCCTGCGCGAGCGTATCGTGAATGTCGCGCGCCAGGCGCTGCCGTTCTTCCTGCGCCCCGGCTTCGTGCGCCCGTTCGGCTAGACCACGCTGCGCCTCGTCGAGCTGACCCAGCAGGCGCGCCCGAGTAGCCGCGCCGCGGTTCGCGCGGTGAATGTAGAGCATCAGGACGCCGAACATCACCGCATTCGACAGCAGCACGTCGACCCACCCGGCCGGCACGAACACACCCACCGCCCAAGCGTGCCGGATCATCCAGCCATAGGCGCGCAACCCAACGACGACCCCGAGCGCCGCCGTCTGCGTCGCCAACCACACGCGGAGCCACAGCCGTTCATTGGTGGCGAACAGCGGCTGGATCGCCGGCCCGCCAAAGGCGACGGTCATGATAGTCATGGTGTCGTGCTGCCGTACGCAGCGCATCCGCCAAAAGTTGTAGCTCGTCGCGCCTTCCGGACGATTCCCGCCGCCGGTCTGTCGCCGTAACCTGCCCGACGCCCCCCGGTCCCCGTCGACGGCAACACCTCATCGTCACATCCTCATGCGACACCATCGGATGCTCGCCACTCGCCTCGTCGTCGCCACCCTATGCCTCGCCGGCGGCCTTGTCGCCCAGACGCCGGACACGACGTCGTTCGTGACGACGCGCGGCAAAGACACGACGTCGATCGAGCAATACGTCCGCGCCGGACACACGATCACGGGAGCCTGGATCCAGCACCAAGGCACCGCGCTCGTGCACGACTACACGCTCGTGCTCGACGCCGAGGGCTGGCCCGCGCAATACGTCATGTCGCTGTACACCGCAGCCCCGCACACCTTTCTCATGAGCGTCACCTACGGCCGCGACAGCGCCACCCGTGTCATGGTGAGGGACTCCACGGCGGTCACCATGCGCGTGGCCACGACCCGGTCGTATCCGATGGCCGCGATCTCGATCCTGGCTTGGGATCTCGCGCTCACTCGAGCGCGCGCCGCGCACGCGGACAGTGCGAGCATCGCGATCGAGCAAGTCGAGGTGCGCCGACCCCCGCAAATCCTTCCCGTGAAGTTTTTCGGAGACGACTCGGTCCACATCGGGCCGGCGATCTGGGCACGTGTCGACCGGAATGGACGGTTGCTCGCGCTGCGCGAAGGCGGCCAAGAGACACGGCGAGTGCAGTCGCTCGACGCCGCGAGGTTGGCCGCCGGTTTCGACGCCGCCGATGCGGCGGCCAAGGCGGCGCGAGTGGAGATCCCGCTCTCGCCCGCGATGCTCCAGCGACTCATCGGCGAGTATTCGCTGAACCCGACCGCGACCTTCGCTGTCACCTTCGACGGCGTCAAACTGATGCTCCAAGCTGGGAAGCAGCTACCCATTCAGCTCTTCGCCGAGTCACCCACCAGGTTTTTCATCAAAGCGACGACGGCCGTGACGCTCGAGTTCGACTTGGACGACGCCGGTAACGCCGCGGGGCTGACGCTCGTTCAAGGCGGCGTGCGGCAGCGGGCCGTCAAGATGAAGTAGCTCCGCGACAGCGCCCGCGCTGCCCCGCCGGCGAACCGCTACAGCGACACCCCTTGCGCCGCCGCTTCGCGAGACGCGCTCCGTCGATGACGACGCACGGCGACGAGCATCGCGAACCCAGTGCGGACTCGAGTGGCGAAGCCGGACCGCCAGCCAACCTCTCTGCCCACCGCGCCCTCAGGCGCGCTCATTCTGCTTTGCCTCGCGGTCACTCTGCTTTGCCCCGCGCTCACTTTGCTTTGCCCCGCGCGCACTTTGCTTTGCCCCGCGCTCACTCTGCGACCTGACGCGACGAGTCTGCAGCATCGACTCGTCATCGCCGGGCATCCCGCCGCCACCCTGCAGCTGGGCGCCGCGACTTTCGCCGCTGCCGACACCACTCTGCGAGCTGGCAATCCCACTTTACGCCACGTCGCCGCCACTTTGCGATCGGCCGGCGTCACTCTGGACTGCTCCGATGCGATCCTGCAGTCTGCCCGGGCGATCGGGCAGCACGGCGTAGTCACCTTGCGCCAAGGCGCGGCCACTCTGCGTCATGGCGAAGTCACTCTGCGATCCGGCCGCGCGACCCTGCGAGATGCCGCCGTAAACCCGCGACACGTCGCGGCGACTCTGCGATCGCCCGCCGGCCCCGAATGTCATGGCGTGGTCATTTTGCTTCCTGGCGCAGTCGCTTTGCTTCCTGGCGCAGTCTCCGGGCGACCTGGCGCCGTGCACGAGCCGCATGGCGCGCTCACACGTCGTCACTCCGTGGTCTCCGAGCCATCGGACGCGGCGCGCCCACGACCGGACGCAGTGATTCGATCGCGGCCCGCACTCCCTGCCGCCTCGGACGCACTGTGTGCCACACCGGATGCACTCCGTACCGCACCGGACGCACTCCCTGCCGCTTCGGACGCACTCCCAACCGCACCGGACGCACTCCCAGCCGCACCGGGCGAAGTCACCGCGGCTTCGGCCGACGCGACCGAGCAGTCATGCGCGGCCACCGCGCGATCGGGCGTCCCAGCCATCCGCCCGTGTCCGCTTGTGTCCGTTTTAATCGGTGTCCAATTGTTATGGTCTGCATGCGGCGAGGACGCTGAACTGCCGCTCGGGCTGGCCGTAACGATTGGTGAAAGACACAAGCGGACACAAGCGGACACAAACGGATCTAAACACTTTGACGTCGCACCAGGCAAGGAATCGCCAATCTCGTATCCATCCACGTCCCACGTCCCGCGTCCCACGATCCACGATCCACGATCCACGATCCACGATCCACGATCCACGATCCACGACCCACGACCCACGACCCACGACCCACGACCCACGACCCACGTCACGCCCTTCCCGGCCGACGCACCGCCCGCACCGTCTCGCTATTTCCACCACCGCAATAGAATCGATCCTTCCCGTCCGATTCGAGCCCCGAGACCTTGACGCCCGCGGGCATCTCCAATTGTTCGAGCACCGCGCCCGAGCTCGGATCGATGCGACGAAGATCGCTCTCGTCGCCCTCCCAGGTGGCGTGCCACAGCTCGCCCTCGACCCACGTAACGCCCGTGACGAACCGGTTGGATTCGAGCGTGCGAAGAATCGCTCCGGTTTCCGGATCGATCTGATGAATCTTTCGCGCGCGATACTCGCCGACCCAGAGCGTCCCTTCCGCCCATGCTAGTCCCGAATCGCCACCCCCGCTGGGTGCCGGAATCGTCGACACCACGCGCCGGGTCTTTGGATCGATCTTGTTGATTCGTGCTTCGGCGATCTGATAGAGAAATTGGCCGTCGAACGCCGTACCAGCGTGCGCCGGCACCTCGATCGCATCGCGCTCCTCGCCTGTCGCGGGGTCGAATGCGCGCACGGCATCCCCGGCGGCGAACCACACGGACTGACCATCGTAGGTGACGCCGCCTATGTTCTTCGCCCGCGGAAACGGGCCGTACTCGCGAATGATCTCGGCAGTGGATTGGCGCATGGCGTGAGCTTACTCGATCGGCAGCGCAGAGGGGAGTAACAATGCTGTCGTGAATCCCGAGATGGGAGGCATGATCCACCGCCGGGCGCGGCCGCGCCCGAACGGCTGCACCTTCCCTTCCCGCGCGAGCGAGTCCAGCGCGCGCTGCAACGTGCGCTGGCTCGCTCCAATCGCCAGGGCGAGCGCCGAGGTGGACCACGCTTCGCCGTCGTCGAGCAGTGCGAGGAGCGAGGCATGCTCCTCTTCGATGGGCCGCGCCAACACCACGACCTCGCCCGTGCGGCGCGGTCCGAGCACGAACCCTCGCTTCGTGGCGCGGATGTTGGCGACACGGCGGAGGGCAACGCGAAGCCGCCCGATCTCGACGCGTAACCGCGCGCGGTGCGAGTCATCGACGTACTTCGCGCCGAAGGCGCGCGCCAGAAGCACATCGCGCGCGACGTCGTTTGGCCAGGCCTCGCCGAGCGCACGAACGAGGGCGAAGAGGACGGGACGCGTCGCGAGCGATATCGACGCGCCCGAGTGCCGAACGGCATTCCGGCAGGCATCGATGATCAGCGCCTCCGACGCCAGCACGGCTTCGACGTCTTCGAGCAAGAGCGGTCGTTCGGAGCCGGCCCGAATGAGTCGCGCCGCCGGTGTATCCAGAGCGAGAGACGCCCGCTCGACCTCGGCCAGGAGCGACGGGATGCCGGCGGCTTTCGCCGCGATCGCGGCACGTGCGAGTGCGTCGCGCGCCGGCCGCGTCCGCAGCCGGCGAAGTGCGATGCCGGCGACGACGAGCTCGAACGCGGCTCTCGATGCAGGCGGAAACACCGACACGTCGAGATCGGCGATGGCGCGCTCCGCGTGGTCCAACTGTCCGGTGAGAAGGAACCGGCGAGCCGCGAGGTGCCGTGCGTGGGCGGCATTCACGACATCGCCCTGCCCGGCTAGCGTTGCATGCGCTGCCTCGAGCGCCTTGACTGGCCAGCCGAGATCCCGCGTCACGAGCGCGATCTCGGCCTCGGCGACGACGCACCGTGCGCGAGCCACGGCCTCTCGCGGCCCAAAGGCTCTCGCCGCACGCCGAAGCAGCACGCGGGCGCGTTCGAGATCTCCCAATTGCGCCATGGCGATCCCGCGCAACGCGAGCGCCGCCGCGTCGTCGCGCAGCGCCACACGGTTCAGCGCGCCGAACGGATCGCCCGCCGCGAGCGCGCGACCGGCCGCGACGATCATCGAGTCCATGGGAATCCCGTCACACTTGTTACTCACACCCTCGACTGGCCGGCTCCTAATCTATCGCTCGTTCACCGGGCGCTGGTCATGCGACGGCGCGCCGCCCCATCGACACAAGCTACTGGAGAGAACGACCATGACGACGACGATGACCGCCGGAACACGCGAAGAATGGCTGACCGCTCGCCTCGCCCTGCTCGAGGCCGAAAAAGACTTGACGCATCGCGGTGACGAGGTAGCGCGCCAACGACAGGCTTTGCCCTGGGTGCCGGTCGCGAAAGACTACCGGTTCGACACGGACGACGGAAGCGCGTCGCTGGCCGACCTGTTCCGCGGACGTTCGCAGTTGCTCGTATACCACTGCATGTTCGGCCCGGACTACGCCGCGGGCTGTCCGTCGTGCTCGAGCATCGCCGACGGCTTCAATGGCATCGCCGTCCATCTCGAGAATCACGACGTGTCGCTGTACGCAGTCTCGCGCGCTCCACTCGCCAAGCTGCAAGGCTACAAGCAGCGCATGGGGTGGGCATTCCCATGGGCATCCTCCTTTGGCGGCGACTTCAACTTCGACTTCAGCGTCGCCTTCACGGAGCTCGAGCAGCGTAGCGGCGAAATCGACTACAACTATCGCCGAGAGTCTCCGATGCAGGACTCGGCGCTGAAGCGTACGCTTCCAGAGTGGAAGAAGCTGGGGAGCGAAGCGCCGGTCGGCCAGATCGCCGCCTCTGCCGGCGTTGATGTCGCCACGTTTTTGCGCGAACGCCCCGGGATGAGCGCGTTCGCGGTGCGCGACGGAGTTGTCCATCACACCTACTCCACGTTCGCGCGCGGGCTCGACGGTCTCTGGGGCATGTACCAGTGGCTCGACCGCGCCCCGCTCGGCCGCAACGAGCATGGCGTCTGGATGCGCCACCGCGACAAGTACCCGGCGCGATGAGCTCGATGCAAATGACATCACCGGCGGTGATGGCGCTCGTGACGGTCGCAATGATGGTGGCGATGATGCTGCCGTCGGTCGCGCCCACCCTCTGGCGCCATCATCGCCGGCTGCGCGCAATGGGAGTGTCGCGCGCCGGCCAGCGGACCACGCTCTTCGCTTCGGGATATGCGAGCCTATGGGCCGTGATTGGGCTGGTGCTGTTCGCGACGACTGCGGAACTGTCTCGGATGACGGGAACATCGCCGACGCATCCGTCGTTCGGCGCGTGGACGGCAGGCGCGACCGTTCTGTGTATCGGCGCGGTGCAGCGCTCGCGCTGGAAAGCGAAGCGACTCCGCCGCTGCCATCAGGCGTCTGTCGCGGCGCAAACGGTCTCTGGGAACGTGACTACCGCATGGCGAGACGGCTGCCGATTCGGCGTCGACTGCGCCCTGAGCTGCGCGGCGCCAATGGCGGTATTTTTCGTCACGGGACTCATGGACACGCGCACGATGCTCGTGATCACGGCGTCAATCACCGCTGAGCGTGCTGCGCCCACCGGCGCGCGCATCGCCCGGCTGACGGGCGCAATCGCGTTGCTCGCGGGATTGATCATGTGCGCGCGAGCCATCGAGGTCACGGCGTCGGAAGCCGCCAATGCAGGCGTGAGCGTCGCACGGAACTAATCAACGATCATGAAACCTCTCGAGAAGTTGGGCGAGGCGCGGACGCCGAATGGAACGCGGATCACGCTGTATCGGCACGATGGCGCTTACCTGGTCCGCGCCGACGGCGTCGAGCTCATGTCGAGCCGTCGCCATCTCTCCGAGGATCGCCTGGCCGAAGTCGCCTGCGCGCCGCTCCGCGAGACCCCGCGATCGAGGGTGTTGATCGGCGGTCTCGGGTTGGGCTTCACGCTTCGAGCGTCCCTGGAGCTCTTGCGCGAAGACGCCGAAGTCGTCGTGGCTGAGTTGCTGGCCGAGGTGATCGCGTGGAACGCAGACCCGGCGTACGACCTCTCCGTCATCGCGCTTGCCGATCCGCGCGTTCGCGTGGTCCAGGCGGATGTCCTTGCCGTGCTCCAGCGGAACCAAGGCGGCTTCGATGCGATCATGCTCGACACCGACAATGGTCCGGACGCAATGCTGATGTCCGAGAACGCGGATCTGTACGCGCCGCGCGGGATCGCCGACACCGTGGCGGCGCTGCGTCCCGGCGGGTCGATCGTCTATTGGTCTGTGGCTGACGACCGGAAGTTCGCGGGAGCGCTCCGCCATGCGGGGCTCACTGTCCGCGCGTTGCACGTACGGGCACACACCACGGCCGGGCCGATGCACACGCTCTATGTGGCAACGCCCCGCGCACGCGGTCGACCCGTTACGGTCGTTGCATCAACCGGTTGACCTCGGCGTACGGCAACGACCCCTCGGCGAACCGGAACGTGCCGTGTGTCTTCATCTCGCGCGCCGCGGCCACGAACCCCGTCAACGCGGCGCGGCTCAGCGCCGAGCCCACGCTGATCCGGCGTACGCCCGCGGCGGCAAGCTCGGCCACCGAGAAGGAAACCCGGCCGAGCCCCATCACGACATTCACCGGCTTGCGCACCGCCGAGCAAATGGCGCGGATCTCTTCGAGCGTCCTGAGCCCCGGAGCGTACAGGGCGTCGGCGCCGGCGGCCTCGAACGCCTGCAGGCGTCGAATCGTGTCGTCGAGATCCGGTCGTCCGTGAAAATAGTTCTCCGCGCGCGCGACGAGCACGAATGGCGTCGGAAGCGCGCGCGCGGCCTCGACCGCCGCCACGATCCGCTCGACGGCGTGGCCGACATCGTAGATGGGGCGTGCGGGATCGCCGGTCGCGTCCTCGATCGACGCGCCCACGAGTCCCGCCTCCGTCCCCGCAAGGCGGATGGTGATTGCGGCGGCCTCCGGTGCGTCGCCGTATCCATTCTCGAGATCGGCAGCGACTGGAAGATCGGTCGCGTCGGCGATCGCCTTGGCGTTGGCAAGCGCCTCGCCGCGCGTGATCTCTCGTGCACCGTCGCGCTTTCCAAGCGCGAACGCCAACCCCGCGCTCGTCGTCGTCAACGCGTCGAAGCCGATCGTCTGGAGCATGCGCGCCGTGCCGGCGTCCCACGGATTCGGAATCACAAAGGCGCCCGGTCCGGCGTGTAGCTCCAGAAATCGTTCGCCTTTCTTCCTCTGCGCTTCCAGCTCGTTCATCGTGGTATCCTGTCGCTTGCTGGTGGCCAACGGTTTGAGTAGTGTCAAACCATGGATGCGAAACTGCTATCGCCCGACGCAACGGTGCCGCAGATTGCGGCAGCCATTGCAGCTCCCGCGCGTACGCGCATGCTCTACAGCTTGATGGATGGTCGCGCGCGAACGAGCACGGAGCTGGCACTCTTGGCCGACGTCACGCCTTCGACCGCGAGCATTCACTTGCAGCAACTCAGAGCACGGAAGTTGGTGAGCGTCACGACGCAAGGTAAACACCGCTGCTACACCCTGGCCGGCACCGACGTCGCGGCGGCACTCGAGGCTCTGAGCTCCCTCGCCGGCCGCGCCCCTGTCGAGCCCGCACCCGCCATCGCGTCCAGCTTGCGTGTCGCGCGAAGCTGTTACGATCACATCGCCGGAGCGTTGGGCGTTGCGCTCTACAGCCGCCTGGTCGCCCTCGGGTGGCTTTCGACCGGCGCCGCGAGTCGTCTTCGTGACCGCGACCTCACGGCGCGTGGCGCGAACGCGATATCCGAGCTTGGGATCGACGTCGACGCGCTGCGTGCGCGCCGCCGCCGATTCGCCCATGCGTGCCTCGACTGGACCGAACGACGGCCGCATCTCGGCGGCGCACTCGGTGCCGCATTGTTGGAAAATGCGCTGAAAAGAAAATGGGTCGTGCGCGAGCGCGATAGTCGCGCGTTGAGCGTCACCGCGCGCGGGGACCGGGAGATCTTCGCGCGATTCGGAGTACGGCTGTGAGCGCCGCACGGGCCGACATGCCCGACCTCCGCTATCCGATCGGCACGTTCGCGCCACGAACGTCATTCACCGCTGAGTCGCGCGCCGGCGCAATCGCGTCGATCGAGCGAATGCCGGCCAACCTCCGGCGCGCGGTCGCGGGGCTGGCCGACGCGCAGCTCGATACGCCGTATCGTCCCGGCGGCTGGACCGTACGCCAGGTCGTGCATCATGTGGCCGACGCTCACATGGTCCTCTACACGCGCGTCAAGGTTGCCCAAACGGAAGACAACCCGCCGGTCAAGACGTGGGACGAAGTCACATGGGCCGAGCTCGTCGATGCGAAGCGGATGCCGATCGACGGGTCGCTCGCTATCCTCGATGCGGTGCACGCGCGCCTGGTGCACTTCCTCGAGACGCTGGCGCCGGACCGATTCAGTCGCACCACGACGCATCCGGATTGGGGCGTTGTGTCGATTGACGGGCTGGTCGACCTCTGCCGGTGGCACGGCGACCACCACACGGCGCACATCTCCGAGCTTCGCAAACAGCGGGGCTGGTGACCGACGAGACGGACGTTCTTGTAAGGAATCTCGCCGCGCTCACGGTGTGAGATTCAGAACGGCCTGACCATGCTCGACGTCCGCCGGGACCGAGACATGATCGTGCTCGATCAGCCAGACGCCATCGATTCGGTGGAAGCACGCCGTCCAACGCACCCAGAGACTCGTGACATGGCCGCTCGCCAGCGTGCCGCTCACATCGTTGAGGCTGTGAACGAATGCGAGCTCGCCGTCCGACATGATCTTCAAGTCGCGTACGTCGTAGACGATGGGCCCCGAGTAGGCATCGAACACTGCTTCCCAGGCACGGCGTTTGTTCTCGCCGCCGGCGTAGCGCAAGGGCGGTCCGAGATCGAATGACACGATCGTGGACGCATAGAAGGACATGACGCCATCGATGTCCTTCTCGCGACAGGCCCGCGCCCAATGCTCTACACGTTGCCGCACGTCGGCGTCAGCCACGGCTTCTCCTGAACGCTACGGCGCCCCACGCCTGAATAGCATGATCGCGAGCAGCACGAACAGGCTCGCGATGACGGCATAACCCAGGCCGCGCCAATGGCGAAACGTCGGCGCGCGCGGGTTGTCGGCCGCGGCCACGAGTGGAGCGGCCACCGGCGGCGGGCTCACCGATGCGACGAATCGCTCGAAGAAATCGTTGGCCATCTTGTGCGCGACGCCGTCGATGAGCCGCGATCCGATCTGCGCCAGCTTGCCCCCCACTTGTGCCGTCGCCACGTACTCGAGCTTCGTGGAATCACCGCCAGTGGGAACGAGCGTCACCCGCCCCTCGCCTTTCGCGAAGCCGGCCACGCCGCCGCTTCCCTCGAAACGCAGTGTGTACGATCGGGGCGGATCGATGTCGGCGAGACGCATCGTGCCCGTGAATCGTGCGGCGACCGGCCCGACCTTCGCCGCCAGCACCATCGCGTAAGAATGCTCACCAGTGGGCTCGAGCGACTCGCAGCCGGCGATGCAGGCCCGCAGCACGGCTGGATCGTTGAGCGCGCACCAGACTGCGTCTGGCGCGGCCGGCACGTCGCTCGTTCCCGTCATCTCCATGCACGGCTCCGGTTCCCGGACATCGCATCAAACGCCGCCGCGAGCGCGACGACGCTGTCCACGTTGTGACACGGCAGAAAGTCGTCGACATACGGCAGCATCGCTCGAATCCCCGCCGGCCTCGGCTCGAAGCGGTCGTAACGGAGTAACGGGTTGAGCCAGACCACACGCCGGCACGATCTCGAAAGCCGGTCCATTTGCGGCGCCAGCGCCTCGCCGGCGTCGGCATCCAGCCCGTCGCTGATGAGAAGCACGATCGCATCCTGCGCGAGCACGCGGCGAGACCACCGCTTGTTGAACTCGGTGAGGCAAGCGCCGATCCGCGTCCCTCCCGCCCAATCGGATGCGGCGGCGCCCACACGCTTGAGCGCGACGTCCACGTCCCGATGCCGCAGCTGGCGCGTCACGTTCGTGAGCCGCGTCCCGAACACGAACACATGAACGCGATCGCGATCGTTCGTGACCGTGTGGAGAAAGTGCATGAGTATTCTCGAGTAGCTGTCCATCGACCCCGAGATGTCGCACAGTATGACGAGCGACGGCCCTCTCCGCCGGCGCTGCCGTCGCGCCAGCGGGACGAGCGCGCCGGCGCCGGTCGTCGCCCGTCGCATGGTGCGGCGCACATCGATGCCCTGCCCTCGAACGGCTGGCTTGCTCCGCCGGGTGGGAAGCTCGGGCAGTGGCAGGCGTAGTCGCGCGAGCATCGAGCGAGTCGCCGCGAGCTCGTCGGCGGTCATCGCCTCGAAGTCGCGGTGCCGCAGCACCTCCGTCGGTGAGAATGTGAACGACGCGTCGAACTGCACCTCGTCCATTTCGCTGTCGAACGCTTCGCGAACCGCCGAGCCGACGAACGCCGCAGCGAGCCTCGGGGACACTTGCTCTCCCTCGGGCGGGGCTTGGGCCTGCACTTTCGGCAGCAACGACGCCATTCTCTTTTGCGTAAGCTTCGGATTACGCCAGAACACACCGAATGCTTCATCGAAAAGCTCCCGATGCTCCTGGCGCGAGATCAGCACCGCCGCCAACGCCGCGCGGAAATCGTCCCGATTCGAGATGCCCACCGCTTGCACGGCTTCGAGCGACGCGACCGAACGCTCCGGTCCAACGGGAATTCCCGCCGCGCGCAGCAGTCGCACGAAATGCACGATGTTCTCGGCGAGGCGCCCCGTCGGCATCATCTCAGCCGATCACGCCGACCTTGCCGCGGCGCGTGCTTCGTCGACGAGCCTCGCCGTTACATCCGGCGTCAACACGCCCACGTCGTCCTGATACTTGAGCAGCACCCCCGCCGTGTCGGCAACGGTCTCGCGGTCGAGCGACACCCGATCGAGTGTCACGAGCGCCTCCGCCCAGTCCAACGTCTCCGCCACGCCCGGCGATTTGAACAGCTCTAAAGCGCGAAGCCGCTGCGTGAACTCTACGATCTCGCGCGCCAGGGCCGCCGGCGCTCGAGGGCACTTCCGCCGGACGATCGCCAGCTCCCGCTGCGCATCCGGATAGCCGACCCACTGATAGAGGCAGCGGCGCTTGACCGCGTCGTGAATCTCCCGTGTCCGATTCGACGTGATCGCCACGACCGGCGGGGTCGCCGCCTTGATGACGCCGAGCTCCGGAATCGTCACCTGATATTCCGCCAACACCTCGAGCAGATACGCTTCGAACGGCTCGTCGGCGCGATCGAGCTCGTCGATCAAGAGCACGGGCGCGACTCCGTCCTCAGGCGCCAGCGCCTCGAGCAACGGACGCCGCAGCAGAAACCGGCGCGTGAAGATATCCGCACCCAGTCCCGCACGATCTATGGTGCCACTCGCCTCCGCCAGGCGAATCTCGATCATCTGCCTCGGATAGTTCCACTCATACACCGCGGACCCGACGTCCAGGCCTTCATAGCACTGCAATCGCACGAGCCGTGTGCCCAGCGCCGCCGCGAGGACCTTGGCGAGCTCCGTCTTGCCACAGCCGGCCTCGCCCTCGAGAAAGAGGGGACGCGCCATGGTGAGGCTGAGAAAGACCGACGTCGCCAGTTGCCGATCGGCCAGGTAGTCTTGGGCCTCGAGCAGCTCGACGACGTCGTCGACGGACGAGAGTTTGATCGAGGCGCCGCGCGCCGGCTGCTTTTCAGCCGGCGGCGGCAACGGCACGGCGCGCGAGCACTGGAATGAGGTGCGCCCGATACTCCGGCGACGCGTGCAGGTCGCCGTTCAGGCCCGACGCACTCACGGTCACCGCCTTGGCCGCGTCAGCGGTGAAGCTCCGAGTGAACGCCGTTTCCAATTCCTTCGAGCGGAAGACCGACGGTGCCGCCCCGGTCACCGCGACGCGAACGCCGGTCGCCGTCTGAGCAACGAAGACGCCCACGAGCGCGAACCGCGACGCGGGATTGGCAAACTTCACATACGCCGCCTTCCGCGGGATCGGGAACGACACCGACGTGATGATCTCACCATCGCCAAGCGCCGTCTCGTACATGCCCTTGAAGAACTCATCGGCGGGGATCAGGCGCGCCGTCGTGCGAATCGTCGCGCCGAGCGCCAGCAGTGCCGCCGGATAGCACGCCGCCGGATCGTTGTGCGCGATCGATCCGCCGAGCGTGCCGACATTGCGCACCTGCCGGTCGCCGATGCCGTGCGCCAACTCCGCCAGCGCCGGAATCGCCTCGCGTACGACGCTCGATTCGGCGACCTGGGTGTGCGTCGCCAACGCGCCGATCGTGACGGTATCCGCGCTCCGCGCGATGCCCTTGAGCTCCGCGATTCCGGAGAGGTCGACGAGCGTTCCTGGTTGCGCGAGTCGAAGCTTCATCGCCGCGAGCAGGCTTTGGCCGCCGGCAAGGGCCTTCCCGCCACTGCTCGTCAACGCCGCGGAGGCCGCGGCAAGCGTCGTCGGACGTACCAGCTCGAATGAGTACATTGTGATGGCCCTCCCTTAGGCGCGCGCCGCGCGAATGGCCTGCCAGACACGGTGCGGAGAGGCGGGCATGTCGAGGTGTGTCACGCCGACCGGCGCCAGCGCGTCCATGACCGCGTTCATGAGCGCGGCCGGTGCGCCGATCGCTCCCGCTTCGCCGCAGCCCTTTGCGCCGAGCGGGTTGTGCGTACATGGCGTGACGGTGTGCGAGACGTTGAAGTGCGGAAGATCGTCCGCTCGCGGCAGTGCGTAATCCATCAAACTGCCGGTGAGCAGTTGTCCGCTCTCTTGATCGTAGACGCACTGCTCGAGCAGTGCTTGGCCGATGCCCTGCGCGAGCCCGCCGTGGACTTGGCCTTCGACGATCATCGGGTTGATGATGGTGCCGAAGTCGTCGCACGCCGTGAATGCTTCGACCGATACCACGCCCGTCTCGGGATCGATCTCGACCTCGCAAAGATGCGTGCCCGCCGGGAACGTGAAGTTCGTCGGATCGTAGAATGCCGTTTCGTCGAGGCCTGGCTCGAGCTTGTCGAGTGGATAGTTGTGCGGCACGTACGCCGTGAGCGCGATCTCGCCGAACGTCTTGCTGCGATCGGTGCCCGCGACCGTGAACTTGCCGTCCTTGAACTCGATGTCGGCGTCCGAGGCCTCGAGCAGGTGCGCGGCGATTTTCCTTCCCTTCGCGATGATCTTATCGACGGCTTTGACGATCGCCGAGCCGCCGACGGCGAGCGAGCGCGAGCCATACGTGCCCATGCCGAACGGCACGCGGCCCGTGTCGCCGTGCACGACGTCGACGTTCTCGAGCGGGATGCCGAGGCGGTCGGCGACGACCTGCGCGAACGTCGTCTCGTGTCCCTGGCCGTGTGAGTGCGATCCCGTGAACACAGTGACGCTTCCTGTGGGGTTCACGCGAACTTCGCCCGCCTCGTACAGGCCCGCGCGCGCGCCAAGTGCGCCGGCGACGTTCGACGGCGCGAGCCCGCACGCCTCGATGTACGCCGAGTAGCCGAGGCCGCGGAGCTTACCACGGTTCGCCGACTCTGCCTTCCGCGCCGCGAATCCCACGACATCGGCGGCCTTCATCGCGCCCGCGAGCGACGCGTCGTAATCGCCCGTGTCATATAGAAGCGCGACCGGCGTCTGATACGGGAACGACCGAATGAAATTCCGGCGACGGATCTCGTCCTGCGCGATGCCCATCTCTACCGCCGCGTGATGCACGAGCCGTTCGACGACGAACGTCGCCTCCGGCCGTCCGGCGCCTCGATACGCATCCACCGGCGCGGTGTTCGTGAACGACGCCGTCACCTGGCAATAGATCGCCGGCGTCGTGTACTGCCCGGCGAGCAGCGTCGCGTACAAGATGGTCGGAATGCAAGTCGAGAACGTCGACAGATACGCGCCCATGTTCGCCGTAGTCTGCACGCGCATCGCCAGGAACTTGCCGTTCGCATCGAGCGCGAGCTCGGCGTGCGTGACGTGGTCGCGCCCATGCGCATCGGCGAGGAACGACTCGCTTCGCTCGGCGACCCACGAGATCGGCTGACTCACTTTCTTGCTCGCCCACACCATCGCCGTCTCTTCGGGATAGAGATAAATCTTGGACCCGAAGCCGCCGCCCACGTCGGGCGCGATCACGCGAACCTTCTGCTCGGGCAGGCCGAGCACGAACGCCGAGAGGAGCAAACGCTCGAGGTGCGGGTTCTGGTTGGCGACATGAAGCGTGTACATGTCGTCGCCGCGGCTGTACGACGCGACCACGGCGCGCGGCTCGATCGCGTTCGGGATCAGCCGATTGTTGACGATGTCGAGCTTCGTCACGTGCGCGGCGCTCGCGAACGCCGCGTCCACCGCCGCCTTGTCACCGAGCGCCCACGTGTAGCACTTGTTGCCCGGTGCACTTTCGTGTAATTGCGGTGCGCCAGCCTTGAGCGCGTCGACGCAATTCACCACCGCCGGCAGCACGTCGTAGTCGACCTCGATCAACTCGGCGGCGTCCTTCGCATGGTTGAGCGTATCGGCGACGACGAGCGCCACCGGATCGCCGACGTAGCGCGCCGCTCCTTGCGCGAGCACTGGATGCGGTGGCTCGGCCATCGGCTTGCCATCGGTACCGGTGATCAACCAACCACAGGGCAGCCCGTTCACTCCGGTCAAGTCGTTGGCCGTGTACACGGCAAGCACGCCGGGCGCGAGCTGCGCGCGCTTGACGCCGACCGAGTTGATCTTCGCGTGCGCGTGGGGCGAGCGAAGGAAGAACGCATGCGCCGCGTTCCTCACGGCGAGGTCGTTCGTGTATCGTCCGTTCCCGGTGAGAAAGCGCGCGTCCTCTTTGCGCCGAACCGGCTGACCGATCAAGCTCGCGCCCATGTTTCCTCCTTGCGAGAGGGATACGACGCGGTCGCCTTCAGGGCGCTCGCGGCAGTGGCTTCGTTCATCGCCGCGCCCCCTTGCTGGATGGCTTTCACAATATTCTGGTAGCCCGTGCACCGGCACAGATTACCCTCGACCTCGGCGCGAATCGTCTCCTCGGACGCGTCCGGAATGCGGTTCACGAGGTCGATCGCGCTCATCACGAACCCCGGCGTGCAGAAGCCGCACTGCAATCCATGACAGTCTTTGAACGCCGCCTGCATCGGATGCATCGTGCCGTCGGGGGCGGCGAGCCCTTCGATCGTCGTCACGTGCGTCCCGGCGGCCTGCGCCACGAGAAGAGTGCACGACTTCACCGCCATCCCGTTCAGGTGCACAGTGCAGGCGCCGCATTGGCCCGTGTCGCATCCGACGTGGGTACCGGTGAGGCCGAGGTGTTGCCGAAGGAAGTCGACGAGAAGAGTTCGCGGCTCGACGTCCGCGGAGACCGTAGTGCCGTTGACGGTCAGCGACTGGGTAACGCTCACGATGCCCCTCTGGGAAGAGGTCAGGCGGACAACTGGGGCAGTTACCGTAGCTCGGTGCTGGGCGTTCGGCAACCCCGGCAACGGCCTGGGTTTGAGCAGCCACGAGCCGGGGCGCGGTCTGGCATGCCGAGAGGCGGGCGAGGCGCCTGACGCGGCCGCTTGACCGCGCGCCCGAGCATTCTCATCATCTCCCCTAACCTAGTGGAACGACACCGGCCAATGCGCGGCGTCGACGTCGGATAATGCGCGGCGCGCGCTTCGAATCGACCCCGCGGAGGCCCTGCGCGCCGATTGAAGCTTGCGAACGGTCCGTCCGATCGCGCTCGATGCCGGTGTTCTCTCCTACGCCGTCGCCAGCGCCGCCTCGTCCGCATCTTCCTTCCGCCGAAGAATGCCCGCCGAGACGAGCGCGATGACGAGGCCGACGGGGAACGGCTCGATGAACGTCATCGCGCTGCTGTAGAGCGGATTCTTGTAATTCTCGACGAATTGTTGCATGTCCGCGCGGACTTTCGCGACCTCCGCGTCGCTTTTCCCGTCGGCGCGCGCCTTGGCGACGGCCGCGTCGGCGTAGCTCTGGCCGAAGTTCGGCGCGAACTTATAGGATAGGACCTCCCAGGTCGCCGTGTAGCAGAGGCTCGAGATCACGGCGATGAGCGTCCCCACCACAACGCCGCGCCAATAGCCGATGCGGCCGCCATTCATGGTGTCGCGATAGGAACGGATCCCAAAGAACACGAGGAGGAAGGCTAGAACGATTCCGGTATATCCAACGACGAGGCCCGTGTCGAACCCGAAGTCGTGGAGGAACGGGAACGAGGCGGCCATGAACACGGCCATGACCGCGCCGGAGAGGAAGCCGAACTTCAGAACCGTCTTCTTCATACGAATATCCTCGCTGGAGTTGGCGGCACTCTATGGTCGGATTCGCGCTTTCGCGTCACCCGTTCGGGTGATTTTCGCAAATGGCACGAAAAACCACCAGGCCGGATCGGGTGTTCCGACGGTGATGATGGTCGGCGCCCACCAAAGACGATGGTCGAGCCGTAAGCCCCTCTCACGAACGTCGGCCATCTCCTACTTGGAGTGAAGAAACACCGCGGTTGCTTGCGTATCGGTGGTGTCGAACGCCAGGCCGGAAAACGTCGCCGGCTTGTACGGCGATCCGCTCGGCGGCGTGACGTCGAATTGGTAGTAGCCTTTCGCGACGTTCGTCAGCGTGAAGCGGTCGCTGGTGTCGCTCACGATCGTTCCGATATGCGTTGTCGTCACGGTGACGGGGCCGTTGTCGCTCGTCGAGTCGCGGACCTCTCGCGACACATCGACCGTCGCGCCGGCAACACGATCGGGCGTCGTGCCCGCGCCCACCGTGTCGCTAGCGAGTATCTGGAGTTGTCCGAAGATGGTGCCGCGCACCACACCAGTCGCCCCAGGCTGACCCACGGCAACGGCGAGCGTGGATCCTCGAGTCACCGGCTCGTCGGCGATGCTACGCTAGGCCCTCGCCACCTCGTCACTCCGCCCTCAGCGCAACCATCGGATCCACCGCGGCCGCGCGACGAGCCGGAAGCCAGCTCGCGGTCAGTGCGGCCGCAGTGAGGAGCGCGGCCGCGGCCGCGAACGCGACGCCATCCGTCGACGACACGCCAAAAAGGAATGACGCGATCAGTCGCGTGGCTCCGAAGGCCAACGCCGCGCCGACGACCACGCCCACGGCGGCGGTACGCAATCCCTGGCGCAGCACGAGGCGAAGCACCGTGCCGCGCGCCGCGCCAAGGGCGACACGAACCCCGATCTCGCGCGTGCGCTGCGTGACGCTGTACGCGATTACGCCGTAGATCCCGAGTAGCGCCAGGAGCAGGGCGACGAGGCCGAGCGAACCAGTGATCCAGAGCGCGAGTTGCTGCGGGAAAAGTGAGAACGCGACTTGGTCGTCCATCGTGCTCTGATCGAGCACCGGCAGACGGGGATCGAACTGGGCGACCAGTCGCCGCAGCGATCCCGACAAATCCCGATCGTCCGATACGCGCACGAACAGATTGGTGTGCGCACTATAGTGCTGCGCCATCGGGACGTAGACGAAGTCGATCGGCGGATCGTCGAGCGCGCGATACTTGGCGTCGCGAGCCACGCCGACGATGGTCACCGTGCTGCTGTCGTTGCGGAACGTTCGACCGACGACGTCGGTCGTCCCGAAGACGTGCTTGGCTAACGTCTCGTTCCAGATCGCGACCCTCGGCGCGCCCTCCCGGTCCGCGTCGGAGAAGGCTCGGCCGCGGACGAGCGGGATGTCCAGCACCTCGAGGTAGCCTGGGCTCACCACGTTCCAGTCGGCGTACCAGGAGCCGGTCGCGACACCGTTCTCCGGCTTCGGCGCGGGGTGGCCCGCGACATCGATGGCGCCGAACCCCATCGCCGAACCGGTGAGCGGAACCATCTCTGACAGCGCGGCGCGCTCTACGCCAGGCGTTCGACGGACAAGGCCGAGCAGCGCCACCGCCTGCGTGGCGCCACGATGATCGTCGTACCCGGCGAGGCTCAGGTCGAGGTCGACGAGGTCGATGTTATGCGTCTGGAACCCCGGGTCGACGGCGCGCGCCTTGACCAACGCTCGCCCGAACAACGCCGCGACGACCAGGAGGAGCATCGACACGGCGATCTGCGAAACGACGAGTGCGCCGCGAAGCCGTTGCCGTCGCGGGGTGGCTCCTGCGTCTAGCTTGAGCGCGGGCACGAGGTCCGGCTTCGTGCTCTGGAGCGCCGGCAGCAGCCCGGTCACGATCGCAGTCAGGAGCGTGATGCCGAGCGCGAAGGCCACGACACGGCCGTCGAGGGTGGGATGCACGACGAGGGGAACCGGCAGTCGCGGCACGAGAGCCATGAGCATTTGCACGAGCCAGTTCGCCAGCAGCAGTCCAATCACCGCCGCGGCCGCGCCGATGACGAGACTCTCGGTGACGAGCTGCCGAGCAATTCGCAATCGCGATGCGCCCAGGGCAATTCGCACAGCGACCTCCCGCTGCCGCGCCGCGGCGCGGGCCAGGAGCATGCCGGCGACGTTCGCGCTCGCGATGACGAGGACCAGTCCCGCGACGACAACGAGCACCGCCATAAAGCCCGCGATGATCTGATGGCCATTACCGGGGACGAGCGATAGCGGGCTGACCTGAATGCCGGCGACAGTCTTGGGATACGCTGCCCTGAGCCGATCGGTGATCGTCCCCAGCTCCGCCTGTGCGCCGTCTACCGATGCCCCGCCGGCCAGCCGCCCGACGCCGATCACCCAGAAGTCATGACGCTCGGTCAGCATCGGCTCACTGTGGCTCAGCCGCAGCGAGCTGCGGATCGGCATCCACATATCCGGCGCGATCACGAACGGCCCCTGAAAACCGCGCGATGCCACGCCAACGATCGTGAACGCCGCGCCCTTGAGGGCAACCGGCCGGCCGACCACGGCCGAGTCGGCGTGAAAGCGCTTGCGCCAATAGGCGTCGCTCAGCACCACGACGGAAGCCGCGTTGGACTCGCTGTCTTCGTCGGGGCCGAACAACCGGCCAAGCTCCGCCTCGGCACCGAGCACCGCAAAGAAGTTTCCCGACACGGCGCTACTCTTCACCGCCTCACTGCCGTGCGTCGTGAGCAGACTGAGCGCCTTCGGTTCGAGGTCGACTGCGGCAAGTCGACTCAGGCTTGGTGCGCGGGCGTAGTCGAGGTACGCGGGGTACGAGATGCTGTTGAAGCCGTGGCCGTTCTGCGTGCCCGCCACGGTCACGACGCGATCCGGAGCAGCCACACCAGCCGGCGCGCGGAAGAGCAGCGCATTTGCGACCGCCAGAATCCCCGTCGTCGCGCCGACGCCGATCGCGATCGACACCACCGCGACGGCGGCAAAGAGCGGCGTGCGCCGCAGCCCGCGGAGCGCGAGTCTAAGGTCCGTCGCGACTGACTCCGACCACCCTGCCCCGCGCGCCGCACGCGCATCGGCCGCGAGCACGGTGGTGTTGCCGAACTCGCGCCGCGCCGCAACGCGCGCGTCAATGCGTGAGAGCCCGCGCGCCATGTACCGTTCCGCGGCGAGATCGAGGTGCGCGCGCATCTCCTCGTCCATCTCGCGGCGCAAACGATCGACCAACACCACGGCGCGCAAGCGAAGCAGCAGGCGTCGAATGAACGACATGGGTCAGGCCCTCTTGAGGATGGCGGCGATGGCGCCGGCGAAGCGATCCCAGGTCGCCCGCTGCTCGGCGAGCTGCTTTCGCCCCGCCGCGGTCAGCGAATAGACCTTGGCGCGACGTCCCGTATCCGTCTCCTTCCATGCCGCGCGAATGAGGGCCCGCTCCTCCAACCGGTAGAGCGCGGGATACAAAGAGCCCGCGTTGACCTGCAGCACGTCACTCGACACGGCCTGGATGCGTTGGCTCAGGTCGTAGCCGTTGGTCGGCTCGGCGCGGAGCATCTGGAGGACGATGAGATCGAGCGTGCCTTGGAGGAGCGGGACGATGGTGGGCATGGTCATCACTAGGTTGTCTAGTGCACTAGACGGCCTAGTGGTTCCGAAAGTTTCAGGCGAGCCTGGCCGCCGTCTCGTTGACCTCTTGCGCTTCTACAAGGACCGTCGCAGATTGCCGTTGTCCTGTAGAAGCACAAGCGGAGCCCCGGTCGTCCCGCTCGCGCTGCGTTTGCGGCTGAAGGAGACACCTATGTTCTCTGAACTATTCCGCGACGTTCGTTATCGCCTGCGCGCGCTGGCGTCGCGTTCTTCCGTCGAGCGGGAGCTCGACGACGAGCTGCGCTTTCACCTCGAGCGCGAAGCCGAGAAGCATCAGCGGCAAGGCCTGTCGCGCGACGCGGCGCGCCGGCGCGCCGCGATCGACTTCGGCGGCCTCGAACCCACCAAGGACGCAAGCCGCGACGCCCGCGGCACCGCGCGTCTCGAATCGCTCGCGCGCGATCTGCGCTACGCGGTGCGCTCGCTCAGAAGCCGCCCCGCCTTCACGCTCACGGTTGTCGCGACCCTCGCGCTCGGCATCGGCGCCAACACGGCGATCTTCACGCTCGTCGACGCGCTGCTCTTGCGCGCGCTTCCGGTGTCGCATCCCGAGCAGCTCGTGATCGTGAGCGATCCCTCCCAGGTGAATAACAACAACGTCGGCGCACCGATTACCGCCTTCGTGTCGTTCCTACTCTATAAGGACGTGCGCGCGCGCAACACGGTGTTCACCGACATGTACGCGAGCGGATGGTCCGGTCCGATCGACGTGCAGATGGGTTCGGGGGCCGCGGCAACGGTGGAACAGCCGCACGCGCGATTCGTCACCGGCAATTTCTTTTCCGTGCTTGGCGTGCCCGCGTACGCCGGTCGCACCTTCACTGGCGCCGACGACGAGACGCCGGGACAAGACCCCGTTGCGGTCATCACGTACGACTATTGGCAGCGTCGCTTCTCGGGCTCGAGCGCCGCCATCGGCAGCGTCATGCGCGTCAACGACGTCGCCGTGACGATCGTCGGGGTCACGCCCCCCCGCTTCAGCGGCGATATCATCGGCCAGCCATTGGACTTCTGGCTGCCGATGATGATGGACCCCGCGATTCAGCCAAGTATGAATCTGTTGAACAACCGCGCCTGGTCCTGGCTCATGATGATGGGCCGGCTGAAGCCGGGCGTCACGCTCGAGCAGGCGCGTCAGGAGGTAAGCGCGGTCGAGGCGAGCTCGATTCGCGAAACTCTTTCGGGCCGTGCGCTCTCGCAGTTCGAGGATGGCCTGGCGGCCAATCCCATCGAGGTCGTGTCGGGCGCACGCGGCTTCTCCGAACGGCGCGCCGAGTACGGCAACGCGCTCTGGGTGCTGATGGCGGCGGTCGGTTTGGTCATTCTCGTCGTCTGTGCGAACGTGTCGAGTTTGATGCTCGCGCGCATCGTTGCGCGCCGCCGTGAGATGACGGTCCGCATGACGCTCGGCGCCGGCCGCGGGCGGTTGATTCAACAGCTGCTCGTCGAGGGCGTGTTGCTCGCGATCGTGTCGAGCGTGCTCGGACTCTTCGCGGCGACATGGGGCAGCCGCGTATTGCTCACCACGGTGCGCGGCAGTTCGGCTGTCGCCGGCCCGGTCGCGATCGATACGACACTCGATGCGCGCGTTCTCGCTTTCACCGCGGCCATGACGCTTGCCTGCGTGCTCCTGTTCGGCCTGTTGCCTGCCTTCCGCGCGACGCGTGTCGACCTTGCCACGTCATTGCGCTCGCAGGGCCGCAACCTGATGGGCTCCGCGCGAGTCGGCGGGGGCCGCATTCCGTTCGGCCGCGCGCTCGTCGTAGCGCAGATGGCGCTGTCGATGCTCCTGCTTGTCGGCGGCGGCTTGCTCGTGCGGAGCATGCAACAGCTCCTGCACGGTGACATCGGAACGGATCGCGATCACGTGGTTGCCGTGCGCGTACGGACGTTTCGCACGCAGTACGTCGGCGCGCGCCTCGGTCAATTGCGGCGCGACCTCGCGGACCGCGTCGGCCGTGTACCTGGGGTGGACGCGGTGGCGTTCGCCGATCGCGGATTGTTCAGCGGGGGCGCGTCCGGCGGTCGCGTCGATGTGTCGGGGTTCGTTCCGCAAGCGGATTCGGAGCGCGTGGTTTCCGTCGATCGGGTCGGCCCAAACTATCTCCACGCCATCGGCGCGCGCCTGCTTCGCGGCCGCGACGTCGACCGGCACGATCTCGAGAGCGGCCCGCCCGCCGTGGTGATCAACGAAACGATGGCGAAGCAGTATTTCGGTGCTCGTGATCCGCTCGGCGCCGTGGTGACGCTCGCCGACACCCTGCACTACACAATCGTCGGGGTCGTGCGGGATTTTGAAAGCAGCAACGTCCGCCGCAAGCCATTTCGCGAGATGTACGTCGTGTTCAACAATCCGAATACGGGCAATTCGGGAATGGCCAAGCTCGCGGTGCACCTTCGCGGCGATCCCGCGCGCTTCGTAGGACCCATTCGTCGCGCGATCGCAGACGTCGATGGGACGCTGCCGATCGCGGTCGACCCGGTGAACGACCTCGTGCGCGGCACCGTCTCGGAGGATGTGCTTCTCGTCCAAGTGACGATCTTCTTCTGCATCGTCACGCTGGTCCTCGCGGCGCTCGGTCTGTACGGCGTCACGGCGTATTCGTCCAGCCAGCGCACCAGCGAGTTCGGGTTGCGGGCCGCGCTCGGCGCGGAGCCTGGCGATGTGACGCGAATGGAGCTCGGCGAAGCATCGCGCGTCGCCATTATAGGAGTCGTCAACGGCGTGCCGCCGGGGCTTGCGGCAACGCGGTTGATT